>JAPXTA010000157.1:0-10007 GCA_033812735.1 Hyphomicrobiaceae bacterium | reverse complement strand
GGATAAGCCCCAACATCCCGAGTTGCTGCTGCTCCAATCGGGCGAGGCCGAACCGGCGCGCACCGTCCATGGCAAGCCCGATATCGTCGGCGTCAACCGCCGCGGCAATGAAACGGGCCGCGAGCTCAAGATCCATCCCGCGATTCTGATCGAGCCACCCCCTGAGGAAGGCGCGCGCTGCAGACTGCTGCTGTTGGTCGATCATGATCTCGCCGACAGTAAGCGACACGGCGTCGCCCGGCTGGCCGACCTCGCGGGCCATTTGGATGGCCAAGTCGTTACGGTCCGCCTCCACCAGTTTGTACACGAGGTCGATCGTCATATCGGGATCGCGCAAGCCCTTCATCCAGCGAGTGCCGCGCCGCGCCGCCTCAGTCGCCTGCTTGTTCTCGATGAGCGCCGTGAACAAAAGTTGCCGCTCAGGCGCCTCACGCAACCATCGGCGGTCGTCGACGGCTGACAGTATGCGAGCCGCTTCCGGCATCCGCCCATCGGTTGCCTCGAGAAAGGCGAGACGAACAAGATCGTCGAGACGTCGGTAACCGTTGTCGCGGCATTCCTTGATGAGTGCCTGCTCGCCGCTCCAGTCGCTATCACGGCGCAGAAGTCCGATCAGTTCCTTGCAAACCGGTTCTGAATATCTGAGATCGAGCTGACGGCGCAGCGCTGTCTTGTAGCCATCCTCGTCCTGAATCGAACGATAGAGCTGCGAGAGCTGGCGCAAGATCGACGGGTCGCGTGGCCTCTGCGCCGCCAACAGCTCGAGCACCTGCCGTGATCGGTCGCTCTCGCCGTAGTACTCGTAGAACCGCTGCAACTGGAACAGCGTTCGCTGATCCCGTTCGCCGCGGGCAAACCTCGTCTCCAGAAGATCCAGCGCGCGGCGCATCTGCCCGTCTCGCTCTAGCGCCGCAATGCGCTCATTTTCTCCCGGTAAGATGGAAAAGCCAACCACGACCGCGCCCGCGAAAATCGTCGCCATGACGATCGTATGCGGCCGGAAGCGCAAGACATCGCGAACGGCCCTGAAAGCGCGCGTATCCACTAATCGTACAAGACGGCCAGCAACCGCAGTCTCACTCCCTGGACGCGCCATATCACGCATGTGCCGCCCCTCGATCACTCATGGCACGTAAACCGGAGCGTAACAGGCTCGATCGCATCGATCGCAAGATTGAGCGAAAGCAATCCCGCAGTATCTGTCCAACGGATCTCTTCCGTCAGCGTACGCTGGTCACGCGAGACCCGGACCTTGTAGGGCGCGCTTGCCTTGCCGCGCCAAACCATCTCGCCAGGACCAAACCCTTGCGCCGACACCGACTGATCGCAATCCGTGGCCCGCATTCCGGAAAACCGCCAACGGCTTTCGACAAGTGCCAACGAACGTCCCTCGCCGCGGTCCCCGCCTTGCCCGGCCGCTTTGAGCGTGACGACCGGCCGCTCTGCAGCCGGGTCGAGACTCGCATAGATGGCGCCCTCGTGTCGCGCAAACCCAAGAACACCCACGCTTGCAGCCACGTCGACGGCGAGATGATCGGCTTCGTCGAACCGTAGCGTATTGAGCGAACCGCGCTTCTTGACCGCCCAGGAAAACAGATCGACTTGCTCGATCTCTGTCGTGAAATAGTCGTCAGCAATCGCAGCATACTCAGAGGCCGGTATCGGCACGACCCGCGACGAACGCGCTTCATCCAGGAAGTGTTTCACCGCCTTGAGCGACGCCGGCTTCTCGCCCGAATACATATGATAGTAGAGGTTGAACGCCTTGAGCCGCCGCGGCACATCGGTGTTGCGCAGTGTATGCGACAGCATCATCTGCCCACCGAACGGTCCCGTCCAATCGTTGGTGTAGGTATTCTCGTTCGAATTCACGGCATAGATTTGCCGTTCGGCGCCGACCGGCCGCGAGATCGCCGGCACATAGCCGACTGACGGATACTCTTTGTCAAATCGGCTATCACCGCCGTTCATGTTGCGAACACCGGACTTCCGCGTCGCGGCGATGGCCGCTTCGAATGGGGATGTATTGCCGCTCCACAAATAGAGCTTCGCCTTCTTCCCGGACGGCGCGAATTGCTCGGTGAAGCGCAGTGCGCCGAGCACTTCCGTCTCGAGACTGAAAGGAGTGCGCAGATACGTTCGCGGCAGATCGTCCGAGCCTGCGATATAAGGATCGTAACGCGCGTTCGAATAGGTCTTGCCAGCAGCGCGCATCAGCGCCGCCGCGAACCGCTCCCGCACGGGCATCGCCGGCGGACGATAGCCCTTGACGAGCGCCTCTTCCTTGCCGCGATCATAGGTCTCGAAGAACGACCAGTGATAGGGATGCGTGTGCGTATGGCTCGCGACTTCGACCTGTCGCAAAGCAAACAGCTGCCGCGCGAATTTTATCCCTCCCGGAAGACCGCCGAGCAGCGGCTGGAGATCGGCCGCAATCAGCCCCACCGAAACCGGCAGATCCGGGTACGCCTCGATCAGCTCACGTGTAACGACCTCGACCGAAAGTGCCTGCGTCGCTCGGTATTCCTCAACTTCGCTGATGTTGTTCCAGCCGTCGCCGTCGATGTGGCTGAAGTAAAGCCGCCGCCCAGAAGCCGTCGTTACGTCGGGGATCGGAAACCGCTCGTCACCCAGCGCCAGCTTGAAGAATTGAAATGGATTGAGGATCCACTGCAGCCGATTGGTGTTTGGATCGAGCGAGTATGTAAAGTTCTGCGCGGCATAGCCGCCACCTGATGATGTCGCGACGACAGTCGACTGCATCGGCTGGCCACCGATCGGCGCTTCGATAACAAGGTGCGACCGGATCGACGCCGATCGGGCAAGAATGATCGGAAACCCCGGCAGGGCCTTGTCGATCGCTTGTTCGAAGCCAACCATCTGCGGATCGGCACTGACGACGCGCGACTTCTGTGTGAGCACGACGAAGTTATTGGCCGATTGCAGACCGATACGGTTGAGAACGCGGTTGAGAACGACGGCGTCTTCGTCGCTTTCCTTGGGCACGAGTTCGCCGAGCACCACGAGCTTGAGCCCGGCTTCCGTCGCCTTGTCGAGCCAAGCGACATAGCGCGCCGTGTCCTGGAACGGCTCGACGAACCACGTAATGATCGCGCGGTATTTGCCGATCTCGGTCGGCAACGGCTGGTGGATATCGTGGTAGTCCAGCATGTAGCCGAGGTGGTTGAGCGGCATCTCGGCGAGCTTGTGCAAGCGCGTCTTGTCGGGCCCGCCCTCGGCCTTGCTGTCGTAGATCGCAAGGAGGCTGCGTTTCACCACCCGCCCCTGGAATTCGATGCTGAATGCGTGGCTCTCGCGGACGCCAGCTGCGCTCAGACCTGCGAACGCCGCGATAAACAGCACGACGATGCCGGGCAGGAGCCTGAGCCAGCGGCAAAACATGCGACAATCCCCGAGCAACCGCATCGTCATCACACCGAAGGCCGCGTGCCGTGGCCGGCGGCGCTCCCCTCCACATCCTTCGCCATGACAGCCTCTCGCCGCTCACGCACTTCGAGTATCGCACGATTGAGTTCGGCACCGAGGATGACGATGATCGCCGTTACCTGAAAGAAGACGAGCGCGCTCATGATCTGTGTCAGCCCCGCATAGAACCGCGAGTAGTCGTTGATCTGCAGCCAATTGGCGAACAGCTTCGCCGCCAACAGCCATAGCACCATCGACAGCAGCACTCCCGGCATCACGTCCAGAAGGCGGCGCCGGCCCGCGGCAAGCCACATATGATAAGTCAGCAGCTGCATCCCGATGATGGCGAACACGATCGCATAGCGAATGGCAAGCGCGGTCCAGCTCTGGTCGAGCAGCCATCTAAGCCAACCTGGATCGAGCAGCGTCTTGATGAACGGCGGACCGACCACGACCCCCCAGGCAATGGCCAGCATGCCGAGCGCCGACAGCAACACCAGCACCATGCTTTGCAGCAGGCAAACGGGATATGATTTGGTTTCCTTGACGCGATAGGCCGTATTGAGAGCAGCGCGCAGGCTCTCAATGGCGCTCGTTGCGAAAAAGAGCGCGATCAAGGCACCGAAGGTCAGCAAACCGAAGCGGCTTTGCCCCATAACCGCGCGCACTTCCGGTTCGAGAACTTGCGCAACGGGCGTAGGCACGACCTCGAACAGTTGAGCTATGGCTGCTTGCGCCAGCGCTTCGCCGCCAAAGTAACCCGCAAAGGCGCCCAAGAAGATGCAAAACGGGAACAAGGCGAGAACAAATGAAAAGGCAACGGCCCCGGCCATCGAGAAGCCGGAGTCCGCGAACAGTTCATACAGCGCGCGCCAAAATGTCCGTGGCTCGGTAACCATCAAAGCTTGTCTCTGGGCGCTTGGCGCCGGTGACCTGCGATCCGCGGGCCATGTGATCGGACGGGCACGGATCGATCGTGCCCGGGAGGATCACCTTCTAGCGGTGATTGCTCCACCCGTCGAGACGGCCGGCATGCAAGTCTGGCGATCTGTCACCCAGGTGACAGCCTTTCGCAACCGATCCGTCTAATATTACAACTACGTATGCTCGAAAGGCGCGAATGGGACGCCACCGAGAGGACACCAGCAGCACATGGCACGAGAAGACACATACGCGGAGCGCCAAGCGGCCGATTTCAGCGAGGCGGCAGAGCCTTTCGACCTGTTCTTCGGTTGGTTCGCCGACGCGGAGAAACACGAACTGAACGATCCCAACGCCATGTGCGTCGCAACCGTCGACCCGGCAGGGATGCCAAATGCGCGCATGGTCCTTTTGAAGGGCTTCGACGACGTCGGACGCGGCCCTGATCGCGGTTTCGTTTTCTACACCAATTACGAAAGCGCCAAGGGGCGCGAAATCCTTGCAGCCCACAAAGCCGCCCTGCTGTTCCATTGGAAATCGTTGCGGCGTCAGGTGCGCATCCGCGGCACCGTGAGTCTGGTAGATACCGCAGAGGCCGACGCCTATTTCGCATCGCGCCCCCGAGGCTCCCGCATCGGCGCATGGGCAAGCCAACAGTCACGCCCGCTCGAAAGCCGCTTTGCCTTGGAAAAGGCGGTCGCCGCACACACTGTGAAACACGGCGTCAGCGATATCCCGCGCCCGCCACACTGGTCCGGCTTTCGAATTACGCCGCTCGAGATCGAGTTCTGGGCCGACCGCCCGTTTCGCCTCCATGACCGGGTGGTGTTCAGAAGGCCCGATTCCCAATCCCCCTGGACAAGGGATCGTCTCTACCCGTGAAGGCTTTCATCGAAGGAGTACCGTCGTGAGAAAAGTACACGCTGCTGCCTGCATCGCCGGCGTCCTGGCTGCAATCGCGGCGACGTCGCCCCCTGCCGACGCAAAAAACGGCTCGGTAAGAGTTTGCAGCCGCTTCGACACGCAGTGCATCAGCGCCCCAACCAGACTTGGTCGCCAAGGCCTTGAAGTCCGGCTACCGGGCGGCAGCTGGATCTCCTGCCGTCAAGACTGCCATACGACCCTCCGCGATGAGACCATCGACTTTTGGGCCAAACGCGATTGGGAACGCCCCGGCGAAGGACGTCGCCGGGATTGAGCCAGAGCTTGGTGCGAGCTTGCGAACCATCGAGCAGGCTCGCCCAATTGTTCGCTGCTGCCGTCGTCCTTCTTGACTCGATGGCACGCGAAGGGCCTCCTTGCTGGTGCGTATTCCGCGAGGGGAGGCTTCGATGAAGTGGATGATCTGGCGCGCAGCCGTAATGCTGGCCATGCTCGCAAGTGTGCCGCAACCCGGCTTTGCTCAGACGGCAAAACTTCCGGACGGCCCCATCAAGATCGTCGCCGGATTTGCTGCAGGCGGCTCCGGCGACATCCTCGCCCGCCTCGTCGGCGCGCAACTTGAGAAGAGTCTCGGCCGCACGGTCATCATCGAAAACAAGGCCGGCGCCGGTGGCCGAACCGCTGCTCAGGAAGTCACCCGCGCCACCCCCGACGGATCGACCATCCTCGTCGCCAACATCGTCAACGCCGTTCTGATCCCGCTCACCTTCTCCGACGCGAAGTACCACCCGCTGAAGGACTTCACACTGCTTGGCCGCGGCGCCGACTTTCAGATTGCCTTCGCCACTGGCCCTATGACGGGCGCGACGGATCTGAAAGGCACACTCGCGTGGCTGAAGGCGAATACCGACAAAGCTGTCTACGGTGTCCCCGGCGCCGGCAGCATCCCGCACCTCTACGCACTTCAACTCGCCAAGGCAGCTTCGGTTGAGATGCGCATGCTGCAGATGCGCGGCGGCGCGCCGGTCGCGAACGATCTGCTCGCCGGTCAGATCCCGCTCGGGATAGCGGGCACGGGTGACTTTGCGGAACTGCACAAGGCCGGCAAACTCAAGATCGTTGCTGTGTCCGGCTCCAAGCGTGCTCCGGGGTTCGACGACGTACCAACTTTCGCAGAGCAAGGCTTCCAGGGGTTTGAATCAAACGGCTGGATTTCGTTCTTCGCCCCGCCCGGCATGTCGAAAGACCTCCAGGCGATGCTGTCCGACGCCATAGCAAATGCGCTTAAAGACCCGGTCACGATCGAACGCCTCGCCCCACTTGGCATGGTCGCAACCCCCTCGACGCCTGACGGCCTCAAAGCCCAGATCGAGAAGGACATCCAAAAATGGGAACCGCTCATCGAAGCGGCCGGCGTGAAGAAGTAACATTGGTTGCAGGACGGAGCAGATCGGCATGACGAAACAAGGACGCGTGGTCTTCGGCCGCATGGATGAGGTCGTTTTCGGACGCCCTGCCGCACAAGCGGTGCTCGAACAGGTCGACCGCCTTGGCGCGGGCCGCGTCTTCCTACTCGCCTCCAACACGCTCAACACCAAGACAGATGAGATTGCGCGCTTGCGCGACGCACTCGGCGCGCGCTGCGTCGGCACGTTCGACCGGATCCCGGCTCACACACCGAGAGAAGCCGTCATCGCCGCGACCGACGAAGTGCGCCGTGCCATAGCTGATCTCATTGTCACAGTCGGCGGCGGCTCGATCACTGACGCAGGCAAAGCGGTCGCATTGTGCCTTGCCAACGATATCCGCTCAGCTCCAGACATGGACAAGCTTCGCGTCGTCGGCGGCGTCGTACCGCCGATCCGGCCGCCGACTCTACGCCAAGTCTGCGTGCCGACGACGCTGTCGGCCGGCGACTTCTCCACCTTGTCCGGGGTCACAGACGAACGCACCAGCACCAAGGAATTGTTCCGTCACCCTGCTGTCATGCCGAGCGCCGTCATCCTCGACCCGGCGATCACCGTGCACACACCTGAATGGCTCTGGCTCCCGACCGGCATCCGCGCACTCGACCATTGCGTGGAAGGTGTCTGCTCCAACGAAGCCCACCCCTACGGTGACGCGCAGGGCCTCCAAGGTATCGCTCTCCTGAAAAACGGCCTCGATCGCAGCAAGGCCAATCCACGCGATCTCGACGCTCGCCTCGATTGCCTTCTCGGTTCCTGGCTGTCCATGGGTCCCCTTGCGAGTGGCGTTCCGATGGGCGCAAGCCACGGCATTGGCTACGTCCTCGGCGCAGCCCATGGCGTCCCGCATGGTCACACGTCATGCGTGATGCTGCCGGCGGTCATGCGCTGGAACGCCATCGCCAATGCCGACCGCCAGCGGCTGGTTTCCACGGCAATGGGCACACCTGAAAAGGCGGCAGGCGACGCCATCGCCGATTTCGTCGCCGGGCTCGGCATGCCGCGGACTCTGCGCGACGTAAAAGTCGGCCCCGAACATTTCGCGCGGATCGCCGAACAGTCCATGCTCACGCCCTGGGTGCCGAGAAATCCGCGCAAGATCGGCGGTCCGAGCCACATCCGCGAGATTCTCGAAATGGCCGCCTGAGGCGGCCAGTGCGCTTCCGGGAAAAGGCGAACGGCCCTAGGCTTTCTTCACGAACTGCGTCTTCAATTGCATCGGTCCGATGCCGTCGATCTTGCAGTCGATGTCGTGATCGCCATCGACGAGGCGGATATTCCGCACCTTCGTGCCGGCCTTCACGACCGTTGAGGATCCCTTGAGCTTCAGGTCCTTGATGACGGTCACCGTATCGCCGTCCGCGAGCACATTGCCGTTCGCGTCCTTGAACACACGCGGACCATCGTCGTCACCGGCCTCCGCCGCGGCACCAGCCGCAAACTCGTGCGCACACTCCGGACAGACGAGCAACGCCCCGTCCTCGTAGACATGCTCGCTGTTGCACTTCGGGCAGTGGGGCAAACCAGACATGACGTTCCTGACAATCGAGTGACGATCCGAATGACCGCTTGTTAGCTTGTTGCGAACGCCCCGTCTCGCTCGATGAAGTCCGGTTCGGCATCCTGATCCAAGGGCCAGAACGGACGCTTGCGCTGCGCCCACGCGACATCTTGTAGCCGCAGGGGCGAGGCCCCCGGCCCATGCACCACGACGAAATCCCGCCCCGGCCCGAGCAGCGTACGGAAGTTCATCAGGTTCTTACATGAGACGAGACGCATCTTGCCAATGTCGATGTCACAAGCCGCATAGTGCTCGTCGCCATATTCGTAGACCGCGTTGGTGGCGACCAGTATGCGCAAACCACCAACCCTCAGCACCGCCGCGCGTCCAAGCCGCCCGCGTCCGCCGCGCGCCGGTCCGCCACGATAGACGAAGTCGCCGTCGTGCAGGCTCTCGACCACGGCCGTAACAGCAACCGGGCTCGAATAGCGAGGATCGTGGCAGCCACCGACCGTCAGCTTGAGAACAGCCCCAACACCCCCATCTTCCGCCAGCCGAACGGCGCCCGGATCGACCACATAGACCGCGGCATCGACGCCGGGCGCTTCGGCCAGGATCGCCTCGTTCACGGCCGCGCTGTCACCAGGCGCACCGGCCCCGATGCTATCGGGTGCGTCGACGATCAGAGTCGTCGCTACAGGCAGTGCTAGTGCCCGGCGCACGGCATCCCGCGGCGAAAATGCTTCGAGCTCGAAAGCCTGCCGCCGATCCCACATCGCATGGACGACAGCATCCGCGGCAGCACGCGCGGCGTCAGCACGCTCCGCTATGGCAAGACCAGTGATGCCGACATCGGCATAATCGAGCCACGGCTGCACCGGAAAATAGCTGACCGACAACACGCCATTGCGACCCTCATGACCGCGCGCCAACGCCGCGACTTCGGCCATCGGCGCATCGCCGTTCGTCGTGCCGCCGAGCACCGGCAAGAGCGCGTTGATCTTCCGCAGCGCCATGACGGGCTTGATCTCACCTGCCAAAGTACGAACGAGCAGCTTCGCCGCACACGCCCCCGTGCGGTCAGCATCTTCATGCGGATAGGTCTCGTAACCGACAAGGATCGTCGCCGCATCGACCATGCGATGCGTCACATGCGCATGCAGATCGAGACTGGCGGCGATCGGGATCGACGGCCCGAGCCGCGAGCGCAATTGCGCCAACAATTCACCTTCGGGATCAGGAAACTCGTCGGTGATCATCGCACCATGCAGCGCGAGATACACGCCGTCGACCGCGCCCGCGTTCGCAATCCCCATCACGATGCGATCGATACAGTCGCGCGCAAATCCGGCTTCTACACGTCCACCGGCGCCGCCGCGCGTCGCGAAGATCGGCACGATCTCGTGGCCGGCCGCACGCAGCACATCAATCGCCCCCGACAGCGCCATCCCCTTGCCCTCGACCCGCCGCAGCAAGTCCGGCCCGTCAGCAAGTAGCTTGTCCGCAAATTCTGCGCGCCCATCGACCTTGTTCGAGAAACTATTGCCCTCGTACTCGAACCCGGCAACGGCGATGCGCATGAGGACCTCTGGCGACGAGTGAGGCGCTACAATGGGCCCCAGCCAATCTCTGGCCTTATAGTCAATTCACCGTCTGCCCACCTTCCGGCAACGGCGGCAAGATTGCGCCGTGAGACTTCGCAATCTCTTCAAGACAGCCTTTGCAGAGTGACACGAACGTTTCCTCGACCAAGTCGTCGGGAAAGAAACCTTCGTCGTCGCACTGCGCTTCGCAGTCATCGCAATTGGCAA
>JAPXTA010000156.1:6073-10101 GCA_033812735.1 Hyphomicrobiaceae bacterium | reverse complement strand
GCGGTTGCCGACGAGTTGCTTCATGATCTGGATCGAGGGTGTCCAGCTCCACTGATCTTCGGGCACGGGATTGAGCCAGACGGCGTGCTCGTAGATGTCGGTGACGCGCTTCATCCAGAGCGAGCCCGCCTCCTCGTTCATGTGCTCGACTGAGCCGCCCGCGACCGTGATCTCGTACGGGCTCATCGAGGCGTCGCCGACGAAGATCACCTTGTAGTCGTGCGGGTAGGTGTGCAGCACCTGCCACGTCGGCGTCGTCTCTTGCCAGCGGCGATTGTTGTCCTTCCAGACACGCTCGTAGAGGCAGTTGTGGAAGTAGAAGAATTCGAGGTGCTTGAACTCGGTGCGTGCCGCCGAGAACAGTTCCTCGACGCCCTTAATGTGCCAGTCCATCGAGCCGCCGACGTCGAAGAACATCAGCACCTTCACGGTGTTCCGCCGCTCGGCCCGCATGTGGATGTCGAGATAGCCCTTGTTGGCTGTCCCCTTGATCGTGCCGTCGAGATCGAGTTCCTCGGGCGCGCCTTCGCGGGCGAACCGGCGCAGGCGGCGGAGCGCGATCTTGATGTTGCGGGTGCCAAGCTCGACGTCGTCGGCGAAGTCCTTGAACTCGCGCTTGTCCCACACCTTGATGGCGCGGAAGTTGCGGTTCTCCTTCTGGCCGATGCGGACGCCTGCCGGGTTGTAGCCGTCCGCGCCGTAGGGCGACTTGCCGCCGGTGCCGATCCACTTGTTGCCGCCCTGGTGGCGGCCCTTCTGTTCTTCGAGGCGCTTCTTCAGCTCCTCCATGATCTTGTCCCAGCCGCCGAGTTCCTCGATCTTCTTCTTGTCTTCCTCGGAGAGATGGAGCTGCGAGACCGAGCGCAGCCATTCCTCGGGGATTTCGGCCTTGTCGACCGCCTCGCTCATCAATTCGAGGCCCTTGAAGACGTGGCCGAACACCTGGTCGAACTTGTCGAGGTGGCGCTCGTCTTTCACCAGCGCGGCACGCGAGAGATAGTAAAAGTGCTCGACCCGCTGATCGGCGAGGCCAGCGTCGAGGGCCTCCATCAGCGTCAGGTATTCCTTCAAGGTGACCGGCACCTTGGCGGCTTTCAATTCATGGAAGAACGTGACGAACATCGGGGCGCAGCTCGCTTCTCGGTTAGCCGGCAAAGTCGCAGGCGGGCGGCGGGGTGGCAAGTGCTGGCGGGCCGACCGGGCTTAACGATGCGCGCAGCCTTGGGTTGCATAAATTTGTTACGCACGTCATGTCTTGTGCGTGCAGTTGGCGCCGTCGAGGCTATAGACCGCCGGGACCGCTGCGCAAGTCGGCCGGGTATCGGCACTTTCCTGCGATCTGCGATCCGGCTGTAGAGCCGCAGCAGGTCGCAAAGAAAAAGGCAACCGCTGGCGAGCGGAGCGCGATGGAAACCGCGCGACGAAGGCAGGATCGACCCGATGCCTGACCGAGCTGAAGCACCTGCAAGCGGTGACGAGGCCGAACGGGTGCAACCCCCGGACAACTTGAGCCGGTGAAATCCCGGACACCGGCAACGGCGCCAGCGCGCTCTGCTCGCCGACGGCTCTCGTGTTCAATTCGCTATGCCGCGCCGCGTTAACCGTGCTGCACCCGCGCGCATCCATCAACCTCATGCGTCCCCGGCCAAGGCTCATGCGCAGCAATGAGCCGCGAGCCGGGGTCGCGTCGGCAATGGATTTGACGGCGCTCTCACCTAACTGCATCGACGTGGTCCCGGGTCTCGCGCGAAGAGGCGCTCGCCCGGGAACGCATAGGTCTGAGAGTGGCTCGTGCGGCGCGATAGATGGCGGCGAACTGCGCGCCGTTCAGGGAGGTGATTGCGACGGCACGCAATCATGCACACACTCATGCCCGCGTCACTGGCACACCCGGTAGGTGCCCTGCCGGCCGTGGCGGGCGAGGTCCATGTGGAAATGGTCGCGGTGGAAGCTGTCCGCGTGAGGGCCGAGAACCGTCGAGAAGACGCCGCAAGCGCCTTGGTGGACCGCGCGGAGGAAGGCTTGTTCGTCGCGGCTACCGTTCCAACCTTCCTTGACCGTTACGGTGCGGCCGTCGGCGAGAATGAAGCCGGATACGTCGAGCGCATTGGCGTGGCCGTGCTCGGAGAGCTTTCCGCCTGACAGGCCATTGCGAGGACGGCAGGCGTAGGACGCGGCAACTTTCAGTTCGACGAGCGGTACGCGCAGATATTGCATCGCCGCCGGCTCGACGACGTGTTGTACCCAGCGCTCGACGGCGGGGATCATCGGGCATCGCAACAATGCTGCGGGTTTCATCGATACCCGGCCGCGCGCTGCGGCATGCATATCGAAGGGGCGAAGGGCGCCGCACACGCTTGGGCCGCCGAGCGACGAGCGTGATTGCAGGAAGCGATTGTCGGCGACGACCACGCCGGAAGCGAGACACGCACGTTCCTCGTCGTTACGCCAGGGTTCTTCCTGGGCAACGAAATTCGGTGACTTGCCGCAGCCATTGAGGGCGAGCACGGCAAGCGCGGTGAGCAACGGAGCGACGCGAGACAAACGCATGGTCGCTGAACCTAACCCCGGCTGTCTTCAGGAATGGTGAATGAAACGTTGCGGAAATATGAAAGTGACACGGCTTTGCGGCGCGAGTGGGCGTCACTCGCGGCGAAAACGGGGCTTCAAGACATTCAGTTCGGCCAGCGGCCGTCCATGTACCGGCGCCAGAGCTGCTCGCCGATGGTGCAATCTATTCGCGGCTGGGCACTACTGGGCGCGCCGGGCGTGAATTGCGTCCGCACGACCCGGGGTGCGGGTTCGGGGACGAGACCGGCGACCTCCATCGCAAGCTTGCGGCGGATGGCAGGTTGCATCTCCTCCAACGAGCGGATGCTGATGACAAAGCTCTCGGGCCCGCCGGTCACGCAATCCTCGTAGTAGATGTCGAGTTGGCTGATGTCGAATACGGTGCTGCCGCGCTTCATCATGATCGGCAGGCCGTTGATGACGATGCCTTTGGATATGAGTTCGTCACGGGCCGCCGTCACCAAACGGCCCGCGTTGTTGGGGCCGTCGCCCGAGATATCGACGACGCGGCGGTCACCTTTGAAGGGGCTCGACGCCAGAAGATCGCTGGCATAATCCAGCGCCGCCGAGATCGACGTCATCCGCTCGCGCGAGATAGGCGCCTTTTCGAGAATGTGCGCGACGGCGAGCGCCGCGTCTCGGCTATCGATGATGGTCCAGGGAACGATCTCCTTTTGGACCGAGCGCCCCGCCCACTCAAAGTAGGTCACAGCGATGCGCTTCGTGCGCCCCGACAGCATCAGCGCTTGCAGATCGGGATCGCGGAAGGCGGCAACGTAGCCGTCGCGCTGGACCCGGAGTTCGTCGAAGTCCATCGACATCGAGATGTCGACGGCGAGAACCAATTCCAGATCGACCCGTTCCATGGCAGGGCGCTGGGCCGCCGACGGCAAGGTGCCGAACCAGCACGCCGTTATTGCCAGAATGAGGAGCCGAAGCCGCACGGTTACCCCCGCTGAAACGCACTTTCATTGGTGACACGGCGCGGGAGGTGCGAAAATTCACGATTTCGCGGGTGCGGCATCCCTGGGTTGTCCACAGGCTGAGACAAAAGAAACGAGGAATGCGTGCAAAAGTCGCGATGTTCCGCTAGTGTTCCCTTATTCCAGACGGCAACGCGAAGGCCCTCTCGCAACCCCGCGGCTCTCCCGGAGCCAGCCCGATGGAACGCTAGATGCGGTTATCAGCCGATCGACGGGAAGGTCGGCAAAACGGGTTCTGTGGTCGCGTCGTTCGTATCGCTTGTGGACCGGAGCCTGAAACGCCTGCAGCGGCTTGTACCGCGTCCCTGCAGGCGTATCGCATCGGCAAAGGGTGATCCGGTTCACACGGCCGTTTCTACGCGCATATATGTCGCCTGAGCGATGGCGCAGCTGTCGCATTTGTCCGGTGTTCCGCACGACACGTCGATGCGGGCGATAAGCAAGGTTTTGCCTGCCCTCACGATTTCGGCACTG
>JAPXTA010000156.1:0-6063 GCA_033812735.1 Hyphomicrobiaceae bacterium | reverse complement strand
AAGCGTGCCAGCGGCGGGGCGGATGAAATTGATCTTGTATTCGACCGTGAGGACTTCCGAGCCTGGCGGCATAAGGGTCATGGCAGCGTAACCGCCGGCCGTGTCGGCAATGGCGCCAGCTACGCCGCCATGAAAAAAGCCTTGCTGCTGGGTCAGCTTCTTGGCGTGAGGGACCTCGATCGTGATCTTGCCGGGCGCGACCTCGGATAGCCAAGCCCCCAGCGTTCCCATGAGGCCTTGCCGCGCGAAGCTCGCGCGGACCGCCGCCTCGTAGTCCGGGTTGTAGATTTTTCCCGCCACTGTCATTCCCTCAAGGCCGCGATTTCAGGAAATCGAGGACGCCGTTCTTGTACTGGCGATCACCCACGGCCCGCATATGGTCGCGGCCCTGCAATTCGAGCGCTTTGGCGCCTGGAATGAGTGCGGCTAGTTCGCTTGCCGAGCCGCCGATCACGTCATCAGTTCCGACGGCAACCAGCACAGGACAGGTGATCTTGGCCAGCATTTCCGCGGAAATGACAGCGCGGGCGGAGCGGATGCAGTAGGCCAGCGCCTTCAGGTCACTTTTGGTTGCCTCGGCAAAGGCGCGGAACGTGCGCGCCGTCGGATTGGTGACGTCATCGATGGTGTCGGCTTCGAGCGCATGGGCGATCGGGCCCGTGCCGGCGAGCCCGCGGACCATGTTGATGCCGAGGCCGCCAAAGGTGGCGCTGCGGACGCGATCAGGGTGGTTGAGGGCCAGGAACGCCGTGATGCGGGCGCCCATCGAATAGCCCATGACGTCGGCGCGGGCGATCCCGAGGTGATCCAGCAAGCGCCGGGCATCTTCCGCCATGACAGGGGAACCGTAGGCTTCCAGATTGTAGAGTTTGGCGCTGGCGCCGTGGCCGCGGCAGTCCATCGCGATGACGCGATAGCCGTGACCGGTCAAGAAGCGTACCCAAAGCGGGTCGATCCAGTTGGTCTTGGCGTTGGACGCAAAGCCGTGGATCAGCAAGACCGGCTCGGCAGCGCTATCGCCTTGGTCGATGTAGGCGATGTCGACGCCGTCGCTGTCGAAGTGATGCGTTGCGGGGTGCTTCGGGCCCGATTGGCCTTTTGTATCGCTGCTCAACCTGTCCTCGTCGCTCTCGGTCTGGGAATCAGTCTGGCTCAATTTGGCAAGTTCCGGCTCGCGTCGCGTCCAAGGCCGGCTGATAAGATCGTCCTTGCGACGATATTGCGAGGCGGCACCCCTACCATTTCCGGTCGCTGATCGCTATGGTCCGCGGCCAGAGACGGGAAACGGACTGACATCATGGCCGACCATGTGACGCCTCACTTCGCCAATGACAATGGCGCCGAAAAGATCTTCGTGGGCGTGAAGGAGCTGCAGTGCATGGGGGCACGGCCGCCATTCGACCACCCGCATGTGTTTCTCGACATGGGGCAGGACACGCAGATTCTGTGCCCGTACTGCTCGACGCTGTTCGTATTCGACGCAAGACTGCCCGACGACGAGAGTGACCCCAAAGGTTGCCTTGTGACCTCGGCCTCCACGGTCGGCTGACCGTTTTCTGCAACTCCGCTCGACGAGCGCCATGAACCGCGATTCTAGCGCCCTGATTGCCGGTGCCGGCATTGGCGGGCTCGCAACGGCTATCGCGCTTCGGCAGATTGGTGCCGGCGTCAAGGTCGTCGACCGCCGGCCGCTGCTTTCCGAGGAGGGCGCTGGACTGCAGCTCGGGCCCAATGCTGTTGCGGCGCTGCGCCGGCTCGGCGTGGCGGATCGATTGGCGCCGTTGGCTCACGCGCCAGACCACATCGCGGTGCGGGACGGCACGAGCGGCGCACTCCTGAAGGAATTGCCTCTCGGCGCTTGGATCGCAGCGCGACATGGGGCGCCCTATTGGACCGTGCATCGGGTTGATCTTCACACGGCTCTTCGTGATGCAGCCGCCGCGGCGGGCGCGGAGATCGCGACGTCCTGCGACGTTCGTGAGGTCGTGCCGTTGCCGTCCGGCGTCGCCGTGCAAACCGGCAACGGCGATCGTTTGACGGCGGACGTTCTCGTCGGCGCCGACGGTCTCTGGTCGACGGTACGGCGCTGTCTATTCGACGTCTCGGCACCGCGGGCCACGGGGCTGTTTGCGGCCCGAGCTACGGTACCGCGGACTGCCGTCCCTGCCGCGCTTGCCTCAGACTCCGTCAATGTATGGGTGATGCCGGACGCGCACTGCGTGCATTATCCCGTACGCGGCGGGCGCGAAATCAATATCGTCGTCATCTTGAAGGGGGCGCTCGGCAGCGCCGAACAATGGTCGCAGCCACTCGCGTCTGAAGAACTGATCGCTGCCGCGCGATCGTTCGCGGCGCCGTTGCGCGCGCTGCTGTCGCAAGTCCCGGCGTGGCTCCGGTGGCCGCTTCTCGCGCGCGATCCCCTCCCCTCCTATGCGCGCGCTCACGCGGCGCTCATCGGCGATGCGGCTCATCCGACGTTTCCGTTCTTTGCTCAGGGAGCAGCGATGGCGATCGAAGATGCCGAGGCATTGGCGGCGGCGATGCGCCGCTCGCCCGGGGCGTTGGCCGAAGCACTTCGGAGCTACGACCGGGAGCGGCGTCCGCACACGCAGGATCTGGTGCGCGCTGCCACGGAGAACGGCCGCATCTATCACTTGGATGGGCCACTGCGACTCGCAAGAAACGCCGCTCTCGCAGTGATTCCCGCGTCGATTCTCATGTCCCGCTACGACTGGATCTACCGCGACAAGCGCTAAGTTCTCAACAACCGGACTGCGGCGCCGTTCATGCTGCGAGGCATGGAAAAGCGCTGTGAATCAAGGGTTTTATTGATTTCATACGCACTGTCGCAACGCAATTTCGCAACCGGACATGCGAATTGTTGCTGAAAAACCTAGCTTTCCTGCACTCATGCGTGTAGCTGACCCGCGTGCATCGGGCACGCCGGAGACGTCATACTCGCGTTGAGCGCGACAGACGATCGAGCGGGTCCGAGGCTATTGAGTTCAGCGTTTGCGGCTCTCGGCGTCGAGCGGATAGCGGCAACGAAAGACACTCGATTACGTCAATCTCGATCACGTCAATCAAGCAAGGGGACATCACCCAATGGCGAAAAAAGCTGCACCCGCCAAGGCGAAGGCTGCAACGACCGTGACGCTGCGCCACCTCGGCACGGCACTGGCTGAGTCGCACGAGATGCCGAAGAAGCAGGTCAACACCATGCTCGAAGACATGGTCGGCATGATCCGCACCCACCTGAAGAAGGGCAATCGCCTGCGTCTTGCAGGTCTCGGCATCCTGCAGGTCCGCAAGCGCGCGGCACGCATGGGCCGCAACCCGGCGACGGGCGAGGCCATCAAGATCAAGGCGAGCAAGAAGGTTGCTTTCCGCGCTGCGAAAGATCTCAAAGACTCGATCTGAGCGGAACCTTCGGGCTCTTCATAGCATTGGGCCGCTGAGCACAGGGCCGCTGGCAACCGCCGGCGGCCTTTTGCGTTGGCTATTCGTGGTCGCGCTTGGTTGCGCCGCAGCCACAGACCACCTGTGGATGGAAAGACACACGCCATCAACTATGCTTTTGGTCTCGCGGGGGGTGTGATAGGCAACCGACGTCACTTACGTTCACCAGAAATGGGACCGAACACCCTCCATGGCCGATCGCAAATCCAGCTACGATTACGAAGACATCCTGCGCTGTGGGCGCGGGGAACTATTCGGGCCGGGTAATGCGCAGTTGCCGCTTCCGCCCATGCTGATGTTCGAGGCGATCACCAATATATCCGAGACCGGCGGCGCTCACGGTAAGGGCGAGGTCCGGGCGACGATGCGCGTCGCCGGCAATCCAGCCCTCGATTGGGTGTTCTCTTGCCATTTCATCGGCGATCCCGTCCTCCCCGGTTGCCTCAAGCTCGATGGGCTGTGGCAATTGACCGGGTTCTATCTCGGCTGGCTCGGACTGCCGGGCGCGGGCCGCGCGTCGGGCGTCGGCGAGTTCAAGCTGATGAAGGAAGTGACGCCGGCCGTGAAGCAGCTCGAGTTCGTCATCGACATCAAGCGCGTCATCGCGCGGAAGCTGAAGCTGGTCGAGGCCGACGGGACGCTCTATGCCGACGGCGAAGTCACGTGCACGGCGACCGACATGCGGGTGCTGCTGAAGCCGACTGCGTAAGCCATAAGGGGTTATCCGACGCGACGGGGGATGCTCCGTCGCAATAGCCTTTGAGAAGGACATCACATGAGACGCGTCGTCGTCACCGGGCTTGGGGTCGTTTCCTCGATCGGCAATTCCGCGCAGGAGGTCACGGCTTCGCTGCGCGAGGCGAAATCGGGCATCAGCCGCGCCGACAAATACGCCGAGCTAGGCTTCAAGTGCCAGGTTCACGGCCATCCCGTGCTCGACTGGGGCGCGATCGTGCCGCGTAAGCCCAAGCGCTTCATGAACGAGGGCATGGGCTGGAACTACGTCGCGATGGATCAGGCGATCCGGGATTCCGGGCTTGAAGCCGGCGATGTCGTCAATGAGCGGACCGGCATCATCATGGGGTCGGGGGGGCCCTCGGTCGTTGCCATCGTCGAAGCTGCGGAAACCACGATCAAGAGCGGTGGGCCGAAGAAGATCGGTCCGTTCGAAGTTCCCAAGGCGATGTGCTCGGGCCCGTCTGGCGTGCTTGCCACGGCCTTCCAGATCAAGGGCACGAACTATTCGATTTCGTCCGCCTGCGCGACGTCGGCTCACTGCATCGGCAATGCAGCCGAACTCATTCAATGGGGCAAGCAGGACGTGATGTTCGCGGGCGGCTGCGAGGAACTCGACTGGCGGTTGTCCAACCTGTTCGATGCGATGGGTGCGATGTCGTCCAGGTTCAACGACCGGCCGTCCACCGCGAGCCGCGCGTATGACAAGAACCGGGACGGCTTCGTGATTGCGGGCGGGGCCGGCGTCGTCGTGCTCGAAGAATACGAGCACGCGAAGGCGCGCGGGGCGAAGATCTATGCGGAGATCGCCGGGTACGGCGCGACATCCGACGGCTTCGACATGGTCGCGCCGTCCGGGGAAGGCGCGACGCGTTGCATGAAGATGGCGCTCAAGGGCTTCGACGGCAAGGGCACGCCGAAAATCGACTACATCAACCCGCACGGAACGGGAACGCCGGTTGGCGACGAGCGCGAAATCCAGGCCATCCGAGAAACGTTCGGTTCAGCGATGCCGCCTGTGGCCTCCACCAAGTCGCTGACGGGCCATTCGCTTGGGGCGATCGGGGTCCAGGAGGCGATTTTCTCGCTGCTGATGATGAAGAACGGCTTCATCTGCGAGAGCGCCCATATCGAGGAACTGGACCCGATGTTCGCAGATGTTCCCATCGTCCGTCAGCGCGTCGATAATGCTTCGCTTAACTGTGTCATGTCGAACAGCTTCGGATTCGGCGGCACAAATGCGACGTTGGTTTTCAAGCAGTTGGATGCCTGATCCCCGGTGAGGAATTTTCGGGATCGGGCTTTTACGTTCCGGTCCCCATGAGCAGGCACACAAAATTAGAGGCGTTTCACGGCCTCATCGACCGTAACGCCTGGCGCCTCATGGCCCGCGTTCAGCGTGAAGGAAAGAGTGACGACATGTCGAGTGATCTCGCAGTACCGGGCCCTCTGATGAAGGGTAAGCGCGGCCTTATCATGGGCGTCGCGAACGATCGTTCGATCGCCTGGGGTATCGCGCGCATTCTCGCGGGACAGGGGGCGGAACTCGCCTTCACGTATCAGGGCGGAGCGTTCGGCCGCCGCGCCATGCCGCTCGCCCAGTCGGTTGGCTCGAAGATCATCGAGGAATGCAACGTCCTCGACCTCGCGAGCGTCGACAACGTGTTCGCAAAGATCAAGCAGGAGTGGGGTTCGCTCGACTTCATCGTGCATGCCCTCGCCTACTCCGACCCGAAGGAACTGGCCGGCCGCTACGCCGATACGACGCGCGAGAACTTCATCAATTCTATGGTCATCTCGTGCTTCTCGTTCACCGAGGTGGCGGAGCGGGCGGCGGACCTGATGCCGAATGGTGGCTCGATGATCACG
>JAPXTA010000155.1:0-10476 GCA_033812735.1 Hyphomicrobiaceae bacterium | reverse complement strand
GGTGCGGCCTTTCTTCATTCTACGGGTCGTGGAGACACCGCCAATTGGACGCCCTAGCGTTAACGCCAGTAGTGCGCCTCGAATCCATTTGCACGTTTTTGAGCCACGTGTTCGGATAGGGCGTGTACGCGTTGGGGAACGAAGCCGTGGGGAAAAAGCCGCAGAACATCAAGATCACGCCGAAGCTGATCGAGTTCGAGGATCACATCATTCGGGTTCCCAATATTGCCTCGGTGACGGTGGGACGAGATCCGCGGCGACTCTATCTGGCGATCATCGTCTTCGTCATCGGTCTAGGATTGCTAGGACAAACGCTATCGCTTCTCGCGGTGGCTCGGATGATGCAGGGAATCGGCAGAGGCATCGGAAGTTACGGCGCGCCCGTCGGCGTGTTTCTGCTGTCGGTAGCGGCCTTCTGGTTCGCCCGCCGGCTATTTCGCTATCGTGCATTGGTGATCAGCACTGCCGATGGCCGGTTTACGGCGCTCGTCGACCGGAAGCCGGAATTCGCCCGCGTCGTCATGAACCGCATTCGCGAGGCACTACTCGCTGGCGAGGAAGGCAGTGTCTACTACCAGGTCAATGTCAGCGCCGAGAAGATCGAGCGGCTCGATGCGAATTCGACTGTCGTGTCGAACTCGGCGGGTGCCGTCGTCGCGGGCGGGTCGATCGACCAGCGAGAGGCTGTCGAGGCATCCGCAACCAGTGCAACGGTCGCCGATCTGCTCAACAAAGCCCGCGAGCAAGTCACACCCGTTGCCGGCCGGGCGCTGCAAACGGCAAGCGAGATTGCGAACCGCAGCCGGGCCGCAGCCGGCGAGCGCATCGCCCAGTTTCGCCAACCGCGTGAGCCCGTGGATGCGGGGAGCGTCCATGCCAATACGGTAACCGTCAATGCCGCCGCGCCCGGTTCGATCATTGCGGGCGGCGCCATGACGATGATCGGCTCGCACGTGACGGCGCATGGATCGGTGATCAATGAATTCGACAGCGTCGTTGCCGCACTATCGCGCCTCCAGATCACGCACAAGGACGAGATCATCGAGTACATCCGCCCCGTGCGCGATCACCTTACTGGCGGCGCGACTACGCGCGACGACGCCCGCACGCGCTGGTCGTGGTTCGCGGCAAACGTCGCCGCTACGTTGGCGGGGGTAGATGGTGCTCTCGCCGTCATCGAACGGGTGAGCCGGTTGCTTGGTATCGGACGCTGACTTCGCAGCCGGGATGCGCTAGAGGCCTTGTTGAAACAACGCTGCGACGGCAGCGGCACAAGGATAGACCATGGCGGTAAAACTCGGATTCATCGGCTTCGGCATCATGGGCGAACGGTTGCTGCGTGCCGGGCTGGCGCATGACCAGATCGCAATATCCGGAATATTCGATCCCTCGCCGTCCGCCGCCGTACGGCTCGCCGCCATCGATCCGAAGCTGGCAGTCCACGCCTCTGCGGCCGCCGTCATTGCGGCATCCGACGTGCTGCACATCGCCTCGCCGCCGCAGAGCCATCTCGCTTACCTCGAACAGTGCGCCGCGGCAGGCAAAGCCGCGCTATGCGAGAAACCCCTCGCAACCGACACCGAGGCTGCCGCCAAGACCGTCGCGGCGGTCAAGGCCAAGAGCATCCGCGCCGCCGTGAATTTCCCGTTTGCGTCATCACTCGCTGTCGATGCGTTGAGGACGTGGATCGCGGACGGCACCGTTGGAACGCCCGAGCGCGTCGATATCAGCTTGGCATTCAAAACCTGGCCGCGCCCGTGGCAGATGGACGCCGTTAGCTGGCTCGATGCAACGGCTGAGGGCGGCTTCGTCCGTGAGGTCGGCTCGCACTTCCTCTTCCTGACCCGCCGGTTGATCGGCCCCCTGCAACTTGAACGCGGGGCGAGCACGTATCCCGAACCCGGACGGAGCGAACGGCAGGTGACGGCAGTACTGAAGGCTTCCACCATCCCTGTGTCGATGACCGGTGGCGTTGGAACAACCGATCTTGATGACCACAATATCTGGATGTTGACGGGGACCAATGGCCGCATCCGTCTCCGCGATTGGTCGATCGCCGAGCGCGAGATCGGCGGCGAGTGGCAGCCGCCGGGCGACGCCATGCCGAACGAGAAGGCGCGTCCGCTGGTTCTCGCCCGTCAGCTGAGCAAGATCGTGGCCATGACTGCGGGCACCCGCACCGATCTGGCCTCGCTCGACGAAGCGCTGGACGTGCAACGGATCGTCGAGGCGATACTGTCGAGGACCGCGTAAGGCGCTTCCGGTTGCGGGAGCCCGATGCTAATCCTTGGCGAGACTATCGGCGGGTAGCGCTTGCGCGCGCCGCGCCGATGACATCGGCCAAGCCCGAGTAGACCCTAAACCCGAGTAGTGAGACCGCAATGAAAATCGCAGTCGTCGGCGCCGCCGGAAGAATGGGCCGTGAACTCATCAAGGCCGTCCATGATGCCGACGGTGTGACCCTCGCCGGTGCGATCGAAAGCCCCGGCAATCTCGCGATCGGGCAAGACGCTGGATTGCTCGCCGGTCTCGCCAAGGTCGGCGTCGTCATCACCGATCAGGCGCTCGAGACATTCGCGAAAGTGGACGCCGTCCTCGATTTCACGGCCCCCGCGGCAACGGTGGAGTTCGCAGCCCTTGCCGCCAACGCCCGTATCGTCCATGTCGTCGGCACGACGGGCCTGTCGGACGCCGACCATGCCAAACTCGACGCGGCAGCACGGCATGCGACGATCATCCAAGCCGGCAACATGAGCCTCGGTGTCAATTTGCTCGTGGCGCTCACGCGCAAGGTAGCAGCAGCCCTCGACGCCGACTTCGATATCGAAGTGCTGGAGATGCATCACCGCATGAAGGTCGATGCCCCCTCGGGCACGGCGCTGATGCTTGGGCAGGCGGCGGCGGAAGGCCGGGGGCTGAGGCTCAACGATATATCTCAACGCGTGCGCGACGGCGTGACCGGACCGCGCAAGCGCGGCGACATCGGTTTTGCAACATTGCGTGGCGGCGGCGTCATCGGCGAGCATACGGTCATCTTCGCATCCGACAACGAGCGCATCGAAATCACCCACAAGGCGGGCGACCGTAGCTTGTTCGCACGCGGCGCGGTGAAGGCCGCGATGTGGGGCAAGGGCAAAGGCCCCGGACGCTTCGATATGATGGATGTCTTGGGCCTTTGAAGGCGTCTGATTTCATCCGGGGATGCAGAGGATACAGAGCGTCATGCCGACGACTGGCCAATACGTGCTGCCGATCGCTTTACTGCTGGCGTCGAATGTCTTCATGACGCTCGCCTGGTACGGGCACCTGAATTTCAAGTCGAGCCCGCTTTGGCTGGTGATCATCGTCTCGTGGGGTATTGCCTTCATCGAGTATTGTCTGGCGGTTCCGGCCAACCGCTGGGGACATGCGGTCTACTCCGCCGCTGAATTGAAGACGATGCAGGAAGTGATCACGCTGGTCGTTTTTGCGGGCTTCTCGGTCGTGGTGTTGAAGGAGCCGCTCGGATGGAATCATCTGGTCGGATTCGGCCTGATAGCAGCCGGCGCAGCATTCGTGTTCGCGGGGCGGGCGTAAGGCCTCAAACCCAAATGATCTGTGACGCGACGACGTCGGGCGACGTGTTCGTCAGGGCGATATAGTGGAAGGCACCATCGACCGCCGATGCCACCCAGGTGTAGGTGGCGTCCGCATAGAAGATCGTTCCATCCTGAAACGCCCCCGATAGCACGAGGTAGTCGGGCTCGCCCGACGCGGCGGCCGCAAAATCATTGACGATGTCGATCTCGCCCATCGTCGGACCGTCGGCGTGGACATAAAAAAAGTCGGTGCCCGCGCCGCCCGAGTAGAAGTCCACGCCGCTGCCACCGTAAAGCGCATCCACGCCGTCGCCGCCATAGAGTTCGTCAGCGCCCGCGCCAGCGACGATGGCATCGTCGCCTGAGCCGCCGAACAACTTGTCGGCGCCGTCCTCGCCCATAACGTAGTCCGCTCCATCCTCGCTCCAGATCTGGTCATCGCCAGCGCCACCGACGGCAAAGCTCGCGCCGGTCCCGGCAAGTATGAGATCGTTGCCGGCCTCCCCGTAGAGAACGTCGTCGCCGCCGCCATCGCCGAAGATCGTGTCGTCGCCGTCGCCGGCGAGAACGATGTCGTTGCCGCTACCAGCCCAGAGGCTGTCATGGCCGGTCTCGCCATAGATCAGGTCCGCGCCGTCGCCGCCGAGCAGGGCGTCATTGTCGTTGCCGCCGTTGATGTAATCGTCGCCGCCCATGCCCTTGAGCGTATCGTTGCCGTTCCGCCCGATAAGCACATCATTGAACGCGCCGCCGGAGAAAGTGTCTGCTGTCTGGTTGATGTAGGTGACGCCACCAACCGTGTAACTGGGGAGCGTGTCGCTTGCGTTGAAAACTATGGGCCCTGGAAAGAGTAACGAACGAATGCCAGCCCAGTCCTCGCTTCGATAGAGCGACAGAAATTCCATTGCATCAATAGAGACGACGGTAAAAAACGTATCGCCACCCGTGATGCGTATAGTGGGAGTATAGTGATCATAGGTCGATGAAGTAGACATCACTTCAATCTCAGTGATTGTGCCACTCAGCATCTCAAAACTGGCAGGCACATAGGTGAAGCCTTCTCCAAACAGTCCCAACCGTTGCGATGATGGACTTCCTCCAAGCAACAGATAGCTCGTATCGGTGGCATTAACATCGAACACTGCAAATGAGCGTGGCTCAACATATACACCGCCCAGGACTTGAACAAAGGTTGTCATTGCATTTGATCCTGTATCTCGAGTGGCGGGTCGCGGACAATTTCATATAGTATTCGCTTGGGAATACGACGGCGTGAAATATTAAAGACAACGTCGGCGCAATGATCAATTCAATGCGTCTGATCAAAGAGCACTAGCGAATTGGGATGCGGCTACCCGAACTGTGACAGGTTGCCGCGTAACCGCGCCAGCAGGCTGACGTACGCGCCCAGCGAGTTCGCGGTTGCATGGACGCCGCAATCAGTATTTTTTCGGGGCCTAGTTCGAAATCGGACGGGGGGGACGATCGATGGATGCCATTCTGATGGACTGGGGCGGGCTGCTGCTGCGCTGGGTCCACATCATCACAGGCATCGCTTGGATCGGCTCGTCCTTCTACTTCATGCATCTCGACGCAACGCTGAAGTCGATTCCGGAAATACCGGCCGGCAAGGGCGGCGAGACCTGGGAAGTGCACGGCGGCGGCTTCTATCAGGTTCGCAAGTTTCTGGTCGCACCAGAAAAGCTTCCGCCCGAACTGATCTGGCATAAGTGGGAAAGCTACTCGACGTGGATATCGGGCTTCTTCCTGCTCGTTTGGATCTACTACCTCGGCGCCGATCTCTACCTCATCGATCCAGCCGTTCGCGCGTTGACGCCTTGGACGGCGGCAGCCATCGGCCTTGGCTCACTCGCCGCCGGATGGCTGGTCTATGATGTCCTCGTGAAGTCGCCGCTCGCCAAGAACGAGGTCGCGCTCGCGGCGGTCGGCTTCGTCTTCATCATGGGGATGGCGTGGTTCTTCCAGCAGATGTTCTCAGGCCGCGGCGCGCTGATTCATACTGGCGCGCTGATGGCGACGATGATGTCGGGCAACGTCTTCTTCAACATCATCCCGAACCAGAAGAAGGTGATCGCATCGCTGATGGCGGGGCAAACGCCCGATCCGGATCTCGGTAAGCAGGCGAAGACCCGTTCGCGCCACAACAACTATCTCACATTGCCGGTCCTCTTCCTGATGATATCAGGTCACTACCCGCTGACGTTCATGTCGCCTTATGCGTGGGTCATGGTCGGATTCGTGCTCGTGGCCGGTGCTCTGGTCCGCCACTTCTACAACGAGCGCCACGCCGGTCGCGGTAACGCCTGGTGGGCCTGTGGTGTCGCGGCGCTGTGCATGCTCGCCGTCGTGTGGCTGAGCACGCTGACCAATCCCGCGGGACGTCAGGCGCTCGGGTTGACGCCCGTGAAGCCGGTGAAGGTAGCGCAGGCGACCAACCTGCCGAAAGCGGTCGACGATATTGTCGCCAGCCGGTGTTCGATGTGTCATGCGGTCGAACCCGTCTGGAGCGGAGTCGCATCGCCCCCGAAAGGTGTGCTCTTGGAAACCGCCGATCAGATCAATCGGCAACGCGGTGCCATCTATATGCACGCCGTGCGGACCTCGGCCATGCCGCCGAACAACGTCACGGGCATGACCGTCGACGAGCGGCGCACCCTGGCCGCCTGGATCGCCGGCAAGACGTGAGGATGCAACGGTGACGGCTTCACAAAGTGCAGAGCGGCTTGGCCGCGAGATTGTCGCCCGTCTCGGCGAACTCTCCCGCATCTCGGATTCGGCCGAGGGCATCACGCGGCTCTATTTATCGCCCGCTCATCGCCGCGCGGCAGATCTCGTCGCGACGTGGATGCGCGGCGCCGGCATGACCGTGCGCTTTACCGATCTTGGCGACGTGATCGGCCGGTATGAAGGCACGCGGGCTGATGCACCAGCTCTTTGGCTCGGCTCCCACATCGATAGCGTCGCCAATGCCGGCGCCTTTGACGGCACGCTCGGGGTCGTCACCGCCATTGCAGCCGTCAAGGAACTGTATGATGCCGGAAAGCGCATGCCGTTCGCGATCGAGGTTATCGCCTTCGGCGACGAGGAAGGCCGCTTCCCGACGACGCTGACGGGGTCCCGCGCGCTTGCAGGCCGCTTCGATCAAGCCTGGCTCGACGAGCGCGACGCCCAAGGAGTCTCTCGCCGCGAAGCGCTGAAATCGTTCGGCTGCGACCCCGGCAAGATCGCCGTGTCGCGTCCGCAGCAAGGGAGCGTGCTCGGCTACCTCGAAGTGCACATCGAGCAAGGCCCGGTCCTCGAGGCGACCGCGCTACCCGTCGCCGCCGTCAGCGCCATCAATGGCGCCAGCCGGGGAACCATCACCATCTCGGGGATGAGCGGTCATGCGGGCACCGTCCCGATGGCCATGCGTCAGGATACGCTTACGGCAGCTGCCGAAATGGTTCTCGCCATCGAGACGCGCGGCAGAGCTACCAAGGATCTCGTTGCAACCGTCGGCCGCATCGTCGTTCCCGACGCCGCCGTCAACACAGTTGCGGGCGAAACGACGATCACGCTCGACGTCCGTTCCCCCATCGACGCGGAGCGCAAGGCGGCGGTTCGCGACATCGAAGCCGCCTGCCGCGCCATTGCCGCGCGCCGCAACGTGTCGATGCGGATCGACATGCCTTACGACGCGCCGGCGGCCGCATGCGACGAAAGCCTGATCAAGGCGCTCGAAGCCGCCATGGCGTCATCTGGCACGACGTCCGGCCGGATGGGCAGCGGCGCCGGTCACGACGCAATGTCATTCAAGGATATCGTCCCCTTCGCCATGCTCTTCGTGAGGTGTAAAGGCGGGATCAGCCATAATCCGTCGGAGTATGCGTCCGAGGCCGACATTGGTGCCGCTGCCGCTGTCCTATGCGCAGCGATCGAGCGCTTGTCCGAAAACATGTAGTAGCATTCGCGCAACAATGAGTTGCTGCATAGCCGCACTGCCACTCCGTCGAGCAATATTGTAACGTGCAACGGTCGTCCCAGATCTGATGGTACCCAATGCATCCCGAACGAGCCGTTCCGGCCGCCCGACAATCGCACGATCACGCGCCGTGTCTCGAAAGCGCGTTGTCGCGTGCCGAGATCGCGTTCGCTTCACGCGGCATGAAATTGACGGCGCTCAGGCGTCTCGTGTTCGAGGAGATCGCCGGCTCCCATGATGCTGTCGGCGCCTATGACGTCCTCGACCGGCTGCAACGCAAGACCGGAGATCGGATGGCGCCGATATCCGTTTATCGCGCCCTCGACGCACTCTTGGATGCCGGTGTCGTTCATCGTCTCGAAAGCCGTAACGCCTTTTTCGCCTGCCATGCCTCTCACGACACCGCCGCGCGGCCCCTCGCGCTGGTCTGTGACAAATGCGGTGCAGTGACGGAACGCGACGCTAAGGAGGTCCGCGCGGCCATCGACGCACTCGCGCGGCAAGATGGCTTCGAGCCGAAAACCATCGTCATCGAGGTCAGCGGCTGTTGCGGTATCTGCCGGAAGGCCGACGCCGAAGGAGCGGCTTGATGGCATCCGGTAGCAACGAGCCGGCCGCCCAAAAGCCTGGCGGTCAAAGTGCCAGTGCGCACGATCACAGCCACCATCACCACGACCACCATCACCACGACCACCACGACCACCATCATCACGATCACGCACCGTTGGGCGAACCCCATCCCGATGTGCTGCTGTCGGCGCGTGATCTGTCTTTGGCGCGCTTCGGCCGGCCGGTCTTGCAGCGTGTCAGCCTCGACATCTTGCCGAAGCAGATTGTCACGTTGATCGGCCCCAACGGTGCCGGGAAGACGACATTGGTCCGCGTCATGCTGGGTCTCGAGCCGCCCGATCAGGGAACGCTCACCCGCAAGGACGGCCTTGTCGTCGGGTATGTGCCGCAGCGCTTCGACCTCGATCACGCGATCCCCATGACCGTCGACCGCTTCCTCAAGATGGCGGGCCCGCGCCGCAAGGCACTCATTCCTGAGGTCCTCGACGAGGTCGGCGCGCCAAACCTTGGCGAGCGCCAGTTCAGCCAGCTCTCCGGTGGCGAATTGCAGCGCGTTCTCATCGCCCGCGCGCTATTGCGGGATCCCCAGCTGCTCGTCCTCGACGAGCCCGTTCGTGGCGTCGACTACACCGGCGAAGCCGAGCTCTACGCTATGATCTCGCGTCTCCGCGACGAACGTGGCCTGGGCGTCTTGCTCGTCAGCCATGACCTCCACATCGTCATGGCCTCGAGCGACCGCGTCATCTGCATCAACCGTCACGTCTGTTGTTCGGGCGTGCCGCAATCCGTGGCGCAGCATCCCGAGTACGCGCGCCTGTTCGGACCGCAGGCCGTCCGCTCGTTGGCCGTCTACGAGCATCACCACGATCACAGCCACGACCTCGCCGGCGCGACATTGCCGGCGTCGGGCGCATCCAGGCAGTTGAAGAGCACCGACCGATGACCGAGCCGTTTCTCGTCCGCGCCATGATCGCGGGTCTCGGGTTGGCGTTGATCGCCGCGCCGCTTGGCTGCTTCGTCGTGTGGCGCCGCATGTCCTACGTCGGAGAAACGATTGCTC
This sequence comes from Hyphomicrobiaceae bacterium, assembly GCA_033812735.1. GTDB lineage: Bacteria > Pseudomonadota > Alphaproteobacteria > Rhizobiales > Hyphomicrobiaceae > JABFRJ01. The sequence goes on along the minus strand of JAPXTA010000155.1, from coordinate 1,286 downwards.
AAGGCAGCCTCATCGGCGTCGCGCTGGCTGTCGGCCTCTCCCTCAACATCACGATGACGGTGCTCGGCTCCGCCTTCGCTGTTGCACTGCTGTTGACGCTGCTCTCGCGCCAGCGTGTCATCCCGCTCGACTCGATCCTGGGCGTTCTTGCACACGCGGCACTCGCCATCGGCCTGATCGCCACCTCCCTCGTTCGCGGCGCCAACATCGACCTGATGGGCATTCTGTTCGGCGACATCTTCGCCGTCTCTCCGACCGATCTCGCTTGGATCTACGGTGGTGGAGCGCTGGCCCTCGCCGTGCTGATCTGGATCTGGCGGCCGCTGCTCGCCCTCAGCATCCACCATGATCTCGCCCTTGCCGAAGGCGTACCGGTCGAACGCACCAAGCTCATCTTCACATTGGTTTTGGCGATGATCGTCGCGTTGTCGCTCAAGATCGTCGGCGCTCTGCTGACGATCGCCTTTCTCATCATTCCCGCCGCTGCCGCCCGCCCCTTTTCCGAAACGCCTGAGCAGATGGCGCTCTTTGCCACCATCTTTGCCATGCTGGCGGTGGCCTTTGGCCTATTCGTTTCGATTTCCATCGACGCGCCGGGCGGTCCGGCCATCGTCGCCGTGCTGTCCGGCCTCTTCGCGCTGGCGATGATCCCGGTGGCGATTGGCCGTGACAGCCGCTAAATCCTTGGACAGCCAGGTAGACAGGAAGCAAGGACCATGAAACTCGCGGCACGCCGCACGACAGTTCCCGTCGAGGTCGGCTCCGTTACGATCGGGGGCGGCGCACCGGTTGTCGTTCAATCGATGACGAACACCGACACAGCCGACGTGCAGGCGACGGTGCAGCAAGTTGCGGCATTGGCCCGCGCCGGCTCCGAGATCGTCCGCATCACCGTCGACCGGGACGAAGCCGCGAAGGCAGTCCCCGCCATCGTCGAACGCTTGCGCAAGATCGGCGTCACCGTACCGATCGTCGGCGATTTTCACTACAACGGCCACACGCTGCTCGCAGACAACGCCGGCTGCGCCGAACTGCTCGACAAGTACCGCATCAACCCTGGCAACGTCGGCTTCAAAGCCAAGAAGGACACTCAGTTCGGCGCGATCGTCGAGACCGCGATCCGGCATCGCAAGCCTGTTCGCATTGGCGTCAACTGGGGATCGCTCGACCAGGAGCTGCTGACCCACTTGATGGACGCGAACGCCAAAAGCACGGCGCCTCTCACTGCTCGCGAAGTGATGCACGAGGCCATCGTCCAGTCGGCACTCGGATCGGCAAAGCGTGCT
>JAPXTA010000154.1:0-10558 GCA_033812735.1 Hyphomicrobiaceae bacterium | reverse complement strand
GCTATGTGGTACGGACAAGTTCTGGCGCCGGGGCGACCCGATGCGACAGAGATCGGGCGATGGCGATCCGGGGGGAGGCCATCGCCCGATCCCTTCTCTGGCACCGGTAAGCCTCACGGAGAGGGCGCGGCTTACTAGCTCGATTACCTTCCAGCTGCCGCGTGAAAATCCCGTGAGAGCGGTTCGGACCGCTAGAGGCGACTAGCTTGTGATCCCAAATTCAGTGAACGGGATGTAGGCGACCAGATCGCCTCTGCGCACTTCCGGCATGTCTTCGTCGACTTCGATCAAGCCGTCCGCCGCGCGAAGACTGGATATCAAACCTGAGCCGTCGCGCTTGAACTTGTCGACGACCATGCGGCCATCGCGTTCGATCACGCGGCCTCGCCAGAATTCCCGCCGGCCGGTCTTGCGATCAAGGAAGTCGAAGTCGGCGGGAAGCATGAACCGGCGGGGCGCCTGCCACGGCGCGCCACCCATCCGGCGAAGCATCGGCCAAGCATACATGAGAAAACAAACCATCACGGCGACGGGATTTCCCGGCAACCCGAGAACGACGCTGTCGCCGATCTGGCCAAATGACATCGGCCGTCCAGGTTTGATGGCAAGCTGCCAGAGATGACGCTTGCCGAGCATCTCGACCGCTTCGTTGAGATGATCCTCTTCACCGCGGCTCGCCCCCCCGGACGTGAGCACCACGTCACATGTCTCGGTTGCCCGTCTCAAAAGCGCGACGATGTCGTCGAGCCGGTCCGGTGCGACGCCGAGGTCGATTGGGACAGCCCCAGCCGCCGCGACAAGTCCCGTCAGCATCGGCATGTTGGCGTCGTAGACGTCGCCAAGCCGCAGCGCCCGCCCGGGACGCACCACTTCGTCACCGGAAGAAAGGATGCCGACGCGCAGCCGTTTGAAAACAGGGACCTCCGCCAAGCCGACCGACGCGAGCGCGGCCAGATCTTGCGGCCTGATCGTCGCGCCTGCCGGCATCAATTCGGACCCTGCCTGCACATCCTCTCCCGCCAGCCGTACGTTCGCACCACGTTTGAGACCAGCAGGAACCTGCACGGCGATGCCGTCCGGTTGCTCGCTGAGGACGCAATCCTCCTGCATGACACAGGTATCGGTACCGGGCGGCATGACCGCTCCCGTGAAGATGCGTACAGCCTGACCTGTTGCGATTGGCGTCGTAACGCGGTGTCCAGCTGCCGCGCGTGCGGATACCGGGAACGTGGTCCCCGCCTGTTGGTCGTAGCCTTCTGCCGCGAAAGCATACCCATCGACGGCAGCGTTCGTGTGCATAGGAACCGCGTTCGGTGCGTGCACACTTGCCGCGAGACAACGACCCACCGCATTGACCAGCGCAACCGTTTCCGTACCGGCAGTCACACTCACGCGGGCCCGCAGGATGGCGAGCGCATCGGCGTGTTTCAGCCGGTCTTTGTCATGCAGAAAACAGTCGTCGATCAACTTGCGTGTCATGGCACTTTATCGCACTGCCGAACCCGCTATGCGAGTCTTAGGGCTTCCAGGCGAGGAAGTTCGCGATGAGCTTGAGGCCCAGCACCTGGCTCTTTTCTGGATGAAATTGTGTACCGGCGATATTTCCGGACCCAACCATCGCCGTAACAGGGCCGCCATAGTCCGTCTCGGCAACGACCATGCGTGGATCGGTTGCAACGAGATGGAACGAGTGCACGAAGTAGGCGTGGTGCCCGTTCTCGCCCGTCTTTATTCCCTGAAGCAACACATGCGGCTGCCGGACGTCGAGCGAATTCCAGCCCATGTGCGGGATTTTGAGTGCTCGGTCTTGAGGCACGATCGCCGTTACGTCGCCCGGTATCCAGCCGAGCCCCTCGCTCACTTCGAACTCCAGCCCGCGCGCCGCCATCAACTGCATGCCGACGCAGATGCCGAGAAACGGCCGGCCTTGCCGCCGCACCACATCTTCCATGACCTCGCGCATACCCTCGACGGCGTCGAGGCCCCGCTTGCAATCCGCGAACGCGCCGACGCCCGGCAGCACAATGCGATCCGCGCGCCGAACTGCAGAGGGGTCGGATGTGACGATGACAGTCGTTTCGATACCGGCTTCGCGCGCCGCCCGTTCGAACGCCTTGTGCGCCGAATGCAGGTTCCCCGAGCCGTAGTCGATGATGGCGACGGTTTGCATGGGGAAGACCTCACGTGCTTCTGGTCGGCCTGCGCAACAACCCGGCCAACCGCCCGGCTACCGATCGATCACTCGTAGCCGGGGCCTTTGCCGGCTCGGCAGACGCGGCGGGTGGCGGCGCAATGGTCGGCGCGTGACGCGGCGTGAAGATCGGCTGTGCGGGCAACCACGTCTCCAGAAACCGCCGCTCGCATTCGAGCCGGGTCAAGCCATTGACGCTGCCGAGTGTGATCCACCCCTTGCGCTCGAGATCGAGTCGCGCCATCGCGTCGCCCTCGAAACCGACGGCGAGATGAAGACCGATGAGCAGCACCAGCGCCGCGCTGTCGGGCAGGATCGCGTAGTCGTTGGCAGCCAAGATCGCGGCCGCCGCGACGACATAGCCAAGGACGCCAAGCCAAAGCTTCTGCGCCATCAGCCAGAACGGCGCGAACACGAAGGCCGGGAACTCGAACCCATCCTTTATGAAACGAAGCGCCTCGGCGCGGTCGATGCGATCGACCGGCGGACTGGGCATCTCGTGCACGGTGTACGACTGGGCGCGTTGAGCACCGAATAGCGCATATAGCAACATCGAACGCCTCTTCTTTGAGACCGCACCCGCGGGTGCGACGTCTCAGAGCATGCCTTTCGTTGACGGCACACGGCCGGCCTGACGCGGATCGAGCGTCACCGCCGCGCGCAGCGCCCGCGCAAGACCTTTGAAGCAGGTCTCGGCGATATGGTGGTTGTTCTCGCCATAGAGGGTCTCGATATGCAGCGTGATCCCGGCGTTCTGTGCGAAGGCCTGGAACCACTCCCGGAACAACTCGGTGTCCATGTCGCCGATCTTGTCGCGGCTGAAGTCGACTTTCCAAATCAGATACGGCCGGCCTGACACGTCGATCGCCACGCGCGTCAAGGTCTCGTCCATCGGCAGGTGAACCGAGGCGTAGCGCGTGATGCCCTGCTTGTCGCCGAGCGCCTTCGCGATCGCCTGACCGAGCACGATGCCGGAGTCCTCGGCCGTGTGGTGGAAGTCGATATGCAGATCGCCCTTCGCCTCGAGCTCGATATCGATCAGCGAATGCCGCGACAATTGTTCCAGCATATGATCGAGGAAGCCGACGCCGGTCTTGATCTTGAAAGCGCCGGTGCCGTCGAGATCGACGGTCGCCTTGATCGCGGTTTCCTTCGTCTTGCGGTCGATGCTGGCTTTGCGTGACACGGCGTTGTCTTTCGGCTGGGTCCTGGTGTCGAGTACCGGACAGACGGCGCTGCAATATCAGGCGTTTGCCCGATGTACTAGGGTTCTCGTAACCGCGGCGGCAAATGACCGGGGTCCCCATCTTGCCGCCGCGCGCTTTGACTGGTTAGCTTGCGCGTCTTCACCTAACGACAGATTTACCGGGGCTTTGGATGCCGATCGAACTCGACGTTAAATTCGTGCCTCTCTCGGCATCACATCAGCCGACGACGGTCGTACTGGCCGGAAAAGACGGTGCATTGGGGGCTGCGGCACAATCACTCGACAACAAGGCAGGCCAGGCGCTCCGCCACGCCATGGAGGCGGCCGAGTTCAAGGGCCGCCCCAAGACGTCAATTGAGTTGCTGGCCCCGCCAAGGCTCGATACTAAGCGTCTGATCATCGCGGGAGCCGGCGGCGAACTCGATTCCAATGACCGCTACAACCTCGGCGGCGCTGTCCTGGCCGCCATTGGCGCTCGAAAGACCTCGACGGCAAGCGTGGTTGTCGACCTTCCAGAGTTGTCCGCCAGTAAAGCAGTCGATCTTGCGGCTGATCTTGCGGCGGGCGCCGTGCTGCGCAGCTACACGTTCAAAACCTATCAGACCAAGCATGCCGAAGATGAGGCGAACGGCGGCGCCAAGCCAGGCGTGAAGACGCTGTTTCTGCATGTGGCCGACCCCGACAAGGCAAGCGAAGCCTATGCCGAGCGGGCGGCTCTCGCGCGCGGCGTGTCGATGGCGCGCGACCTCGTCAACGAACCGCCAAACACCCTGGGGCCGGTCGAGTTCGCTGAGCGGCTGAAAGCGCTGAATGTCCCTGGCCTCGAGGTCGAAGTCTTGGATGAGACGCAGCTAGCGGATCTCAAAATGGGGGCCCTCCTCGGCGTCGCGCAGGGAAGCGAACGCCCCGCACGTGTCGTCGTGATGCAGTGGAACGGCGCCAAGTCCAAGCGGGCGCGTCCCGTCTGCTTCGTCGGCAAGGGTGTGACGTTCGATACCGGTGGTATCTCGCTGAAGCCCGGCGCCGGCATGGAGGACATGAAGGGCGACATGGGCGGGGCTGCCTGTGTCTCCGGCTTGATGCTGGCTCTGGCCGGCCGCAAGGCGAACGTCAACGCCGTCGGTCTCGTAGGTCTTGTCGAGAACATGCCGTCGGGCAAGGCGCAGCGTCCGGGCGACATCGTCACGACGATGTCGGGGCAGACGGTCGAGATCATCAATACCGACGCCGAAGGGCGCCTCGTTCTGGCGGACGTGCTTTGGTACGCGCAGGAGCGCTTCAAACCACGGTTCATTGTCGATCTGGCGACGCTGACAGGCGCCATCATGGTCGCTCTCGGCAAGGAATACGCGGGCCTCTTCTCCAACAACGACAGGCTTTCCGAAGAGCTGTCTCGCGCGGGAGAAGCAACCGGCGAGAAGGTCTGGCGCATGCCGCTGGCGAAAGCCTACGATAAGCTGATCGACAGCCGGTTCGCCGATATGAAGAACACTGGCGGACGTCACGGCGGGTCGATTACGGCAGCCCAGTTTTTGTTGCGCTTCATCAAGGACACCCCCTGGGCTCACCTCGACATCGCCGGCACCGCAATGGACTCTGGCCGCAGCGACATCAACCAGAGCTGGGGCTCGGGCTGGGGCGTGCGTCTTCTCGACCGTCTCGTCTCTGACAACTACGAGCGTCCCGAGAAGTAATCGCCCGCTCGTGCGGGAGCGCGCCGATCAGGCAACCTTGAGAACAGGCTCGCTATCCGCCTTGAACGTGCCCTTGAGTTCCCAAGCCGGCATGTGCACGGCCGAAGGCCCCGGAAGGTAGGCAGGCGCAACGCGGATGCGGTAGGACGCGGCATCGACGAGATGCCGTGTCAGGAACTCACCGACCGGAACGCGGATCAGAGCCCGCTGAGAGCTATCGCGGCGGTGAGACAGCGTGTGATGGGCTTCCGCCCGGTTCGACCAAACCGGAAGTACGGTCGTCTGGTCGTCGAGGGTAATCGTTGCGAGCTGCCGATTTTCCGTCATTAGCCAAACGACGCCGGCATCGCGGGCTTGAGCTGTGAACGCGTCAGCCATCGCCGCCCGAAGTTCCCGGTCGAAGCTGTCGACAAAAAGCTCTGTTTCGATGGGATCGGCCGTCCAATCGACGCCGATCATGTGCTCCATCTGACGCAGCAGCGGCAGCAGTTCCATGATCAGCACGTCGGGTGGGACACCCTCGATGCGCGGCTTCGTCGCCAGAAGATCCGACCACCGCTCGGGCTCTTCGGGATTCGACCAGAACAACGTGACCTTGCGCTGCAATCCCTCGGCCGTCGGCAGAACGACTCGGCCGTACCCGTCGTCGCCATTGACGAGCCAAATCTGACGCGTCGTCGCAACCTCTCGCATGAACGAGCGGCAGACGTGCTGGCGAGTTGTGTCGAGCGATTGCATCGGACGGCTCTCGAATCAGGACGAGGGGCGAGATTCCAGCAACCTTTGTCCAACCTAACGCTTAAGATTTGGTTAGCCATGTCTTGGTCAGAAGACGAAAAAGCCGCGCATCTCAGGGAGATGCGCGGCATCGCTCAATCGGGATTGGCGACCAGAATTTAGTGCGGTGCAGGCACCCGTTCGCTATCGGTGGCCGCCTTCTGGACGGCCTTCTGAACTTTCTCGAACGCGCGGACCTCGATCTGACGGATGCGCTCCCGCGAGACCCCGAACTCGGCCGAAAGATCCTCGAGCGTCGCCGGGTCTTCCGCCAAACGGCGCGCCTCGAAGATGCGCTTTTCGCGCTCGTTGAGGGTGCCCATGGCGGAGATCAGGTACTGCTTGCGCCGATCCAGCTGCTCGGTTTCGACCAAAACGGCTTCCTGGTTCGGCTTGTCGTCAACAAGCCAATCTTGCCACTCGCCGCCTTCGACATCGGCCCGAACCGGAGCATTGAGCGACGAGTCGCCGCCAAGACGGCGGTTCATCGACACCACTTCTTCTTCGGTCACGCCGAGTTTCGTCGCGATCTGCTTGACGTGCTCCGGCTTGAGGTCGCCCTCTTCCAGTGCCTGGATCTGGCCTTTCATGCGGCGCAGGTTGAAGAACAGCTTCTTCTGCGCGGCTGTCGTGCCCATTTTGACGAGGCTCCACGAGCGCAGGATGTACTCCTGGATCGACGCGCGGATCCACCACATCGCGTAGGTCGCGAGCCGGAAACCCTTGTCCGGGTCGAAGCGCTTGACCGCCTGCATCAGGCCGACGTTGCCCTCGGAAATGACTTCACCGATCGGCAAGCCATAGCCGCGATAGCCCATGGCAATGCGCGCCACGAGCCGCAAATGCGACGTCACCAGCTTTTCGGCGGCATCGCCGTCGCCATGCTCCTGCCAGCGCTTTGCCAGCATGAACTCCTCGTCCGGCTGCAACATCGGGTAGCGGCGGATTTCGTCGAGATACCGCGATAGACCGGCCGAGCCGTCTGCAATCGCAGGCATCGTTCGGGTGGTCAGGGTCGCCATGTCAGCTTTTTCAGTCGCCTCTCGGGGTTTGAGACAACTGCCTCGTCATCTGTATCGTGCCGCCTCACTGGTGCAGTGGCGGATAGTGGCTTTACTAGTTTGAAAGCGTGGCCAACTCGCGGCAGCAAACGCCTCGTGCGGGGGGATAGGAAAGCAAGTTGCTGTGACCGCTGCGTTACTGACCGCGCCTAAATTGCAAACGTCCGGACGCTTCCTTTAGTTCACTTTAGCACACTAAGGTCGAGAGTGCTAATCACGCGCTACGCCACCCGTTGGCTTGACTGAGTCGGGAAAAATATTAGTAAAATCAATATTATGAATTGATGTGCAAGGCATCTATCAGCGCCTGCATATCGGCGGGCGGCGGACGCTCGAAACGATGCCGCTTGCCGGTGCGCGGGTGCTCGAACCCGAGAAGTGTTGCATGCAGTGCCTGCCGCCGAAGTCGCGCCAGCGCCCGTTGCGCCCCCTCTGGCAAACGCTTCACGCTCGACAAGTGGGACGTAGCGTAGAGGCTGTCGCCGAGAATCGGATGGCCCGCATGTGCTAGATGCACGCGAATCTGGTGCGTTCGGCCTGTTTCCAGCGCCAAGCGGAACAGGGCCGCGTCCGGGGGACCCGGAAAGCGTTCCTCGACGCTGTAATGCGTCACTGCCCGCCGGCCGTCCTCCTCATGGCGCACGACGGCAATCTTCGTCCGGTTGAACCGGCTCCGCCCAAGCGGCGCATCGATGGTTCCGCGTGGCCGCGGCGGGTGGCCCCAGACCACCGCCAGATACTCACGCTGCAGCCGGCCGTCAGCACCATGCGATTGAAATTGCTCGGAAAGGCCTTGATGCATGGCATCGTTCTTGGCGACGACGAGAAGGCCTGTCGTATCTTTGTCGAGCCTGTGAACGATTCCTGGCCGTCTTACCCCGCCAATGCCCGAGAGGCTGTCGCCGCAATGCGCGATCAGAGCGTTGACCAGGGTCCCGTCGGCATGGCCTGCCGCCGGATGGACGACCAGGCCAGCAGGTTTGTTCAAGACGATCAGATCGCGATCCTCGTAGACGATGTCGAGATCCATCGCCTGCCCCGCAGGTTCGGCCGCGACTGGCGGTCCAACCTCGATCTCGAAAGCGTCGCCCGATCTGACTTTCGAACTCCCATCGAACACCGCTTTCCCGGCGTGCCGCACGGCTCCGGCTTTGATCAGCGCCTGCAGCCGCGCCCGTGACAAACCAACCGACAGAGCCTCCTCGCTTGCCTGGCAGCGAACGGCAAGGAAACGGTCGAGGCGCAGGCCCTCTTCGCCGGCCTCGACCGCGAAATGCAGGGTGATGCCGCTTGGCTCGGCCGTGGATGATTGTGACATGCCTGACAGATAGCGTAGGAAAAGGTCCAGAGCGACACGATTTGCGGGGTTCCATGGACGACGAAGCCAAGACGCCGGCCGGCGCCATCCTGTCCGACCAGCAAATTGCCCGCCTGAAGGTCGCGATCATCGTCATGACGGCCATGCTCGTCATTGGCGTCATTACCTTGATCGGCCGCGTCATTTATCTCGCGTCGAACCGGAGCGATGTCGCAACCACCGCGCCGGCTGTCAATTCGGCCTTGAAGCCTGAAGCAGCGGTGGCGCTCCCGCCTGGCCATGATGTGAAGTCCATCGGCATGAGCGGCAATCGCCTGATTGTTCATCACGTGGGCCCGGCCGGCGACGGTGTGGTGATCCTCGATTTGACCACGGGACAAGTCGCGAGTCGTATTGCCGTCCGCCGGTCTCCGTGACGGTCGAACTTCCCGCCGCTCGCGAATTACTTTAGACGCAGCCTCAATGTTGCGTCGCCGCAGAAGTGGCACGGGTCGCCATTCCGTCACATTGAACGGCGAAAAGTCGCGCAGTCACGCAAACGGCTGCAGAGCGAAGTCGCTCTTGGCGGGGTGTGGCTGAAACGGGCCGAGCGGGGCCGAAGAGAATGAAAACGGTGGACCGATGAATCCGTTGGACGCAGTGGGGAAAGTGGGCATTGCCACGTCGGGGGTCGGCGGCTTTTCGTTCGTCGAACTGTTCCTCCAGGCGCACATCCTTGTCAAAGTCGTCATGATCGGCCTCTTGCTGGCCTCCGTCTGGTCATGGGCGATCATCATCGAGAAGGTCTTCGCCTTCCGCCGGGCCCGCCGCGAAGCCGATCGCTTCGAGCAGATGTTCTGGTCGGGCCAATCGCTCGATGAGCTTTATTCGGGCCTCTCACGTGGGCGCACATTCTCTATGGCGTCGCTGTTCGTCGCTGCGATGCGCGAATGGAAGCGCTCGGTCGAAGGCAACGTCCGCGCGCTCGGTGGCATCCAGCTGCGTGTCGAAAAGGTGATGGACGTCACCATCAACCGAGAAATGGAGCAACTTGACCGCCGGCTTCTTTTTCTGGCCACCGTCGCCTCTGCCGCACCCTTCATCGGCCTCTTCGGCACGGTCGTCGGCATCATGACGACCTTCCAAGCAATCGCGACTTCGAAGAACACGTCCCTCGCGGTCGTGGCGCCGGGTATCTCTGAAGCTTTGTTCGCAACGGCCATCGGCCTTCTCGCCGCAATTCCCGCGCAGATTTTCTACAACCACTTCGCCGCCAAAAGCTCCCAGATTTCACAGCGGTTGGAAGCCTTCGCGGATGAGTTTTCGGCCATCGTCTCGCGTCAGATCGACGTGAGAACCTGAGGACGCCGCCATGGGAGCCAGTATCAAGCAACAGGGCTCGCGGCCATCCGGCGGCCGGCGTGGCCGCGCCCGCCGCCATGCGCCGATGGCCGAGATCAACGTCACCCCGTTCGTCGACGTGATGCTTGTCCTTCTGATCATCTTCATGGTGGCCGCGCCGATGCTAACGGCCGGCGTGCCCCTCGAATTGCCGCAGGCCAAGGGCAAGTCGCTCGATACGCAGAACAAAGAACCGATCGTAATTTCGGTGACGAAGGACGGCCAGGTGTTCTTGGGAACGGAAGACAAAGTCCCCTTGAAGCTCGATGAGATCGGACCCAAGCTTCAAGCCATCGCCAAGGCGTCAGGTCAGAGCGATCCGCCGATCTTTGTGCGCGGTGACAAGCTCGCGGTCTACGGCGTCGCGACGCAGGTTATGTCTCGCATCCAGCAGGCCGGGTTCAAGAAACTGTCGCTCGTGCTCGAGGGTGAGGCGGGAGGCTAACGAGTGCACCTCGGCCTCATAGTTTCGCTGCTGGTACATGCCGGTTTGCTGGCGTGGGCGGTGCTGACTATTCACCGGACCGAGCCGCTGAAGATGCCGGAGCTGCAGCCGGTCGAGGTGGCAATTGTGACGGCCGACGATCTGGTGCGCCTGACAAAGGGCGACAGAAGCTCGAAAAATCTCGAAGCGAGCGGCAAGGACGGCGCGGCCAAGGAACCGCCCAAAAAGGAGGTCAAGACTCCACCGCCGCCCCCGCCACCCGCAGCAGCGCCGCCGCCCCCGCCGCCTGAGCAGCCAAAGCAGGACGACATTGCGGCGCTGATGAAGAACGAGCCGCCCCCGCCGGAAAAGAAGGCGGAGCCGCCTCCCCCGCCAAAACAGCCAGACCCGGCGCCGGGCCCCACCCCGGACGATCAGGCAGCCCTGCAAAAGAAGCTCGATGACGAGGCTAAGAAGGCCGAGGATGCCAAGGCTAAGGCCAAAGC
>JAPXTA010000153.1:0-10749 GCA_033812735.1 Hyphomicrobiaceae bacterium | reverse complement strand
AACGGTTCATGGATTTGGCGAAAGACCCTGCAGTAAGAATGCTGTATGGCCGCTTCAATGTCGTGAAGGCTGATTTCTTCAACGAGTCTATGATTGTCAGCTTCCGGCCAGCAGAAAAGCAGCCGGAGAAATTGCCTCCGGTGACCGATGCACCGGCATTTCTCACCCGGCGCGTCTACCGTGCGCAGTTGAACTCAGAGGTTGGGAAAAAGGCGCGCTGGTTTGCAGAGTCGGTGGCGGCGCCGAAGGCGTTTTCGGGATTTGCGACGCGCAATCGGCTTATGGTCGAGCCGGTAAAGAATCTCGCAGGTGACGACCGGCGCTACACGGATATCCTGCACGAGTACTTCACCCCGCCGGATCGCTTTGGCGACTTCATCAAGGCATGCCAGGACATAATCGTGCCGTCTGGCCAGGAAATGCTGAACATCACGCTTCGCTATGTTGCTCGCGACAACGAGAGTGTGATGTCGTTCGCGCCTACGCCGCGCATCGCGGGCGTGATGTCGTTTGCGCAGGAGGTATCGCCTGAGGGTGAGGCTGGGATGCTGCGGATGACGGAAGCACTGATCGACCGAGTGGCAGCCATCGGCGGTAGCTTCTATCTTCCCTATCGACTGCATGCCCGCCGCGACCAGGTCGCAAAGGTCTACGCGAATACCGAGCAGTTCGTTTCTCGCAAGCGCCATTACGATCCCGATCTCGTATTTCGAAATGGCATGTGGCCAGCATACTTCGGCAACATCCGGTCTTGAGGATTTTTGTGATGATGAAAGGGCTCGACTTGATGAGGCGCATTGCAATTGGGTATGCCGTTGCACTCGCGATCGCCGCTGCATTGAATTACATACCGGGGCTCACTGATGCCCAAGGGCGCACGTTCGGCATTTTCGCTCTCGACGTCTACGACGATAGTCTTCATCTCGCATCTGCCTTGTGGGCGGCATGGGCAGCATGGACATCCCGCGATGCGGCGGTGACCTTCCTGAAAATTTTCGGCACGCTCTACTTCTTTGACGGCTTGCTTGGCGTTTTCACCGGCGTTGGCTTTCTCGACTTGACGATCTTCATCATCGGACCGCAGCAGGGGCCACTTGTCATGAAGGTCCTGGCCAGCCTGCCTCATCTCGTGCTTGGCGGGTTCGCGATGATTGCGGGGTTTGTTCTCGCGAAGCGCCGATGAGTGTTTTTGATCGCCTTTCGCCGCGATTGCGCCACTGGCTCAAGCGGGCCGGGCTCGCTGTTGTTGCCGTCGTTGTGCTGGCGTCATTGCCGGTCTTGTGGATCGAGACATCGTGTATGTCACGACCTCAACCGGTTGCGCGCGCCGCATCGCTTTTGCCAGCAGAGCACCGCCGCGACCAGGTCAATACCTATCTGACGTATCCAGAATGGTCGATCGTACATGCGTACGAGGATCTCGCGGCAGTCATGAGACGGACAAGCGAGAGCGACTTCGACTACTTCGGGTCGATCGGACGCTTTTGGGGTAGCCTGTGCAGCATTTCTCGGCTGGCGTCTCAGCGCGGTACCATCAGCGCCGAGTACAAGGTGATGCTCTACACCATTGGTCTCTCCTTCGCAGGGGAGATGAGTGTCAAAGGGCTCTACGAGAAGACCCTCGGCCGTATGACCGCGTGGATTGCTAGTCCCCGCAAGACACCTGAAGATGATTTCGCTCTAGCCGTTGCAGATGACTACGCGGCGTTCCTCAGGCAGGTGCCTTGGTACGAGTATCCGTTCGGCCGGACGCTGGTTCGGTTCTGGCGCGAAACACCGCTGACGGGCGGCAATTTCGTCCGTAAAATCGAGCGGCGGGTGGCGCTCTCCTTCGAATGGGGATTGAAGTCGATCTATGCGAAGGTGATCGCGGCTGGGGCGGCTGCAGCGCCTGCTCCCTTGCGCATTCGCAGTGTTGTCGACGGGTTGACCAATGACGACGTGGCGGCAGATCCGCGCATCACAGTCATAGGACGGGCCGGTGATCGTACGATTGTCGAAACGGATCGATATGCGACGTTCACCAGCATCGTCCGCGGTCTCGCCGCGCGGGGCCGAACACTCAGCGAGATCGCCGGCAATCAGAACATCATGGTGACTGTGTTTTCACCGAAGGACGTACTCCCGCCCGATATGCCTGCGAAAGTTCTCTTGTCAGCGCCTGTTGCCGCACGGCAGGGATGGTACCGTTTGGCTGCGGATGTGAAAGTTTCGGATCTGACACGGTTTATCGGATCGCTCGAACGCGCCAATCTCGTGCTCGACCATGTCTACGATTATTGAGCGGGGGACGTGGAGTGTGCCACGCACGCTCCTGGCTGCATTTTTCGGCTGGCTCGCGGTGCTGGCGGGCGTAACGGCCGTGTTAGAACCGACCGAGGATGTCGTCATTTTCGGGCCTCCGGGACGGACCATCGCACTTCTCGAAGGAGGCGACACTCGTATCGCTGACCTTCGGCCTCACTACGCGATTGTGCGCGGAACACAGCGCGGATTCGTACGGGCGCTCTACCTCAAAGGGGCAGGGCTTGTCTTGCCAGCCAAGAATTCTTCGTGTGTCGGCTTGCGAGGTCGTAGCGGATGAGACCTGCGCGCAATTTGAAACCGCTTGTCCGGACTGAGCAGCGTCCGCGGCGGGTTCTTGTCGATCTTTCCGGCGCCGAGCCTTCGCGGGCCGTGTCGTCAGATGGCGGGGGCACGCGCGTTGGCTCGATCGGACGAAGATGCGGCAGGGCTGCCTTGCTGCTTTTTGGCCTGCTGATTTTGATGCTTGGTGGGCTGCGGATCGCTGCGTTGTTGCGCGAGTCCGCGACGCCGGAGGCGATTGCGCCATCGGCGGGGCGGTTCGTCGCGACGAGCGGTGGACAGATGTTTCTGCAGGATCAGGGGCCGCGAGATCGCGTCCCCATCGTGCTCCTTCATGGGACCGCCGCTTGGAGCGAGTTCTGGCGTGGCACGATCGACCATTTGCTTTCAAAAGGGCACCGGGTAGTTGCTCTCGATTTGCCGCCTTTCGGATTTTCCGAGCGCTCTCCGACGGGGGCCTATACGCGGGCCGATCAAGCGAAGCGCATCATCGGTGCGCTCGATGCCTTGAACATCCGGCGTGCGGTGTTCGTCGGGCATTCGTTTGGCGCTGGCGCGACCGTCGAAACCGTGATGCGGCATTCGGAGCGGGTTGCTGGTCTGGTGTTGGTGGCTGCAGCATTGGGATTGCCGGCGGACGGCCCCATTCCAGAGACGCCCCCCGGTGCGGCCGACATGTTCTTGAGGTTGCCAATCCTGCCGGAGGTGGTGGTTTCGGCGACGTTGACAAACCCGCTGCTGACGCAACGGCTTCTCGCCATGATGGTCGAACGCAAAGAAGCGGCGACTTCCGAACTCGCGGAAATCCTTCGCCGTCCCATGACGCGTCAGAACACGACAAGAAATTTTGTGTCGTGGCTTCGGGGCTTCATTTCGCCCGACATTGCCGCCATCAGCATGTCGCCTTCAAACTACAAGTCGCTCGCGGTGCCGACCGGTATTGTTTGGGGGGAGCGCGATTCGCTCACACCGCTTTCTCAAGGGCAGCGACTGGCGAGTTTGATCGCCGGTTCCGAAATGGCCGTGCTTCCCGGCGTTGGGCATATTCCGCAGATCGAAGACCCAGTGGCATTCAGGGCGGCGCTCGATCGGATGCTTTCAAAATTGGCGCCGGGGGTACTGCGGCAGGATTGAGCATTTTCGCAGTACCGGGCTCAGCGATTGCGGCCATCGAGGCGCAGCGTGGGAAGGCCAATGCCGGTGGCTTCGAAGCCGCCATCCACGGCGAGGATTTGGCCTGTAATGTAGCTTGCGCGCTCGCTGCACAGAAAGAAAATTGCTTCTGCAATCTCTTCTTCGAGGCCGTACCGGTTGAGCGGTATCGTGTCGTGGTAGTCCTTGCGAATCTCCGGGCTGTGAACGGCCTTGGCCATAGCCGTATCGACAGGGCCCGGCGCAACTGCATTCACACGGATGCCGGCGCTTGCAAGTTCGACCGCGAGTTGCTTGGTCAGATGAGCCAGGCCAGCTTTGCTGGTGCCGTAGGCGACACGCAGGGTCGAGGCGCGAAAGCCTGAGATCGAAGTGATGTTCACGATGGCTCCGCCCCGTTCGGAGAGAAGGGGTGTCGCGGCGCGTGCAACAAGGAATGGGCCTGTCAGGTTTACCGCCAATATGCGCTGCCAGTCAGCGACGGTTGTTTCGCGGGCGGTCGTAAAGATGGCGATGCCTGCGTTGTTCACGAGTGCGTCCAGGCGACCAAATGAAGTGCGCACTCGTTCGAGCGCTGTATTCACCTGCGTCTCCTCTGCGACGTCCGCTGTCAGTCCCAGCGTTCTCGTCGGCATGTCGAGTGCGGCTATCGTGCGCGCGAGATTGTCGCCGTCGATATCGAGAAGTGCGACGCGCCATCCGTCGGTCAGAAATCGCTTGGCTGTCGCAAGTCCAATTCCGCGTGCGGCGCCGGTGACTAGGGCAACTCTCGAGGTGTTCATGCTTCTTGTTCCAAAATCTCGAGGACAAGCTCGAACGTCATGAGGACGGGATTATCGTACTTGACGAGGCCGCCTGCGGCGAGCGCGCGCGTATAGTCCACCAATGCGATCTCGGCTTGGGCCCGCGCATGGCCTTCAGCGTCGCACGTGACGCCGCCTCTGGTGATGAGGACTTCAGTTGCGAAGTTGGCGACGGTCGTACCATCAGTGAATGCTGCGCCAATCAGGGACCCGACACCGCCCCAGATCCGAGCGTTCTTTATATTGTACAGTGCGGCAGCGGCTTCGAGTGCCGACAGGAAATCTTGATTGGGCTTCAATCGCAATGCGACAACCGGGCTGCCGCGCGCCGGCTTTCCAACTGTGACAGCTTGTGGCGCGAAGAGCTTGAAGTTCGTTTCGGCGTCGTGACGGGCAACGAACATTGCGCCATCCAGAGCCAAGGCATCGATCTCGATCGCTTCGGCGACCACCGTTTCTTCAGGTAACACGTGCCCGCCGGAGCGCTGACCGTCGGCTTCGCGCCAGATCGCGTGGCAATGAAAAAACGGTTCGCCATCGCGCTCGCCGACCGTGATCGCGGCATCTTCCAGGCGCGTCACGCCTTCAGGCCGGAACGTCTCGGAGTAGAAAGCCGCATGCTCGCCGGTTTTCGACAGTGCGGGCATCACATACGCGAACGGCGAGAGCGCGATCGGACCGAGTGCCGCGACGCCACCAGTGGTGCCGTGATTGACGAAGCCGCGCCGCAGTTCGGACAGGAGATTGTGGCCGGCGCGGAGTTCTATGGCGATGCGCTCGCCCCGACCTTCGACCGCAACGATGCGCGGGTCAGCTGGGTGGCCGGGTTGGCGAACGAGTTTGGGGCGGGTCATGCCGAAGATGGCTCGGTTGGAATGACCCCGCGTTTGAGGAGTTCGTCCTTCACGAGGCGCTTTGGGATCTTGCCGTACCCGGATTTCGGCAGAGCTTCCCAGAAGACGATGCGCTTTGGCATTTTGTAGCGTGGAATTTTCGGCGTGAGGTAATCCAATAACTCGGCCTCCGTGGGGTGCGCGCCTTCGCGGGCGACACAGACGGCAATGCCGACCTCGCCCCACATTTTGTCGGGCACACCGAGCACGGCGACTTCGGCGATGCCGGGATGTGTCAGGATCTTTTCCTCGATTTCGCGCGGGTAGATGTTCGATCCACCTGAGATGTACATGTCGGATGCGCGGCCGGTGATGTAGACAAAGCCTTCCTCATCCATGTGGCCAAGGTCGCCGGTGCGGAACCAGCCGTTGCGGAATGCTTTCGCGTTCGCTTCCGGGTTTTCGTAATAGCCGGCAAAAACCGCCGGGCCGATGACACAGATTTCACCGGTGGCGAATGGGGCAAGCTCTGTGCCGTCGTCGTCTTGAATTGATACCTGCATGCCCGTGCGTTCGAACCCGCAGGTCCCGAATTTTGTTTCGGGCCGGTCGTCTTCGTCATGCAGTGCCGGAGGGAATACGGTGATATTGCCGGTTACTTCTCCCAAGCCGAAATACTGGACAATGACCTTGCCGAGCTTTCGGAGCGCATGCTTCTGATCCTCCCGGTACATCGGTGCACCGGCATAGATCACGCGTTTCAGCGACGAATGATCGTAGCGGTCGACCGCGGGGTGCTCGGTGAGCATCTTCAGGATCGTTGGGACCGTGAACATGTTGGTTACGCGATAGTGTTCGACGAGACGCCACGCTTCGTTGATATCGAAGCGTTCCGTCGGCATCAGGATTGTCGGTGCGCCGCGCGCGACGATGTTGAGCTGGTGCACGCCCGCACCGTGACTGAGCGGCGCGACGACAAGCGACGCATCCGCCTCCGTTGCGCCGGGGATCAGATCGGCCAAGTGGTTGGTGATGACGAATGCCATCTGGCCGTGGCACAACACGGCTGCTTTCGATCGGCCGGTCGTGCCGGACGTGAAAAAGAACCAGCAGGGATCGTGGTAGGATACGGCAGCGTCCGGAATGCTGGCGCCGCGAAACTTGGCGAGCATGGTGCTTGCGTCGGCATCGCCAAATGCGGTTGGCTTGGATTGCTCGTCGAGCCGCCAGATAAATTCGACGGTAGGCACGTTCTTACTGATAGCGTCGGCGTGGTCAGGGAAGTCGCCATGGCAAAGAAAGCCTCGCGCGCCTGAGAACTCGGCCAAATAGATCACCTCCTCCGGCATGAAGCGGAAGTTGGTCGGGACCCAAACGACGCCCAGCTTGAAGCATGCGAACATCGAGAAGAACATTTGTGCCGTGTTCTTCGAGTGAACCAGCAAGCGGTCGCCTTTGACGAGGCCACGGTCTTTTAGTGCTGCGGCCAGCGCATTCACTTCCTCGCTTATCTCGCGCCACGTCCAAGTGCGGTCGGCCCAGATCAAGCCGGGCCGATCGGGGAAGCGGCGCGCATTCTGCGTGAGGAGGTGCGCGAGATTCATGACGCGCGTTGATTGCGGCGCGACGCCGCCTCTCGGCTGTTGCGTAGTTTTCATGGCTGCTGCCGCTACTTCATGCGCTCTAGGATCGATACATAGTTGGCGACGGCGGCGCCGCCCATATTGAAGACCGCTGCGAGTTTTGCGCCGTCGAGCTGCATCGCGCCGGCATCTCCTGCGAGCTGCATTGCCGCCATGACGTGCATCGACACGCCCGTGGCGCCGATTGGGTGGCCCTTCGACTTGAGACCTCCTGACAAATTCACGGGCAGCTTACCGCCACGCGACGTGATGCCCTCGCGGGCGACTTTCCAGCCTTCACCGGGCTTCGCCAAGCCCATCGCCTCGTATTCGATCATTTCGGCCGTCGTGAAGCAGTCGTGTGTTTCAACGAGATCGAGGTCATCAAGAGTAATCCCGGCGTTCTCCTTCGCTTCACTCCACGCGCGATGCGCGCCAGCGAAGGCGATCGGATCGCGCCTGGAGATCGGCATGAAGTCATTTGCGTGCACCCGGGCACGGAAGCCAATCGCCCGGTTGAGGGTTGCGGCCGTCTCCGCATCGGCCAGCACGATCGCTGCCGCGCCATCGGAGACGAGGCTGCAATCAGTACGGCGCAGGGGGCCGGCAACAAGCGGGTTCTTGTCGGAAACCTTGTTGCAGAAGTCGAAGCCGAAGTCCTTGCGCATGTGGGCGTAGGGATTGGACAGTCCGTGGACGTGATTCTTGGCCGCGATCATCGCGAGTTCGGCGCTCTTGTCGCCATAGCGCTGAAAGTAGTTCGCGGTGATCTTGCCAAAGATGCCCGCGAACCCCGCGTTGATGTTGGCTTCCTCTTTGCGATAACAAGCGCTCAAGAGTATCTCGCCGACTTCCGGCGTCGAGGTCGAGGTCATCTTTTCAGCGCCAACCACAAGCGCGATGCGGCCGCGGCCGCTTTCAATGAAGTCGAGGGCTGTGTGAATTGCGGCGGAACCCGTAGCGCAGGCGTTTTCGACGTGGACTGCCGGCGTTGCTCCGAGTTCCGGGATATTGAGTGCGACGAGGGCCGCCTCGAATCCCTGCTTCTGGAAACCGTTGTTGTAAGTGCCGACTGAAATGAAGTCGACGTCAGCTGGGCCGACACCTGCGTGGGCGAGGGCATCCGACGCGACGAGACCGATGAGGCTTTCGACGTCGGGTGCGTCGAGCTTGCCGAATGGGGAGTGGGCCCAGCCGACGATGGCGGCCTTTGTTCGATCGGTCATGAGTGGAATGCTCCGCGTTGTCGAATTCGGCTGCGATGTTGGCTTGATGCATGGCTTCGCGCAAGGTCGAGCAGGTCCGTCGCGGCAGTTGATCGCAACATTCCGCTAGAATGATGCTGTGGGCTGAGTTACGACTGGGGCGTTCCGAGGGGTGCCGGCGGTAAGCCGGCTGAGATTGGCACTATCCGTGTCTCACCCTTTGAACCTGATCCGGGTCATGCCGGCGAAGGGACGGACACGCAGCGCATCATGGCCCATTTGGGTTTGAACAGGGCGCTGCTCATCCCACGTCAGTGCCCCGGTTCCAGACGCGTCAATCGTCCAGGAGCCGATGCCATGAACACTGTGTCAAAGCCTTCCGCTTTTGCGCTGCCTGCCATTACAACAGGGCCCATCATAGGGTCGTCCAAGGTGTATGAGACTGTCGAGGGACATGCCGACGTGCGTGTGCCCTTGCGCGAGATTTCGCTGTCGGCGCCCGCGAACGAGCCTGCTTTGCGGGTATACGACAGCTCAGGCCCTTACACCGATGCGTCGATGAGAATCGATGTGATGCAGGGGCTGCGCCGTCACAGGACAGGTTGGGTCGAGGCGCGCGGCGGTGTCGAGGCGTACGATGGCCGTGAGATCAAGCCGGAGGACAACGGCAACGTGACGGAGAAGACTGCCGCGCGTACTTTCCCTGCGACGTTCAGGCCGCTACGGGGGCAGGCCGGCCGGCCGGTGACGCAGCTCGAGTTTGCTCGCGCAGGGATCATCACGAAGGAGATGATCTATGTCGCGCACCGCGAGAATCTCGGCCGCAAGGCAGCGCTTGCTCGTGCCAAGGATGCGATTGCCGATGGCGAGAGTTTCGGCGCAGCTATTCCCGAGTACATTACGCCTGAGTTTGTGCGTGACGAGATTGCGCGCGGCCGCGCCATCATTCCCTGCAATATCAATCATGCCGAACTCGAGCCGATGATCATCGGCCGCAACTTCCTGGTGAAGATCAACGCCAACATCGGCAACTCGGCCGTCACCTCATCCGTCGAAGAGGAGGTCGACAAGATGGTGTGGGCGATCCGCTGGGGTGCCGATACGGTCATGGATCTCTCGACGGGGCGGAACATCCATACGACCCGCGAGTGGATTATCCGCAATTCGCCGGTGGCGATCGGCACAGTGCCGATCTATCAGGCGCTCGAGAAATGCGGCGGCGATCCGGTCAAGCTCACGTGGGAACTCTATCGCGACACGTTAATCGAGCAGTGCGAGCAGGGCGTCGACTACTTCACCATCCATGCGGGCGTCCGGCTTGCGTACGTGCCACTCACCGCGAACCGTGTCACCGGCATCGTCAGCCGCGGCGGCTCGATCATGGCGAAGTGGTGCCTGGCGCATCACCGCGAGAGTTTCCTTTACGAGCACTTCGACGACATCTGCGACATCATGCGGGCCTATGACGTGTCGTTCTCGCTGGGCGATGGCCTCCGTCCTGGCTCGATTGCCGACGCCAACGACCGTGCGCAGTTTGCCGAGTTGGAAACGCTTGGTGAGTTGACGCAGCGGGCTTGGGCCAAAGGCTGTCAGGTGATGATCGAGGGGCCCGGTCACGTGCCGATGCACAAGATCAAGATCAACATGGACAAGCAGCTTAGGGAGTGTGGCGAAGCGCCGTTCTACACGCTCGGGCCGCTGACGACGGATATTGCGCCGGGCTACGATCACATCACGTCGGGTATCGGCGCCGCCATGATCGGCTGGCTCGGCTGCGCGATGCTTTGCTACGTGACGCCCAAGGAGCATCTCGGCCTGCCGAACCGCGACGATGTCAAGACGGGTGTCATCACCTACAAGATCGCGGCACATGCGGCGGATTTGGCGAAAGGGCATCCGGCGGCTCAGCTGCGCGACGATGCGTTGTCGCGGGCGCGGTTCGAATTCCGCTGGGAGGATCAGTTCAATCTCAGCCTCGATCCCGATACCGCGCGTGCGATGCACGATGAGACGTTGCCCAAGGAGGCGCACAAGGTTGCGCACTTCTGCTCCATGTGTGGGCCGAAATTCTGCTCGATGAAGATCACGCAGGATGTTCGCGACTATGCAGCGAAGCAGAACGACAAGGATGCCGGGATGGCCGCCATGTCGGAGAAGTTCCGCGAACTCGGCAATCAGGTCTACGTCGATGCGGCAGTGAAAGAGAGCAACAAGGGCCTTGGTTGACACGCTGCTCTCAGGGCGGCGGACTTGCGGCTGTATCGACTGGCGCGGTCACCCTTCCTGCGGGTGGCCGCGCCAGGGGCGGACTAACTGGGACATCTGTCGGATCAATTGCCGTGAGGCGTATCGAGGCATAAGCTTCATTGGTTTCGCCTGTCCGTGCGATCCGACATTCATTCGCCACCTGAAAGAGCGCTGGAATGGACTTCGACGACGTTATTCTCGGCCGGCGCAGCATTCGCGGCTACAAGCCTGATCCGGTTCCGATCAAGCTGATCAAGGAGATATTGGCGCTCGCCATGCGCGCGCCCTCTTCGATGAATAC
>JAPXTA010000152.1:0-11518 GCA_033812735.1 Hyphomicrobiaceae bacterium | reverse complement strand
CCACGAGGGGTCGTTGCGGCTCGCGCATTCCGATGTCGTGCAACGGCGATTGGGCGACGTCCAGGCCTCGCTCGTCGTTTGCGGGCATAGTCACACCCAGGGCATGGCGCTCGCCCCAAACGGCTCGCTGATCGTCAACCCCGGCAGCGTCGGGTGCCCGATCTTCGCCGACAACCCGAAAGCACCCTTGAACAACTGCCGGGCGCCTCACGCCCGCTATGCGATCGTCACCAAGGGTGACCGGGGCTGGTCGGCCGACTTCGTCACACTTGTCTACGATTGGGAGGCGGCGGCCCGGCGCGCGGATGCGAATGGGCGTCCAGATTGGGCAACGAGCTACCGGACGGGCAATGTTTGATGATGCGGGGCCGCGGGTGATCGGTTAGTCTTTGATGACAGATCGTCGCACCGCCGGAGGCCGCCATGCTTGCTTTGCGGGTTTGGTTCGTAGCTGTCGCTGGATTGCTCTTGACCGTGAACATGGCCTCGGCCGATGACACTCCGGCGCCCGGAGAAGCCTGGAAGTCCTCGCCTTTTCATGGCGCGATCGATGGTGCCACGGGAAAAGCCATCCCCTGCGTTTGCCGGTTCAAGGGATTGGAATTCAAACTTGGTGCTGCTGTTTGCATGAGCACGCACGTCGGCACGGTGATCGCGCGCTGTGATCTCCTCTACAACAATACGACGTGGGTGCCGACGGGGGAACCTTGTACAATCTCACGCGCGCCCGCTCCCCGATCGGGATATACAGCCGGATAAGTAGCGGCTGATCATTCGCACGAGTTTCGGCCTTCTGTTGGCTTGCCGCGATCCGGTGTACGGGCTAATTGCCCGGCTTAGCAGGTGCGGCGAGGGGAGATAGGGCTTTCATGAGGACCAAACTCGAGGGCTTGTTCGCGGGGCTATTCGGCCCCTCGCAGAACGACCGCTTCGCAAACTTGATGACGGAACTCGCCAACAAGGCGGTCGAGTGTGCGGTGCATTTCAACAAGACAGAAGGACGTGACCTTGCGGGCGTCATCGCGTTCGAGCGCGAGGGAGATAAGTTGATCGACCAGATCCATGAGATCCTCGACAACTCCTTCATCCTCCGCTTCGACATTCCAGATGCGATGCGGCTCGCCGACGAGCTCGACAATGTGCTCGATGGGCTTCGCAAAACGGCGATGCACATCGACATCTATAAAAACCTCCTGACGAAGCAGAACCAGGATTTCAAGCAGCTGCTCGTCGTTGTCGAGAAGATCATTACGCGGTTGCGCGATCTCGTCATGATGCTCGCGGAGCCTCGTCTCAAGCTCGCACGCGTACGGGAGGTTGCGACGGAGATCGACAACTACGAGTCGGAGGCCGACCAGATCGTGGCGTTGGCCGAGCGACGGATCGTCGGCGAATACAGCCCGGCTGGTGCGAACCGCCTCGAATTCCTCGCTTGGCATACGCTATATCAGCTGCTCGAAGACGCGACCGACCACGCCAATCATTGCGGCAAGCTCGTCCTTTCGCTTGCCCGCAAGGAGGCGTGAATGAGCTGGCTGACGGTCGGGCTGCTCGTCGCGCTGTTCGCGGTTCTGTGGGCCGAGTTCATCAATGGCTGGACCGATGCGCCGAACGCGATCGCAACGGTCGTTTCGACCGGCGTGATGTCGCCGCGCAATGCGGTGCTGATGGCCGTTATTCTAAACACGATCGGTGCGATGGCGGGTACGGCTGTCGCGGCGACCGTTGGCAAGGGCATCGTCGAGAGCCAGTTCTTGACGCTTCCCGCCATTACCGCCGCGATGGTCGCGATTATCGTGTGGGGGAGCTTTGCCGCCAAGGTCGGCATGCCGATATCGAAGTCACATGCTCTGCTCGCGGGGTTGGCCGGCGCGGGGCTTGCCGGTGGCGGTCTTCAAGCTCTGCAGTGGAGCGGATGGACCAAAGTGTTCGTCGGCATGTTCTGCGCGATCCCGTTCGGGTTTTTCGCATCGATCCTGCTCGGCAAGCTGGTGATCCGTCTTGCGGGCAATGCCAAGCCGACCCGCGCTAAACATTTGTTCGATCGTCTGCAGATCGCGTCCGCCGGGTTCATGGCCTTCAACCATGGTCTCAACGACGGTCAAAAATTCATGGGCGTATTCGCGCTGACCCTGTTTCTGGGCGGCGCCACCGATAAGTTCGAGATCCCGTTCTGGGTTATTCTCGTGTGTGCCTTGACGATGGGTATCGGTACCGCTGCGGGCGGGTGGAAGATCATCGAGACGATCGGCGCCAAGATGACCAAGATCGTGTCGTGGCAAGGCTTCGTCGCGGAGGCCTCGGCCTCGTCGACGATCTTCGTTGCATCGATGTTCGGCATTCCGCTCTCTACAACACATACGATTACGTCGTGCATCGTGGGCGTTGGAGCGTCGCGCCGGGTGTCAGACGTTCGTTGGGGCGTGCTCAGGCGCATCGGCCTCGCCTGGATCGTGACCTTTCCCGTGTGCGGCCTGATCGCCTATGTAGCAGCAATTTTTGCCAATTGGCTGTTCTAGGTTTTGGGGTTACGCCCAACAGATCGCTTGCCCGAAGGCCGTTCTCGGCTATAAGCACCAGAAAGGGCGCTGCCTCCAGGGCAAGCGCCCTTTTTGCTGTGTCCGGCGTCTCCCTTCCGGGAGCCGGCCGCCGGGTACTTCGCCGAGGACCGAGAATGGCAAACGTCGTCGTGATGGGCGCCCAGTGGGGCGATGAGGGCAAGGGCAAGATCGTCGATTGGCTCTCGGAGCGAGCCGATATCGTCGTGCGATTCCAGGGCGGCCACAATGCCGGCCATACCCTCGTCATCGATGGTAAGACCTACAAGTTGGCGCTGCTGCCGTCAGGCATCGTTCGCGGCGGTAAGCTGTCGATCATCGGCAATGGCGTCGTCGTCGACCCGTGGCACCTCGTCAGCGAAATCGAGAACATCGAGAAGCAGGGCATCAAAGTGACGCCCGATAACCTAAAGCTTGCCGAGAACGCGACGCTTATCCTGCCGCTGCACCGGGAACTCGACCAATATCGCGAAGCCAGCGCAGCGGGTCAGAAGATCGGCACGACGGGTCGCGGCATCGGTCCTGCCTACGAAGACAAGGTCGGCCGCCGGTCGGTGCGCGTGCAGGACTTGCGCAATCTCCAGAATTTGGGCCCTAAGATCGACCGTCTGCTGGTGCATCACAACGCGTTGCGCCGGGGGCTCGGCCAACCGCTGATCGACAAGGAACAGTTGATCGGGGAGCTTTCGGCGATCGCGCCGAAGATCCTGCCCTACGTCGACACGGTTTGGGACACGCTCGACAAGGCGCGCCGCGCCGGCAAGCGCATCCTGTTTGAAGGCGCGCAAGGCGCTCTGCTCGACATCGATCACGGCACCTATCCCTATGTCACGTCGTCGAACACGATCGGTGCGCAGGCAGCCGCCGGCTCCGGGCTTGGGCCACGCCACATCGGCAATATCCTCGGTCTCGCCAAAGCCTACACAACTCGCGTTGGTTCCGGGCCTTTCCCGACCGAATTGCTCGACAAAGACGGCAATCCGAACGACGTGCACAATCTCATCGGCACGCGCGGCAAGGAGTTCGGCACCAACACAGGCCGTGCCCGCCGCTGCGGCTGGTTCGATGCTGTGCTGGTGCGGCAGGTGACGAAGATCGCGGGCATCGACGGTATCGCGCTCACCAAGCTCGATATTCTCGATCCCCTGCCCGAGCTGAAGATCTGCATCGGCTACGATCTCGACGGACGCCGTTTGGACCGCCTGCCCGCCGGCATGAACGAGCAGAACCGCGTCAAGCCGATCTACGAGACGATCGAAGGCTGGCAATCCTCGACCGCCGGCAAGCGCAGTTGGGGGGAGTTGCCGGCCCAGGCGATCAAGTACGTCAAGCGCATCGAAGAACTCATCGAATGCCCGGTGACGCTGCTTTCGACCAGCCCCGAGCGCGATGACACGATCCTGGTCAAGGACCCGTTCGAGGGCTAAGGCGAAAATTCTCTCTCCCCGCACCTGCGGGGAGAAGGTTAGGGTGAGGGGCGGCCACGGCACGAGGCCGCGGCAACGGACCACATCCATGCTTCTCGGTTGTATCGCTGACGACCTCACCGGCGCGACGGATCTTGCGCTGATGCTCACGCGCGCGGGCATGCGCACCGTGCAGGTGATGCAAATTCCGGACGTCTCCCAGAGTTTCGAGGGGTTCGACGCGGTCGTCGTCGCCTTGAAATCGCGGACCATACCTGCCGGCGATGCCGTGCGCCAATCGCTTGCGGCGTGTGACGCGCTGCTCGCCTGCGGCGCCAAACAGATCTTCTTCAAGTATTGCTCGACTTTTGACTCGACGGACGAAGGCAACATCGGGCCGGTCGCCGATGCGCTGCTCGACCGACTCAAGACTGATTTCACCATCGCTTGTCCTGCCTTCCCGACGAACAAGCGGACGATCTACATGGGCAACCTGTTCGTCGGCGACGTGCCGCTCGCCGAGAGCCCGATGAAGGATCATCCGCTGACGCCGATGCGTGACAGCAATCTCGTGCGCGTGCTTTCGCGCCAGACGGCGCACAAGGTCGGGCTGGTGCCGTTCGCGACGGTCGACAAGGGTTCGGATGCGATCGCCGACGCCTTCCGTGCTGCACGGGCGAGGGGAGAGCGCCATGTCATCGTCGATGCGATCACCGACATGCACCTCTACAACATTGGTGCTGCCGCGGCCGAGATGAAGCTCATCACCGGCGGCTCTGGTGTCGCGCTGGGCCTGCCGTCGAACTACATCCGCGCCGGGTTGATGAAGGCCGCCGAGGCGCCGAAGACGATGAAGGCGCCGAAGGGCAGGGCGGTGATACTGGCCGGATCATGTTCGCAAGCGACCCGCGGACAAGTGGCCACGGCCAAGAAGGCAGGCCTTCCCACATACCAGTTGGAGCCGCTCGCCCTGGCGACGCACGAAGTCCGCGCCAGCGACATTCTTGCCTGGGCA
The DNA here is from genome assembly GCA_033812735.1 of Hyphomicrobiaceae bacterium. GTDB lineage: Bacteria > Pseudomonadota > Alphaproteobacteria > Rhizobiales > Hyphomicrobiaceae > JABFRJ01. The sequence goes on along the minus strand of JAPXTA010000152.1, from coordinate 6,539 downwards.
CTCGCGCAACCGGCTGACAAACCGGTCATGGTCTATTCGAGCGCTGAGCCCGCCGAAGTGGCCAAAGTGCAGGATGTGCTTGGCCGCGACGCCGCTGGTCAACTCGTCGAGGCGGCGCTCGCAGCCACTGCCATAGGGCTTGCCGCCAATGGGTTTACACGGTTTCTCGTCGCTGGCGGTGAGACGTCTGGTGCCGTCGTCAACGAACTCGGCGTGACGGCGCTTGAAATCGGGCCGGAGATCGATCCAGGCGTGCCTTGGACACGTGCCATCGATGCGAAGGGGGGCGGTAAGGGCATCGTGCTCGCTCTGAAATCCGGCAACTTCGGCACCGCGGACTTTTTCCTCAAAGCCTGGAGCAAGCTGTCGTGAGTGCGCACGCGGGGCAGCGTGACGAAGTCTGCCGCGTCGGCGCCTCGTTGTTCAATCGCGGCCTGACCCACGGATCGACCGGTAATATTTCGGTGCGCCTGCCGGATGGCGGCTGGTTGATGACGCCGACGGGGTCATCACTCGGCACACTCGACCCAGCGCGATTATCGCTCCTGGACTCGGCTGGTCGGCATATCGGCGGCGACAAGCCGACGAAAGAGGCTGTTCTGCACACCACGATGTACGATCGCCGCCCGAGGGCCGGTGCGGTCGTCCACTTGCATTCGTTTCATTCCGTCGCCGTCAGCTGCCTGCACGGCATCGATCCGCATAACGTCCTGCCGCCGATCACCGCCTATTCAGTGATGCGGATTGGCGCGCTGGCGCTCGCACCTTATTTCCCTCCGGGAGACGAGCGATTGGCCGACGCTGTTGGCACGCTCGCTGGCAAGCACCACGCCATCCTGCTCGCCAATCATGGGCCTGTGGTCGCCGGTACGTCGCTGGCGGCTGCGACCGATGCGGTCGAAGAACTCGAGGAGACGGCGCGGCTGTATCTCTTACTCCGGCGCGAGAGGATCTCGTGTCTCACGCCAGAGCAGGCGGCGGAGATCGAGAAGCGGTTCCCGATCGGGTTCTGAGCTATTCACCCTTCGCGACGCCTTCGCGGCGGGGATCGGCGCCGCCGGTGAGGGTGCCGTCGCTCGCGCGCGCGACGATATGCAACCCTGATGTCATTTCGACGGCCTGCACCTGATGCCCGAGCTTCTGCATCTCGGCTGTGATGGTGATGGCGTGTGGGCCGTTCTCGATCTCGAACGGGCCATTGCGGCTGCCGAAGTTGGCGAGGCTCGCTGCCGCCTGCGCATCGAGTTGCCAGTCGATCAAGCCGACGACGGCTTTGACGACATAGAGGATGATGCGGCTGCCGCCGGGGGAGCCGATCACCCAGCGAACGTAACCGTCCGGTCCTAGGATGATCGTCGGCGCCATCGATGAGCGTGGCCGCTTTCCACCGGCGACGGCGTTCGCAATCGGTGCGCCGCTCGCATCCGTCGGCCGGAACGAAAAGTCGGTCAGTTGGTTGTTGAGCAGGAAACCGCCGGCCGTCAGCCGCGAGCCGAACGCATTCTCGATCGACGTCGTCAAGGCGACGGCGTTGCCAGCCGCATCAACGATGGAGACATGAGAGGTGCCGTTGCTCTCCGCCGTGGCGTCGAGCCCACCACGCTTTGCCATTCCCGGGGGATAGCCGGCTTGGGCCTTGGCCATCGTCTTGGACGGGTCGATGGCGGTACGCCGCTCGCCTAGATAGGCCGGATCGAGCAAGCCGTTCGGCACAGTCGTGTGATCAGGGTCCGCGATGTACTGGTCGCGATCGGCATAGGCGAGTTTCTCCGCCTCGGCGATGAGGTGCAAGGCAGCCGGATCCAAGGCGTCACGGCCAAGGTCTTTCGGCTCCAGAAGCGCAAGCACTTGGCCGACGGTTATGCCCCCGGAGGACGGCGGCCCCATGCCACAGACTTTGTATGTTCGATAGGGCACGCAGACCGGCGGCCGCTCCTTTGCTTGATAGCCTGCCAAATCAGACGGCGTGAGACTGCCTTTGTGGTTCGGCGCCTCCTCGGCAACGGCGCGGACGATGGCGTCCGCCACGGCGCCTTTGTAGAAGCTGGCTTCGCCATCCTTGGCGAGCGCTTGGAGCGTCGCGGCGAGCTCAGAATTCTTGAGCATGAACCCCACGGGCCGAGGCTCGCCGCTCTCGTCGAAATACAGCGAGCGTGCCTCAGGAGCGAAGTTCTTCGATCCCATGTCTTTCAATAGGGCGTGCAGGCGAGGGGAGACAGCGAAGCCCTCGCCCGCGTGTTTGATGGCGCGGTCGAACAATCGGGCCCAGGGCAGCTTGCCGTGTTGCTTGTGCGCTAAGGCGAGCATTCTGATGACGCCTGGGACGCCGACGCTCTCGCCGCCAAACACGGCCTCGGCGAAACCGCGCGGCGAGCCATCAGCCTTGAGGAACGTGTTTGGCTTTGCTCCCGCTGGTGCCGTTTCGCGGCCGTCATAGCTTTGCACCCATGCCGTCGCGGAATTGAAATGCATCAGGAACGCGCCGCCACCGATGCCGGATGACTGCGGCTCGACAATGTTGAGCACGAATTGTACCGCGATGGCCGCGTCTACGGCGCTGCCACCAGCAGCGAGGATGTCGAGCCCGGCCTCAACTGCGATGGGGTTCGCAGCGGCAACCATGTAGCGCTTCGCGCTTGCAAGTTGCTTGGCGGTGGTTCCGGTGCCGATTTCCGGAGCCTGAGGTCCGCGTTGTTGTTGGGCCAGAGTTGCCGATGCCGTAGCGGCAACGAGGACGGCGGCCGTCAGGATACGGGTGAGGGGCCGTATGATCATTGGATCTCCACCAGGCAATGCAGCCTCACGACATTAACAGCGTCGAGAACTTGCCGTCGACGGCAGTGTAGGATTGCGTCATAGTTTGGTTGCCGCACTCTGAGATCTTCCGTCCGGCGGAATAGCCAAGTTCGCTGAACTCGTTGAAGTTCGTGCCTTAGAGACGCTCGTTTTCCATAATATTTATTCTGCGAATGAAGCGGGTGCGGTTTGGGCCGCGACCAAGACGACCTTGTCATCCTATTTGACCGCCGAGCTTGGCGCGCAGCGCTTCTGCCTTCTTGGCAACGCGTGCTTCGAACTTCTCTACCGTGACTGCGACCCGCGTATGGGTGCCGCTGCCAATCTCATCGAGATCGTCGCGGACCTCGATCTGGAACGAAATCTCGCGGCCCTTCACTTCGGTTACTTCTGCTATGGCGACAACCAAGCCACCGACGGGCGTGGCCGCGGTGTGGCTGACGTTGAGGTTGGTTCCCAAGGTTTGCATTCCCGCCGGCAATAGTGCCTCACACGCTGCAAGGGCGGCTGCCTCGACGAGATTGATCATCACCGGGGTCGCCAACACGTGAATGGCTCCGGAGCCGACACGGGGCGCGGTGTGCTCCGCTGCCACGATAAGCCGGGCGGTGCCCCGCAGCCCCGGTCGAATGCGCGTGAAGTCAGCCATGCTTCTGTTTTCCGTGTGCGGGTAGGTGGCTTCCAACGTCTGGCCGGAGGCGACATCAATCGTCTGCGATGCTGACCGTGAATGTACGGGTGGCCATTTCGCCGCTCGCGAGTTTGGCGCTGACCTTGAACGTATCGGTGCCAGTCGCGCCCTTCGCGGCGGTGTAGTAGATGCCGGTTCCTGTCAGCTTCGTGCCGATGCACTTGCCGCTGAGGCTGTACATCACGGTCGTCGCCTGGTTCTCGCGGAAACTGAGTGTTCCCTTTGCGGGTGGCTGGTCGACTGTTAGCGCTGCTGCGGCGACCTGCCTGCAGGCATCGTCGAATGCCGCCATCACGAACACTCGGGCAGGCCGCTCAGGAACGACCTTTGTGGCGCGCACGGCGGCCTCTTGGGCCGCAGCCGCGCCGCTGAGGCATAGCCACAGCGCGCTTGCCGCGATAAACGAAGCTCCGGCACGCTCTCCGCGTCGTATGGTCGACAAGGTCCCCTCCCCTGGGTCGGCTGATGGAATGAGTTTACACCGCCACCCCGGCGATCCGCCACGGGCGCGCGCGTGAGCACTGAAAGATCTTCAATGCCGACACCGCCAAAACCTCCTTACGATATCAACAGCCTTATCGAGATCATGGCGGCGCTCCGGACGCCGGTCACGGGTTGCCCCTGGGATCTCGAGCAGACTTTCGCGACGATCGCACCCTACACGATCGAGGAGGCCTACGAGGTGGCGGATGCGATCGAACGCCACGATCTCGTCGATCTGCGCGAAGAATTGGGCGATCTCTTGCTCCAGGTTGTTTATCACGCGCGGCTCGCGGAGGAGGAATCGTCGTTCGGGTTCCAGGGCGTCGTTTCTGGCATTTGCGAGAAGATGATCCGCCGCCACCCGCACGTCTTCGGCAGCGAGGCGGCGCGATCGGCTGGCATGGCGAAGGGCTTCTGGGAGAAAATCAAGTCGGAGGAAAAGGCGCTGAAGGCCGCGCAGCGAGCTGCGGCGGGGCAACCGGCGCGAAACGTTGGGCAGTCCCTCCTTGATGACGTCCCGCGAGGCATGACGGCGCTCACCAGGGCGATCAAGCTGCAGGCAAAGGCCGCCAGGGTCGGCTTCGACTGGCCATCGCTCGGCCCTGTTTTCGAGAAGATGCGCGAAGAACTCGCTGAGTTCGAAGACGTCGCCAAGCCGGCAGATCCGCGCGGCGCCCACATCGCTGTCGACAAGGACGCTGTCGAGGACGAGTTCGGTGACCTGCTGTTCGTGATGGCGAACGTCGCGCGTCATCTTGATATCGATCCAGAACACGCGCTTCGCCGCGCCAACGCGAAGTTCACCCGCCGCTTCCAGTTCATCGAGCAGGATTTGGCGTTGCGCGGCAAGTCGCCGGCGGACAGCACGCTGGATGAAATGGACGCTCTCTGGAACGCAGCGAAGGCCCGCGAGCGGGAATGAACTGCGCCGCATTTTGGCCACGGGAAGCCCGCGCGGTCGCCGGAATCAGACGGCATAGCCCCAGTACATTTCGAGTTGTCGATGGGAGAGACCAGGATGAGGAAGACACTCGTTTGCGCTGCGGCGCTCGGGATTGCAGTCGTTGGTGCCGCTGAACCGGCCAGTGCTCAGGCGAGGCTCGAGGTCGGCGTGCTCAGATGCTCCGTCGAGGGCGGGGTCGGCCTCATCGTCGGCTCTTCCAAGTCGATGCATTGCGTCTTCCGTCACCGCGGGATCGACGAACACTATCGCGGCAACATCACGAAGATCGGCCTCGATGTCGGCTACACGCGCCGCACTGAGATCGCGTGGGCCGTACTGGCACCCACGGCACATGTTCCGCCCGAGTCCCTCAAGGGCCGCTTCGGCGGCGTCAGTGCGGAAGCGACGGTGGGCGTTGGCGTCGGCGCTAATGCGCTCATCGGTGGGTCGCGCCGGTCGGTGATCCTCCAGCCGCTCTCGGTCCAGGGCCAAACGGGGATCAACATCGCCGCCGGTGTCGCGGGGCTCAGCCTTCGCCCGGCACGCGGGTACTACTGACCCTTTCCGCTCCCGGCCTCACCTGCCATAAATCGAAGCGCTGGGCACACCGCCCGGCGCTTTGTCGTTTCAACGGGACGCCCATGCCGGTTATCGAAAGCGCCATCGACACGCGCAGCGACGCGTTCGCCAAGAACCGCGCGGATATGCTGACGCTGATCGAGCAGTTCCGAGCGCTCGAGCAGAAGGTGCGCGATAGCTCAAACAGCAAAGCCGAGTTGTTCAAGAAGCGCGGACAGCTCCTGCCACGAGAGCGTCTGGCGTTGTTGCTGGACCGAGGCGCGCCATGGCTGGAACTCTCGACGCTCTGCGGCTTTGGTATGCACGACGACACCGACCAGCCCTCTGGCGGTGGTATCGCCGGGATCGGTTATGTATCCGGGATTCGCTGCATGGTCGCTGCGTCTGACAGTGCGATCAAGGGTGGCACGTCGACACCGATGGCGGTGAAAATGAACCATCGCGTCCAACAGATCGCGCTCCAGAACAAGTTGCCTGTCGTACGCCTCGTCGAGAGCGGCGGCGCCAACCTGCTCTATCAATCCGAGATGTTCGTCGATGGCGGCCGCGGCTTTGCCAATCAGGCGCGGATGTCGGCTGCCGGTATTCCGCAGGTGACCGTGGTGCACGGCTCATCCACGGCAGGCGGCGCGTACCTGCCCGGCCTCTCGGACTACGTCATCATGGTGCGCGGCAAGGCCAAAGTGTTTCTTGCGGGACCACCGCTGCTGCGCGCGGCGACCGGCGAGATCGCGACGGACGAAGATCTCGGCGGCGCCGAGATGCATGCGACGAAATCCGGTCTCGCCGAATACCTCGCGGAGGATGATGCGGAGGGCATCCGGATCTGCCGCGAGGTGATGGCGAAGCTGCCGTGGAATGCGCACCTGCCCTATCAGGTGCCGAAGTCTTTCGAAGCACCGAAGTACGCCCCGGACGAACTAGCGGGTGTCGTACCCGTCGACTACAAGAAGCCCGTCGACGTCCGCGAGGTCATCGCGCGGCTCGTCGACGGCTCGGATTTTCTCGAGTTCAAGGCACTCTACGGCACACACACAGTTGTAGGTC
>JAPXTA010000151.1:0-11544 GCA_033812735.1 Hyphomicrobiaceae bacterium | reverse complement strand
GCCCTCGGCCGGCTGAGGGCGCAGATCAAAATAAAGCCGATCGTGTTCGAATTGGTCCCCGACCAGTTCACGCTTTATGAGCTGCAGCAAACCGTGGAAGCCATACTGGGCCCACCGCTCCACAAGCAGAATTTCCGCCGCCTCGTCGAGCACATGGGACTGGTCGAGCCGACGGGCGAAATCAAGAGCCATACCGGCGGCCGTCCGGCCCAGCTGTTCCGGTTCAGGCCATCGGTGGTGCTCGAGCATGTGCACCCGGGTATGCGGGTACGTGGCGCACGCCTCTGATCCGACGGTTGCCGATTCAGGATGTCGTCTCGAACGGCTTGAATCGGCCTTGTTGCTGGTCCACATCGTGACCGGAGTCCACGGCCTCCGAGACCGGAAAGTCGGCCCGGTGGAACTCCAACCGCCGGGTAACTCATGGCAACCTTCATCGCCATCTACGGTAGCGTGGCACTGCTTGCGGCGGTCCTTGGCGGCGTGATTGCAGCCATCAAGCGCCGCGAGGTGTCCTACTGGATGACCATCAGCCTGCTTTTCCCGCCGGCGCTCATCCTGCTGTTGCTCATGAAATCGAACAGCGGCCCGCGGCGGCGTCGGGAAACCTGGGATGAACAGGAAGCGCGCGAAATGGGCCGCGACGACGCCGATCGAGTGCTTTGACCGTTCTGACGCCCGGAACGGGGTCATGCCCTCCGGCTCCACAGCTTTGACAGATGCGGGAAAGCTGGTACACGGGGCCCAGCCGTGCCTGCCTTCTTTCGTTTCCGGCCGTCCATGCGAGAAGGCCAGCCTCACGGGATCGATGCTTCGGACCACACGGGGAACGCCCTCCACATGGGTAAAGAATCCAAGGACAAAGAGCCGCGGGACCGCGCGACAGGCGAGCACGCGATGATTCGCGATCTCGCTGATTTGCTTAACGAAACCGGCCTTTCGGAAATCGAGATCGAGCGCGACGGCTTGCGCCTGCGCGTCGCGCGCCAGATGTCGATGGCTGCCGCCTTACCGGCCGCCCCGGTGGTACTTGCCGGCGCTTCCCCTAGCGCTGCCGCCCCCAAACCGATCGGCGACCCGGCCCAACACCCAGGTACCGTAAAATCGCCGATGGTGGGCACCGCCTACCGTTCGCCCGAGCCCGGCGCCGCTTCCTTCATCGAGATCGGCAGCCGCGTTGCCCAGGGTCAGACCCTGCTCATCATCGAAGCCATGAAGACCATGAACCACATCCCGGCCCCGAAGGCCGGAACCGTCTCGGCGATCCTGGTCGACAATGGCCAGCCTGTCGAATTCGGCGAGCCGTTGGTCATCATTGAATGAAGGGCAGTAGCGGGCGGCAGTAGCAGTCAGCAGCGGTTCGAATATCTGCTGCCTGCTTCTGTCGCCTGTGACTGAGCTAGCCATGTTCGACAAGGTTCTGATCGCCAACCGCGGTGAAATCGCCCTCCGGGTGCAGCGTGCCTGCAAGGAACTCGGCATTGCGACTGTCGCCGTGCATTCGACCGCCGACGCCGACGCCATGCACGTCCGCCTCGCCGACGAGAGCGTCTGCATCGGCCCCCCGCCTGCCGCCGAGAGCTATCTGAATATCCCGCGCTTGCTTGCCGCCTGCGAGATCACCGGCGCCGACGCGATCCACCCGGGCTACGGCTTCCTCTCCGAGAACGCGCGCTTCGCCGAAATCCTCGAAGAACACAACATCACCTTCATCGGCCCGACGTCCGAACACATCCGGATCATGGGCGATAAGATCGAAGCCAAGGAGACCGCGAAGCGCCTCGGTATCCCCGTCGTGCCCGGATCGGACGGCGCGGTAACGACCGAAGCACAGGCTCTGAAAGTCGCGAAGGCAATGGGCTTTCCTGTGCTGATCAAGGCGGCAGCCGGCGGCGGCGGACGCGGCATGAAGGTCGCCAAGACGGCCGACGAACTCGACATGGCATTGAAGACGGCGCGCGCCGAAGCCAAGGCCGCGTTCGGCGACGACAGCGTCTACATGGAGAAGTATCTCCAGAAACCGCGCCACATCGAGATCCAGGTCTTCGGCGACGGCAAGGGCAACGCCATCCACTTGGGCGAACGCGACTGCTCGCTGCAGCGCCGCCACCAGAAGGTCTGGGAAGAAGCGCCGAGCCCCGCCCTCAACGCCGAGCAACGTAGCAAGATCGGCATGATCGCCGCCAAGGCGATGCAAAAACTCAAGTACCGCGGCGCCGGCACGATCGAATTCCTCTATGAAGATGGCGAGTTCTACTTCATCGAGATGAACACCCGCCTCCAGGTCGAACACCCGGTCACCGAACAGATCACCGGCCTCGATCTCGTTCTCGAGCAGCTCCGCGTCGCGGCCGGCAACTCGCTCTCCGTGACGCAGGACGAGGTGACGTTCTCCGGTCACGCCATCGAGTGCCGCATCTGCGCCGAGAACCCGAAGACCTTCCGACCCTCGCCGGGCCAGATCACGTATTGGCATCCGCCGGGCGGTCTCGGGGTGCGCGTCGACTCGGGCGTCTACCAGGGCTATCGCATTCCGCCGCATTATGACTCGCTCATCGGCAAGCTCATCGTGTCGGGCAAGAACCGCAACGAGTGTCTGATGCGCTTGAAGCGCGCGCTCTCCGAATTTGTGATCGATGGCATCGAGACGACGATCCCGCTGTTCCAGGATCTCATCAACCAGCCCGACATCCAGAACGGCGACTACGACATCCACTGGCTCGAGAAGCATCTCGGCATGAAGTGAAATGCCCCATCCGTTCTTCTCCGACCGCGACAATGTCGCCGAACGGCGCAAAGCACTCCGGCAAACGACAGTACTCGGACCAGACGAGATCGTCCTGTGGAAGGGCCGGCCGAAACGCGGCATCGTGTTTGTGGTTTCGGACGTGCTCCTGATCCCATTTTCCGCGTTCTGGGCCGCGATCGCGGGGCAGGGCGCAATCCGGACGCTTTGGAATCCGGCCAATTCCGGTGGATTTTTCTTGCACAGTCTGCTGTTTCTGGCCGCCGGATCTTACATCACGATCGGCCGCTTTCTGGCAGATGCGATTTATCGCTCTCGGTTGCGCTACGTCGTGACGAACCAGCGCGTTATCATCGTCAATGGCCTGCCAGGCGGTAAAGTCACGTCCGTCGATCGTTCGGCGGTCTCGCTTCGCTTGGAAGAAGGGTCGAACGGCCGCGGCACGATCCGTCTTTCCCAGAACGACGGCTGGGACTTCTTCTACCTAGCCCCGTTGCATGCCTGCGCATTCAGCAGTCCGCACCTCTTTCGCATAAAGGAAGCGCGCAAGGTCTACGAGTTACTGCGTAGCGCGGGGCCCGCCCATTAAGGCTCGCAAAAATTGCAACGTGACGCACACCGCAACTTCCGGCATCTTCTGTCGCAGTCTTAAGCGCGCGCGGATCATGACCTCGCGTCCTCATTGATCGAGCCGGTATCCGCCGGCGAGCGGAGCGCGATGGAAACCGCGCGACAAAGGCAGGATCGACCCGATGCCTGACCGAGCTGAAGCACCTGCAAGCGGTGACGAGGCCGAACGGGCGCAACCCCCGGACAACTTAAGCCGGTGAAATCCCGGACACCGGCAACGGCGCCAGCGCGCTCTGCTCGCCGACGGCCCTCGCTCGCACTCGCGTCTTCGTTTCACCCGCCGCATTAACCAAATTCCCGTCATGGCCGCGCAGGCGGCCACCCAAGCAAACTTCAGCAAGCAAGCAATTGCGGATGTTCGCAACTATAGCAGCAGCCTGCGCCCATCACTCCGAAATCTCGCGACGCCATGCTTGGGTGGCCGCCTACGCGGCCATGACGAGTAGGTGGCGGCGGGTGGTGCGGGTCCGCGCACGGTGGCACTCGCGGCATGATGGAGGACGGGCACACGGCCCGCCATGACAAATGATCAGTCGGTCCGTGCTGCACTCGCACACATCCATCATCCCCATGCGTCCCCGGCCAAAGCTCATGCGCAGCAATGAGCCGCGAGAGGGGTCACGTCGGCAAAGGACTTGGCAGCGCTCTCACCTAACGCCACCGACGTGATCCCGGCTCTCGCTGCGCTCGGCCGGGAAAGCATGAGATTGGGAGCGGTGAACTGGACACGAAGGATGGTGGAGACAAGCCCCCCGCCATGACAAAAAGGGGCGTCCAGTCATGACAGGTGGACGCAACGAGGCGGAGGCACTACCGCGTTGTCACTTCCCAGCCGCGGCGATCTTCTCGATCCCGCCCATGTACGGGCGCAGCGCCTCGGGGACGACGATGCTGCCGTCGGCCTGTTGGTAATTCTCCATGACCGCGATCAGCGTACGTCCCACGGCGAGGCCCGAACCGTTGAGTGTGTGCACGTAGCGCACGTCCTTGCCGCCCTTGACGCGATAGCGCGCGCCCATCCGCCGCGCCTGGAAATCGCCGCAGACCGAGCACGACGAAATCTCGCGATAGGCATCCTGACCCGGCAGCCAGACTTCGATGTCGTAGGTCTTCTGCGAGGCAAAGCCCATGTCGCCGGTGCACAGCACGATCGTGCGGAACGGCAGACCGAGCCGCTGAAGGATCGTCTCGGCGCACTTGGTCATCCGCTCGTGTTCGGCGAGAGACTGATCCGCTGACGTGATCGACACCATCTCGACTTTCGTGAACTGATGCTGGCGGATCATGCCGCGCGTATCACGACCCGCAGCGCCTGCTTCGGAGCGGAAGCACGGCGTCGCCGCCGTGAACCGCCACGGCAGTTTCTCTTCGTCGATGATCTGCTCGCGCGCGAGGTTAGTCAGCGACACCTCGGCGGTGGGGATGAGCCAGAGGCGGTTGCTCTCTTCTGCAAGTGCATGTTGATATGCAAATTCAGGCATCCATTTTGCCAAGAAATCCTGCTCCGAAACTGCACGTTCTCTCAGCCAATCATCTTTAAACTCATCGGTTGTCGGCTTCTGGTCGAATGCATTCTGGTCAGGCCATTCTGACGGCGGAGCCTGCCTGTAGAACTGACGGACGCGCTCACGCAATGTTGGTTCGCGACTACTTGGGAAAAGATCAGCAGCGAACTTCGGCAAATTCGCCGTGCCATACGCGGCGGCATCGCGAACGAGCAGCGGCGGGTTGACCTCGGTATAGCCACCGACGCCGTCCTTCTCGGGCGCGGTGTGCGCATCCAGCATGAACTGCGCGAGCGCCCGCTCGAGCCGCGCAAGCTGCCCCTTGAGGAACACGAACCGCGCACCGGATACCTTCGCCGCCGTCTCGAAGTCCATCATGCCCAACGCTTCGCCGAGCTCGAAATGCTGCTTCGGCTTGTTGACGCCGGCAGCCTTGATGAGCGCATTCGGCTCACCCGATTTGCGAACCTCGACGTTGTCTTTCTCGTCCTTGCCATCGGGCACGGCATCGAGCGGAATGTTCGGAATGACCGCGAGGTAATCCTCGATCGCCTTGTCGATCTTCGCCTGCTCGGCCTCGCCCGCCGCGATCTGATCCTTGAGCCCGGCAACTTCGGCCTTCAATTTCTCAGCGAGGGCCGTGTCTTTGGCACCCATCGCCTTGCCGATCTCTTTCGACGCGGAATTGCGCCGCCCCTGCAACTCCTGCAGATCCGTGACGAGCTTGCGCCGCTTCTCATCGAGATCGAGCACGGCCTTCGACGAGAACTGATCCGCAATGCCGCGGCGCTGCATGCCGCCGTCAAACCAGGCTGGATTGTCGCGAATGGCTTTGAGATCGAACACGGGAGGCGCCCTTTCAAGGCCACATCCAGCTCCGCGCGAGCAAAGCAAGATGCGGCAAGTGACAGTGCCGCCTGTTTAGTGCCGAACGCGAATGGAGGGAAGGCCCGCAAACATCCCCTCTCCCCGCCTGCGGGGAGAGGCGAAGTGAGCAATCAGCCTTTTCACTCGCAACTTCGTCATCCCGGCGAAGGCCGGGACCCACGGCAACGTGCAGCGGGCGTGGCGGTAAAGGAATTCTTCGGCCGTCTCAGCATCTCAACCGCATCAACTAGCGCGATTGTACCTACCTATCGTGGGTCCCGGCCTCAGTTTACCCCGGACCACGATCCGGGGCCGGGATGACGGATGAAAGGAGCAGCTGAACTCCGGCAAAAGCTCACGCGCCAAGAATGGGCCGGGAGACTAACCAGCTCAACCCTTCCGCTCGCCGAAGATGTCCTCATAGGCATGCCACGTCGCGTGGCCGATGAGCGGGAAAGCGACGGCCAATCCCACGAGCAGCATCGCAAACCCAGCCGCCATGATGACGACGATCAACGCCGCCCAAAGCGCCATCGGCTTCGGATTCTTGAGCACCGTCTGGATGCTGGCCTTCGCGGCCGTGAAAACGTCCGTCCGCCGGTCGAGCAGTAGCGGCACGGCAAGCGCCGAAATCGAAAAGACGGCCGTCGCCAACGCACCGCCGACGATCGTGCCGACGATCAGCAACCCAAGCCCGCGCGGCGTGAACAGCAGCATGTGCATGAACTGGTCTGCGGGCGGTATGGCCTGCCCGCCGAGGAAACCCATCGCCAGGATGAACGCGATCTGCAGCCAGACCATGAACACGAACATCAGCACGACGCCGAAGAAACCGAGCTGCCCCCGCGCACTGAGCCACGACCACATCACGTCGCGAAAGCGCGGCTGATCCTTCATCTTCATCCGCCGCGACGCTTCGTAGAGGCCAACCGCCAGGAACGGACCGATCAACAGAAACCCACCGGCGAGCGCAAGAAACAGCGACACCGCCTCGATACGCATCAAGCCCACGCAAAGCGCCAATGCCGCGAGAGCAAAGGCCGCACCATAGGTCAGACTGATACCAGGCACGGCCCACAAATCGCGCCAACCGGCAGCCAGCCATTCCCACGGGGCATCGAATGGAATCCGCCGTGGCTCCGGAACCAGATCGGCTGTGACAGTGCTGTCAGGCTTCGCAGCGGCCTCGGTCATTGACTAGTCCTCATGACCGGTCGGCTTGCCGGCGATCCGGCCGCGGGGCCGTTTCGTCGTCGAGCGCGCGCCAGCCGGCACCTTCAAGATCTTCGAACTGGCCGCTTTTCAACGACCAAAGAAATGCCGCCAGCCCAAAGCCGCCGAGCATCAATGCAATGGGCACCAACCAAGTAAGAGCGGTCATGTCCTTGCCTCCACGGGCCGTAGTGCGATTGGCGGGGTGCCGGTGTGTGCCGCCGTGCCGCCCGTCACCTTCAATCGTTGACGCGACAGCCTCAGCGCATTCGCCGTGACGGCAAGCGATGAACCCGACATGGCGATCGCAGCGATCAGCGGCGTGACGAAACCGACGACGGCCAACGGCACGAAGATCGCATTATAACCGATCGCAATGCTGAAGTTCTCCATGGCCCGCCGATGCGCACCCTTCGCAACCGCCAGTGCCTCGACGATAGGCGAAAGCGCCTCGCCCTGGAAGACCGCGTCTGCTGCGGTCTGGCTGATATCGGCGGCGGAGGCCGGCGACATCGATGCGTGCCCGGCAGCAAGCGCCGGCGCATCGTTGAGGCCATCGCCGATCATCAACACCTTCCTGCCTTGACCGGCGAGGGCTTCGATGCGGCGGATCTTGTCGCCCGGCTGCTGCTCCCCGGCCCACGCTTCGATGCCGGCGGCACGTGCCACGTCCGCAACTGTATCGATCCGATCGCCAGACAAAATCTCGATGCCGTAACCGGCGGCCTTGAGTTGCGCGACGACCGCCAGCGCATCCGGCCGCAATTCATCGCGCATGGCGAGTGCAACGGGCAGGTCCCCGCCGATCCGCAACCATAGGGTCTGCCCTGCGTCGTCGCCACGGTCGACAGCACAGAACCGGGCGGAACCAAGCCGCCACTCCGAACCATCGACTACGGCCTTGAGACCAGCGCCCGCGACTTCCTCGATACCCTCGATCACAGGCGTCGCAAGCCGCCGCGACTTCGCAGCAGCAACCACGGCCTTCGAATACGGATGACGGCTGTGCGCGGCAAGTGCCGCAGCCTTGCTCAGAACAGTATCGGAAACCGACTGAGGATCAACGAGACGAGGCTCGCCGAGCGTCAGCGTCCCCGTCTTGTCGAGTACGATCGTATCGACTTCGGAAAGCCGCTCGAGCCCGTCGGCAGCCTTCAACACCACGCCCTTGCGAAACAAGCGGCTGGTCGCAACGACCTGCACCGCCGGTACCGCCAACGCCAGCGCACAGGGGCAAGTGATGATCAAGACGGCAATCGCCGCCGTCAGCGCCTGCTCCCAGCCATACCCGGCAACCATCCAACCCGCGAACGTCGCCGCCCCGAGTGCATGCACAGCTGGCGCATAGAGCCGCGCCGCGCGATCGGCGAGCCGCACGTATTTGCCGCGTGCTTGTTCGGCCGTCTCCATCAGCCGCGCGATCTCTGCGAGCAGCGTGTTGTCGGCAATGGCTGTCACTTCCGCTTCGAACGGCGCGCCGAGATTGATTGTGCCGCAATAGACCTTGTCGCCAGGGCCGACCGGCTGCGGGCGCGATTCACCGGTCATCAGACTCTGGTCGATGTCTGTCACGCCTTTGGTCACCCGCGCATCGACCGGCACCCGCTCGCCAGCCGCGACGAGAATGCGCATGCCGGGCCTGACATCGTTGGTGGCGATGCGCATGATGCCGCCATCGGGGCCGATGACGGACGTCGCCGGCGTCCGCAAGGCGAGCAGGTTCTGCGCCGCCCCCGCTGCACGAACGCGCATTCGCTGATCGAGCGCACGGCCGATCAGCAAAAAGAACAGCAGCGTTATGGCCGCATCGAAATAGACCTGCTCGCTACCGCGAATGGTCTGGTAGAGGCTCATACCCGTGGCAAGCGTAACGCCGAGCGAGATCGGTACGTCCATGTTGAGACGCCGCGCCGCGATCGCCTTGCGTGCCGATGAAAAGAACGGCTTGCCCGCATAGGCAACCGCCGGCAGCGCGATCACGGCGGAGAGCCAATGAAACAGCGTCTGCATCGATGCCGGCATGTCGCCGGAATGTCCCGACCAGACAGACACCGACAACAGCATGACATTGGCCGCCGCAAACCCGGCGACACCAAGCCGCTTGAGGTAGTCTCGGTCTAGTTGCGCCTGAGCCTCATCGGTATGCGTAATCAACGGCCGCGCATCGAAGCCCGCGTCCTTTAGCGCCTCGATGTAGGGCTCGGCGTTCGAAAGCTTGTCCTTCAGAATAACCGTGACGCGCTTGGCCGACAGGTTCACCCGAGCCGCCTCGACCGCAGGCATGGCCGAAAGAGTCTCTTCAACGGTCCGCATGCACATGCCGCAGTGCATATCGGGAACGGCGAGTTGCAGCACATTCGTCGATGCCGGCCCCGCCCCTTCCGCAGCACGGGAAAACGATCGGCCCCCATGATCGATGTCGGACAATCTCAGGGCTTCAGCCACAACCGCCTCCGCGCGCGATAGTCCGGCTCTTCCGAGTTGTCGGCACGGCGCGCCTCGAGGGCGAACAGCCAGGTGCCGGGCTCGATGGCGGTCGACACGGCCCGGTACGTACCGGGGTCGAGTTCGGCCAGCTTGAACTTGCGCTCCCCGGTGGTGGTCGATGGCCGGCCAAGCGCCGCCTCGAGCTTCAATCCCGACACCGGTCTGCCGCCCGCATCACGCACCACGACGGTAACGTGGCCGTCACGGGTGATGCTCGCCTCGTCCTGCCAGCCGAGCGCTTGCTGGCGCTCGTCGGCCGCGATCCGCTGATTGTAGGCGAGGCCCTTGCGATAGGGCTCGTTGGCAACGATCCCCGTGTGCGTTTTCAGTGCCGAGTAGAGGAAGACCCCGTTGACGGCAAAAATCACGCCGAAGAACCCCACCATACCCCAAAGGACGTGACGCCCGGTCAGACCACCTTCGCTTTTGCGGCCGAGCACCTGCGATCCGTTGCTCATCATTGCCCTCCCGCGGCGGCCGGCAGCTGGAAGCCGGTTTTGCGCCTGGTTTCCTGGCCCGACTTCGCGTCTTTGACGACGATCTCGAAGTTGTTCGATTGAGCCGTAAGGTTCCCAACTTCACTAGCCGGAACCGTCACAAAGACCTTGAGTTCGCGCAAGGCGTCGGTGACCACGGTGAACTTGGCATTTGCGCCCCCCTCGACCCCGACGATCGACAGAGTAGCATTGCCAAGGCCCTTCGGCGCCAACGTGAACTCGCGCGGCTCATGCAGTTTGTTGAGCACTTTCACAGTGTAGCCATTGCGAATACTGCCGTCGCTCAGCTTCACGAATGGCGGGTTGCGTTCATGCAGCACGTTCACGTCCAGGATCGATCGATTGAAATATCCATACAGCATGATCGCGCCAACCAGCGCAAACAACGAGGCATAGATCACCGTGCGCGGACGGATCACCTGGACGGGCTCGTGCTTCAGCCCCTTGGCCGCCGCTTCCTGCTTCGCCACCGTATCGTAGTTGATCAGGCCGCGCGGACGGCCGATCTTGTCCATGATCTCGTTGCACGCGTCGATGCACAGCGCACACTGGATGCACTCAAGTTGCGAACCGTCGCGAATGTCGATGCCGGCGGGACAGACGACCACGCAGGCCTTGCAATCGATGCAATCGCCACGCGTCGACCAGTCCACCACGCCTTCGGCATTTTTGCGCGCCGGACCACGCGGCTCACCACGTTCCTGCTTGTAGCTGACGAGGAGCGTATGATGATCCGTCATCGCGCCTTGAATGCGCGGCCACGGGCACATGTAGATGCAGACCTGCTCTCGCGCGATCCCGCCGAGCACGTACGTGAACAGCGCAAATATTCCTAGAAAAAGGTACGCCACGTATGGCGCCTGTCCCGTCACGAGTTCACGCGCGAGCGTCGGCGCATCGCGGAAATAGAACACCATTGCGCCGCCGGTCAGCACCCCGACCGCCATCCACGACAGGTGCGTCATCCCCTTTTTGAAGATCTTCGACGCTCCCCACGGCTCCTTGTCGAGACGGATGCGCGCATTGCGATCGCCCTGCCAGAACCGCTCGAGCGAGATCATCACATCGGTCCAAACCGTCTGCGGGCACGTGTATCCGCACCACACGCGTCCAGAGACCGACGTCAGCAGAAAGAGGAGAAGTGAGGCCAGCACCAGCAGGCCCGTCACGTAGTAGAATTCCTGCGGCCAGATTTCGAGGAAGAAGAAAAAGAAGCGATTGTTGGCCATGTCGAGAAGCACGGCCTGATCGGGCAGATCCGGCCCGCGGTTCCAACGCACCCAGGGCAAACCGTAGTAGACGCCGAGCGTGAGTGCCATCACGATCCACTTGATCGTGCGAAACGTGCCGCGAGCCCGCTTGGGATGGATCTTCTGCCGGGTCGCGTAAAGTTCCCGGTCAGCCTTCCGGTTGACCGCATCGACCTCGTGCTTCTGAACACCAAACGCAGGTGCAGCCTGCGCATTCTTGGTTTTGTCTAGAACTGTCGTCACCGCAGCGGTGCCTCCGACACAAGCCTACCGGCTCCCCATTTGAAGAGTCGGGCCCTAAATGCCAGTACCGTATGAACGATAGAATCTGTCTCTTATACACATCTCCG
>JAPXTA010000150.1:0-11577 GCA_033812735.1 Hyphomicrobiaceae bacterium | reverse complement strand
GCATGAAAGCGACCGCATGACCGCCTCTCCCGTCATTTCCTTGGACCCGGACTGGACCGATATTCGCGATGGCGTTCGCGCCGTCTGCGCCAACTTCGGCAATGACTACTGGGTCAAGCTCGAACACGAGAGCGCGTATCCGACCGAGTTCGTGAAGGCACTGACCGACGCTGGCTATCTCGGGGCCCTCATTCCGGAGGAATTCGGTGGGTCTGGCCTGCCGCTGTCAGCCGCCTGCGCGATCCTGGAGACGATCCACGAAACTGGCTGCAATGCCGCGGCGTGCCATGCGCAGATGTACACGATGGGCACGGTGCTCAGGCATGGTAGCGCCGAGCAAAAGGCGAAGTACCTGCCGAAGATCGCGTCGGGGGAGCTCAGGTTGCAGGCGTTCGGCGTCACCGAGCCGACGACCGGTTCGGACACGACACAGCTGAAGACGCGCGCCGAGAAGAAGGGCAACGACCGCTATATCGTCAACGGTCAGAAGGTCTGGACGAGCCGCGCGCTGCATTCCGATCTGATGCTGCTGCTGGCGCGCACGACGCCACTCGATCAGGTCAAGAAGCGGTCGGAAGGATTGTCTGTTTTCCTCGTCGATCTCGCAGCGGCCAAGGGCAAGTCGGTGCACCTGAAGCCGATCGACGCGATGATCAATCACAACTCCTGCGAAGTGTTCATCGACAACCTCGAAATTCCGGCGGACAGCCTGATCGGCGTCGAGGGACAGGGCTTCAAGTACATCGTCTCCAGCATGAACGCCGAGCGCATCCTGATCGCTTCGGAGTGCCTCGGTGACGGCACGTTCTTCACTGAGAAGGCAGTCTCTTACGCCAAGGATCGCGTCGTTTTCGGCCGCCCCATCGGACAGAACCAGGGCGTCGCATTTCCGATCGCGCGGGCGCATGCCGATCTCGTCGCCGCCAATCTTGTCGTGAAGAAAGCAGCGGCGCTCTACGAAGCGGGGCGCGATTGCGGCGCTGAAGCCAACATGGGCAAGATGCTCGCGGCGGATGCGTCTTGGAAGGCTGCGGAAGCGTGCCTGCAGACCTACGGTGGCTTTGGCTATGCGCGCGAATACGGCATCGAGCGGAAGTGGCGTGAGACGCGGCTTTATCAGACCGCGCCGATCTCGACTAACATGGTGCTCGCCTTCGTCGCGCAGCACGTGTTGGGCATGCCGCGCAGCTATTGAGGCGCGTCAGGTGCCGCCGCGCTTTTTGCGCAGACCATCCCAATAAGCGAGGCGCTTCCTGATCTCGCGCTCGAAGCCGCGTTCGGGCGGATCATAGAACTGCGGGCGCTTGCGGATTTCGTCGGGAAAATAGTTCTGGCCCGAGAAGCCTTCTGGCGTGTCGTGGTCGTAGGCATAGCCCTCGCCATAGCCTTCCTCTTCCATGAGCTTGGTCGGCGCGTTCAGAATGACCTTCGGCGGCGATAGCGAGCCCTCGTCTTTCGCCATGCGCATCGCCGCCTTGTAGGCGACGTAGGCGCCGTTCGATTTGGGCGCAGTCGCCAAATAGATCACGGCATTGGCGAGCGCGAGTTCGCCTTCGGGGCTGCCCAGGAAATCGAACGCATCCTTCGCCGCGTTGGCGACGACGAGCGCTTGCGGATCGGCGAGGCCGATATCCTCGACCGCCATCCGCACCAGACGCCGGGCGAGAAACAGCCGGTCTTCGCCGCCGTCGAGCATGCGGCAGAACCAATACAGCGATGCGTCGGGGTCGGAACCACGAACACTTTTATGAAGGGCGCTGATCAGATTGTAGTGACCGTCGCGGCTCTTGTCGTAGAGCGGCGCGCGGCGCTGGACGAGCTTGACCAATCGATCACGGTTGAGCGGCGCTTGCGCCGGATCGACCGAGGCGAAGACTTCTTCCGCCAGATTGAGTGATGTGCGGCCATCGCCATCGGCCATGTTGATTAGCGCCGCGCGCGCGTCGGCATCGAGCGGCAGCGACCGCTTCGTCTCGTCTTCAGCCCGCTTCAGTAGAAGTTCAATGGCCGCCTCATCGAGGCGGTTCAACGTCAGCACGTTGGCACGCGACAGCACGGCGGCGTTGAGTTCGAAAGACGGGTTCTCCGTTGTCGCGCCGACGAGCGTGATGGTGCCGTCTTCCATATATGGCAGGAAACTGTCCTGCTGCGCCCGGTTGAAGCGATGGATCTCGTCGACGAACAACAGCGTGCCTTTGCCGATCTTGCGGCGGTCCTTGGCGCGGTCGAAGGCTTTCCTGAGATCGGGGACGCCCGAGAAGATCGCCGACAACTGCTCGAATTCGAGATTGGTGTGATCCGCCAGCAAGCGCGCGATCGTCGTCTTGCCGCAACCGGGCGGCCCCCAAAAGATGATCGAGCCGAGGCGGCCAGACTTGAGCATCCGCGTCAGCGCGCCCTCCGGTCCGAGCAAGTGATCCTGGCCAACGACCTCCGCAAGCGTCGTCGGGCGCAAGCGATCCGCGAGCGGACGCGGGCCGCTGCGAGCCGCATCCCCTTCTTTCTTTTCGGCGCCGGGCTCTCCCATCCCCGCCGCATCGAACAGATTGCTCATTCCTGCCTCGCTTGGCGCCGGGCAACCCTTGTCCGGACGTATCGATCACATTATCTCGGGTTGACCCGGGCTGCATCCCCACCGATATGCTCGTTGCCGTCTTCCCGAGCGAGATTCCCGCACATGCGTACCTTCGATGTCGACATCCTGATGGTGCCGGGCTGGACCGGCTCGGGGCCGGATCATTGGCAATCGCGCTGGATCGGCCGGCTTCGCACCGCGCGGATCGTCAAGCAGGACGATTTCGACGCGGTCCACCGCGACAAATGGACCGCGAAGCTGCTCGATTCGATCGCCGCCGCGAGCAAGCCTGTCGTGCTGGTCGGGCACTCTTGCGGGGTTTCGACCATTGCACATGCGGCGGCACGGATGCCCGTCGGCCGCGTGATCGGCGCCTTCCTGGTTGCGCCGGCGTCGGAGGACGCGACGAAGCGCATCCCGGGCGTCGATCCGGATTTTACGCCGTTCCCTCGCGAGCCCTTGCCGTTCCCATCCTGGCTCATCGCCAGCCAGAACGATCCGCATTGCACGTTCGACGAAGCGGGCGACCTTGCGATTTGCTGGGGCTCGAAGCTGATCGACGCCGGCAACGTCGAACATCTCAATACCGCGAGCGGGCACGGGCCGTGGCCGGAAGGCGCGATGCAGTTCGGGATGTTCCTGAAGCAGCTCGGGAACGTCGAGGCGTAGCGGCGATATCTGCCGCGATCACGCCGCCGAAAAGCCGATTGCCATGGCGATCTCTGCGCGCAATTCGTCCATGCCTGCGCCGGTTTCAGAAGAGGTCGAGACAATGCGCGGGAAGGCTGTCGTTTCCTTGGCTATTGCCAGTTCGACCTCGGCGGCGACTTTCGCGGCCTGATGGACATTGAGCTTGTCGATCTTGGTCAGAACGATTTCGAAGACGACGGCCGCTTCGGCGAGCAACTTGAAGATCTCGCGGTCGACCGTCTTTACGCCGTGGCGGGAGTCGATGAGGACGAACACGCGTGCCAGTGTCGGCCGGCCGCGGAGATAACCGCGCACGATTTCGGTCCAGGCGTCGACCTTTTCTTTCGGCGCCTCGGCAAAGCCATAGCCCGGCATGTCGACGAGGTAAAACGGCGTCGTCGGCGTCTCGAAGTAGTTAAGATCCTGAGTTCGCCCGGGGGTGTTGGACGTGCGCGCCAGGCCCTTATGACGCACCAGCGCGTTGATCAGGCTCGACTTGCCGACGTTCGACCGTCCCGCGAAGGCGATCTCGGGGCGATCGGCAGCCGGGAGCCACTCGAGCGTCGGCGCGCTCTTCAAGAACGTAAAGGGCTTTCGAAACAGCGCCTCGCCGGCGGCAATTTCTTCGGGGTTGATGGTGCTCGACATGAAGCTCTCATAGAGGTCTCCTACCTCCATGTGAAGAATTAACGTCAAACCAAGCCAAACAGGGAACCGAGGCCGCCCGGGAGAGTTGAGGACCATTGTTTCGCACTCCCGCAATCACTACCTAAACGGCCGCGGTAGCGGTCGGGCGGCCGGGTGCCGGAGCAATCGGCTGATGGAGGGAACCATGCGGTCCTTGTTGGTTTCGAAGATTTTGGCGCTCGCGGTGGCTGTCACAGCGGCGCTTGCGGGCGGCGTGCGCGCCGACGACGATCCGGAGCTCATTTTCAAGAAGACCACTGTTTGGCGGCCGCTTTCGCCTGACGCGAAGCTTTCCACCTACGTGATCGACGATCCGAGCATCGAGGGCGTGTCCTGCTACTTCACAGTGCCGGAGATCGGCGGCTGGAAGGGATGGGCGGGATTTGCCGAGGAGCGGTCCGAAGTCTCGCTCGCCTGCCGGCAGGTCGGCCCGGTCGTCCTCAAGTCGAAGTTCGATCAGGGCGCGGAAATCTATCGTCAGCGGCGCTCGTTCTTCTTCAAGAAGATGCAGATCGTGCGCGGGTGCGACGCCAAGCGCAATGTGCTCGTCTATCTAACGTATTCCGACCGGATCATCGAGGGTTCGCCGCAGAACTCGACTTCGACCGTGCCAATCATGCCGTGGGGGAATTCACCCGCGCCGCGATGCGGTGAATTTCTCAACTAAGTGACTTAGTCACAGTGAACTGGCGTCAAACGAGCTAGAGAGTGGCGAGCGCAATTCCAAGGGCCGCGATCATGACCCATTCGACCGACATGTCCGTGAAGCCGGACGTTACCGCGTTCTTCGACAAGGACACCAACACCATCAGCTATGTGGTGAAGGATCCGGGCTCGACCTCATGCGCGGTGTTCGATTCCGTGATGGACATCGACTATCCGGCAGGCCGCATCAGCTACCAATCCGCCGACAAGATCATCGACTACGTTCGCCAGAACGGCCTCGAAATCGAGTGGCTGATCGAGACACATGCACATGCCGACCATCTCTCCGCCGCTCCCTATATCCAAGAGAAGCTTGGCGGCAAGCTCGGCATCGGCGAACACATCACGACCGTGCAGGACGTGTTCGGCAAGGTTTTCAACGAAGGCACGGCTTTTCGCCGCGACGGCAGCCAGTTCGACCGTCTCTTCAAGGACGGCGACACCTACGAGATCGGCGGCATGACCGCGTTCGTGATGCACACACCGGGGCACACTCCCGCCTGCACCACGCATGTGATCGGCAACGCGGCGTTCGTCGGTGACACGCTGTTCATGCCGGACGGCGGTACGGCGCGCGCGGATTTCCCGGGCGGCGATGCGCGCGAACTCTATCGCTCGATCAAGCGTGTTCTGGCGCTTCCCGGCGAGATGCGGCTCTTCATGTGCCACGACTACGGCCCGAATGGCCGGGACATCCGCTGGGAAACGACCGTTGCCGAGGAGCGCGCGCACAACATCCATGTGCGTGACGGCATCAGCGAAGATGAGTTCGTGAAAATGCGCGAAGCACGCGACGCGACGCTCGCGGTGCCGAAACTCATTGTGCCGTCGCTGCAGGTCAACATCCGTGGCGGGAATCTGCCGGAACCCGACGAGAGTGGCAAACGCTACTTGAAGGTGCCGCTCAACGGGCTCTAACGCTTAGCGGCCAAACAGTTCCTGCTGGGCTTTGCCGTGATCGCTGCCGCGGGGAATACGGCGGTAGCCGAACGCGGTCCGGTCAACGGCGGCGGGGTAGCGGTCGGCGAACAGCTGTTCGGCCTTGGCGCGGCTGCGCGGGTACTTCTGGCCCCACCAAATCTCGTACAAGCGGCGGCTGTCGCAGCCGTACCGCGCGACCAGTTCCTTGATCGGGACCCGGAGCCAGCGGGCCATCCAGATGTCGATCGCATCGGCCTCCGTCATCGCTCGCCGGGGTGATGCGGCAGCTTGCTCGGCGCCTGCTCTCAATGGTGGCTTTGGGAGGTCGAGACGCATGACACTCTTCGTTGGACTTGACCCGGAACTTCGATTGGCGTTGAAGCAGATCGAAGCAGAACATTATGGCAATCTTTTAGTCCGATCCAGTCCAGGGGCCGCCCGTGATCCTCTTTCCCGCCATCGATCTCAAGGACGGCCAGTGCGTACGCCTCAAGCTCGGCGAGATGAGCCAAGCCACTGTTTTCAATGATGATCCTGCCGCACAGGCGCTATCGTTCGAGCGGCAGGGCTTCGACTATCTCCATATCGTCGACCTCAACGGCGCGTTCGCCGGCAAGCCGGTGAACGGCGCTGCCGTCGAGGCGATTTTGAAGGCGATCAGGATGCCGTGCCAACTTGGCGGTGGCATTCGCGACCTCGCCACGATCGAGATGTGGCTCGGGAAAGGTATCCGGCGCGTCATTCTCGGTACGATCGCGGTACGCAACCCTGACCTCGTCCGAGAGGCTTGCAAATCCTTCCCGGGCCGTATCGCGGTCGGGATCGATGCTAAGGGCGGTAAAGTCGCGACCGAGGGCTGGGCCGAGACAAGCGAGTTGACGGCGATCGATCTCGCGCGCCGCTTCGAAGACGCGGGGGTTGCCGCGATCATCTACACCGACATCGACCGTGACGGCATCTTGAAGGGCATCAACTGGCCGGGAACGGCCGAGCTGGCACGCGCCACGCGCATTCCCGTCATCGCGTCGGGCGGCCTCGCCTCGATGGCCGATATCGACGAGATGCTGCGCCCCGAGCATGCCATGCTCGAAGGCGCGATATCCGGCCGCGCCCTTTACGATGGCCGCATCGATCCGGCGGCGGCGTTGGCGAAGATTCGCGCCGCGCGCCGGTAACCGCGCCTTACAGTTTCTTTCTGAGCGGCGCCAAATCGGAGAAGTTGCCGGGGCGCTTTTCGGCGTTGGCTTTGAAGGCTTCCGCCATGGCCGTCCGCGAGTGCATGCCCGCTTGCCACATCGCGATCTGCTCTAATCCGTCTCGGATCGTGTGGTCACGCGCATAGTTGATCATCATCTTCGAACCCGCCACCGCCAGCGGTGCTTTGGACGCAATCTCGCGCGCCGTCGCCATGACGGCCGTCATCATCGTCGCATGATCGGGATAGACCTCGTTGACGAGACCGATGGCGAGCGCCTTCGCCGCCGGCAGACGGCGACCGGTGTAGGCGAGTTCACGCACCCAGCCTTCTGGGATGAGCTTGCAGAGGCGCGGGAAGGTGCCGACGTCGGCCGTCATGCCGATATTGATCTCGTGGATCTGGAAGAACGCGTCCGCGGTGCAATAGCGAATGTCGCAGGCCGATGTCATGTCGACGGCACCGCCGATGCAGCCACCCTGGATGGCGACCAGAACCGGCATGCGTGCCTCATCCAGCACGCTGAACGTCTGCTGCAACGCCAGCACCAGATGCCGGAATGCCTCGTTGTCGACGTGGACATCCTTGGATTTCGCGCCACTCAGCGCCGGATCGCTCGAGAAGACCGAGAGATCCATGCCGGCCGAGAAGTGCTTGCCGGTAGACGATATGACGAGGCAGCGCGCCTTGGCGTTGTCGGAGATGTCCGAGACGATACGCGGCAACTCGGTCCAGAACGCCTTGCTCATCGAATTGAGCTTGTCCGGGCGGTTCATCTGGATATGCGCGACGCCGTCGGCGATATCGACTTTGAACGGCTGCTCCGCGGTTGACGACGGCATCGTTTCCTCCTGACGGTCTTTTTCAATCCGTAAACTAGTCCATCGGCGGGCGGACGTCTCCACCCCGCTTGCTGCTACTGACAATACCTGTGCTGGTATTGTATGGCTCCGCGGACCCGTTCTCCGCCTGGGAGTTCAAGACCTTGCGCCGCCTGCGCCGCCTCGAGACGTACTCAGACGCCTTTGGGCGACTGCGCGATGCCATCGCCGTGCGGCGTGCTGCCGTGATGTCCACTCGCGGCATGGGGCTCGGCCGGCAAGAGCCGGTCAGCACGCTTGCCGCGATACAGTCGATCCTGAGGGCGTTGCCAGACGCCGCGTTGATGGTTGACGAGTTCGGCGTGCTGGTTGCGGCGAACGCCCTTGCGAGCGATGCGCTCGGCGACGTGAAGCCGGGCCGGACGCTGTCGGCGACATCGCGCCGGCCGGAATTGCAGGCCATCGTCGCCCGCGCGTTCGATTCGACCGAGCGCGTGTCATTCGAGCTTACGACCCGCCCGCCGATCGAGCGGCGCATGCTCGGCAATGCGACGCGGATCGAGGGTCTGGGCGGCACGACTGTCAGCCGGCATGTGCTCATCATCCTGCAGGACAACACAGAACGAGATGCGTTGTCGCGCATGCGGATGGAGTTCGTCGCCAACGCATCGCATGAACTGCGGACACCGCTTGCTTCGCTGTCCGGATTTATCGAAACGCTCGAGGGGCCAGCCAAAGACGATCCGGCAGCGCGGCAGCGGTTTCTCGGCATCATGGCCGAGCAGGCCGCGCGCATGACACGCTTGATCGACGATCTACTGCTGCTCAGCCGCGTCGAGATGCGCGCTCATCTGGCGCCGACCGGCACCGTCGATCTCAACGACGTCATTACCGATGCGGCGCGGCAATTGGCAGAAGCCGCAAAGAAGGACAACATTTCGCTGATCGTCGAGGCGTCGCCTCGTCCGGTGCAGGTCACCGGCGATCAGGACGAGCTTCTGCAGGCGGCCTACAATCTCGTTCACAACGCCATCAAGTACGGCCGGCCCGACGGCACGGTGTCGCTCAGGACGGCGCTCGATCACGATCGCGCCGGCGGCCGCGCGCGCGGGCGGCTGATCGTCGCCGACGACGGGCCCGGCATCGCCGCCGAGCACATCCCGCGCCTCACCGAGCGCTTTTACCGCGTCAGCACTGCCGACAGCCGCAAGAAGGGCGGCACGGGCCTCGGCCTTGCGATCGTCAAACACATCGTCACCCGGCACCGCGGTACGATCGACATCGCCTCCGACGTCGGTCGCGGCGCCACATTCACACTCGGATTCCCGGCGACCAGCGCCTGAACCGAGGTTACTGTCACAAAAGTGTAACTGGTTTGACATACGCGGTGGCTGGGATTTCATTTTCGCCGAGCGCGTAAGCGGAGCCGACGCATGACAACGCATATCGTCCGATCATTCGACGCCGATCTCGCTGCCCTCGACAAGATCATCGCTGAAATGGGGGGGCTTTGCGAGGACCTGCTGGCGGATGCCGTGGGGTCGCTTGAGCGCCGTGATCCAGCGCGCGGCACTGCTGCGATCGCTCGCGACAAGGATATCGACGCCCGCGAGCGGCTTTTGCAGGAGCAAGCGGTCCTGACGATCGCGCGGCGCCAGCCGCTGGCGAACGACTTGCGGCACGTGATGACGGCGATGAAGATTGCCGGCGATCTCGAACGGATCGGTGATCTCGCCAAGAACATCGCCAAGCGTGCGGTCGCCGTCGCGCACGAGACGCCGCCGCGATCGCTGATGACAGGCATTGCGCACATGGCCGAGATCGCTGGCAAGCAGCTGCACGATGTGCTCGATGCCTACGCCGCGCGGGATGCCAACAAGGCTCTCACGGTTTGGCGTGAAGACAGCCAGCTCGACCGGCTCTACAATTCGGTTTTTCGCGAGATGCTGACCTACATGATGGAAGATCCGCGTAATATCGGGCTCTGCACCCACCTCTTGTTTGGCGCAAAGAACATCGAACGGATCGGTGACCACACGACCAATATCGCCGAGAACATCCACTTCCTGGTGCATGGCACGACGCCTGATGGCGCACGGCCCAAGAGCGACGATACCAGCGACGTGATGCTCGCCACCGGCCCGATCACGAATAGAGGCTGATCATGCCGCATGTGTTGATCGTCGAGGACGAGCCCGCGCTATCGGAGCTGCTGCGCTACAATCTCGAAGCTGCCGGTTTCGACGTTCAAGCCGTCGCCTCTGGCGAAGGGGCTGAAGTGATACTCGCGGAGCAACCGTTCGATTGCCTGCTGCTCGACTGGATGCTGCCTGGTGTGTCGGGTATCGAGCTTTGCCGGCGGCTCAGGCAGAACCCGAAAACCAAGTCACTGCCGATCCTGATGCTGACGGCACGCGGCGAAGAGGGCGACCGTGTGCGCGGCCTTTCGACGGGCGCGGACGATTACGTGGTCAAGCCGTTCTCCGTGAACGAAGTCGTGGCGCGGGTGAAAGCGCTGCTGCGCCGGTCCGCTCCGGATCTCGTCGCCGACATGCTCAAAGAGGGCGACATAGCGCTCGACAAGGTCGCTCATCGCGTGACCCGCGCGGGCCGCGAAATCAAGCTCGGCCCGACCGAGTACAAGCTGCTGCTCTATATGATGGAGAAGCACGGCCGCGTGCTGACACGGCAACAGCTCATCGATGGCGTTTGGGGACGCGACGGCGACGTCGACGAACGGAC
Organism: Hyphomicrobiaceae bacterium; assembly: GCA_033812735.1. Lineage (GTDB taxonomy): Bacteria > Pseudomonadota > Alphaproteobacteria > Rhizobiales > Hyphomicrobiaceae > JABFRJ01. The sequence goes on along the minus strand of JAPXTA010000150.1, from coordinate 1,241 downwards.
CGTCGACGTGCACATCGGCCGGCTGCGCAAGGCGCTGGTGGCGGATGGAGAAACCGACCCCGTTCGCACCGTCCGCGGCGGCGGCTATGCGTTCGGAGAGCGGTAGCGCTCATGTCCTCTAGCGGTCCTTCGAATGCTGCGGAAAATGTCGCACTCATCGAAGATGCGAAGACGGCCGCGACCTACTGATGCCGTGCATCGTGTCATGACATCGACGTGAAACTTCGAACTGCGCCACGCGGAACTTCTTGAACAGACGGATGAGCGGGTGCGCAACCAACCGCACCGTCTATATCTGCAACGTCTTGTATTCCCGGGCGAGCTGAGCCGAGACCCCGGACCTTTGCCAGTGGCAGTCAAGCCCACAACCTGGAAGCTTCACCTCCGCATGAAGACCGCTGCATCGGACTGTCGCGTTCGTTCAGCTCAATCTTCCGTTACGTTCTCAGCAATGCGATCTCTACGACCGAGCAGGCTTGGTTCGTGGGAAAGGCCCCGGCTCTCGCTACGCGAGGCCGGGGATGCAAGCACGGGAAGTGCGCATGCGCGCCGGTGCGCTTCCTCCTTGGCTCGTGACGCAAACCGTTGTGCCGTCCGTCGGACGCTTCACATCACCAACACTTGCCGGACGCTGACACCGTCGGCGAGACGGTCGAAGCCGAGATTGATGTCTTCGAGTTTGATGCGTTCGCTCATCAAGGCGTCGACCGGCAGGCGGCCCTGTTGGTAGAGCGCGATGAAGCGCGGGATATCGCGCGTCGGCACGCAGCTGCCGATGTAACTGCCTTTGAGCGTGCGTTCTTCCGCGACGAGCTGCGAGGCGGGGATCTCGAACCGGTGGGATGGGTGGGGCAACGAGCCCGTCACGGTCATGCCGCCGCGCCGCGTTACCTTGTAGGCGAGTTCGAGTGCTTTCACAGAGCTTGCCATTTCGAACGCATACTCGACCCCGCCGTTCGACAACTGACGTACCTGCTCGACGGCATCGGCGTCGCGCGCATTGACGGTGTGTGTCGCGCCGAGCTGCTTTGCCAGCTTCAGTTTGTCGTCCAGCATGTCGATGGCGATGATCTGACGCGCACCCGCCGCGCGGGCTGCCAGCATCGACATCAGTCCGACGCCGCCGAGGCCGACGACGGCAACGCTGGAGCCGACCGAGATCTTCGCGGTATTCACCACCGCGCCCGCGCCCGTGACCACGGCACAACCGAATAGGGCAGCCTCTTCGAACGACAGTGACT
>JAPXTA010000149.1:0-12030 GCA_033812735.1 Hyphomicrobiaceae bacterium | reverse complement strand
GCCGTCGGGGGCTTTCCGGGGCTTCGGTATTCCGCAAGCGGCCATCGCCAACGAATGCTTGATGGACGATCTCGCCGCCCAGCTTGGTCTCGACCGCTGGGCGATCAGACGGATCAATGCGCTCGGGAATGGTGATACGACCGCGAGTGGTCAGGTGTTGCTGCGGTCGGCTGGGTTGCCTCAGTGCCTGGACGCGCTGAAGCCTGCCTGGGATAAGGCGCTTGCCGACGCCGCCTCACACAATGCGACGGACGATCGCGTCAAGCGCGGCGCCGGCATTGCGTGCATGTGGTACGGCTGCGGCAACACGGCCTTGCCCAATCCTAGCGAGATGCGCGTAACGCTCGCGCGTGACGGGTTGGTCACGGTTTGGAGCGGTGCTGTCGATATCGGTCAGGGCGTATCGACCATCCTGGCTCAGATCGTTCGCTCGGCGCTGGCGATCGATGGTACGCGCGTCGCGCTTTGCGATACGGTTGGGGACACTGGCACGACGCTTGACGCGGGCAAGACCAGCGCGTCGCGTCAGACATTCGTATCGGGCAATGCGGCGCGCCTCGCCGCACTCGATCTGCGGATGAAATTGGAGCGGGATGCGAATGCGCCGTCCGGCGCGCCGATGCGTTTTATCGACGGCGCGATCGTCGTGGGTGCGAATGGCGAGCGGCGCGTGCCGCTCGATGCCGTGCTCGAGGGTTTCGGCCGGTACGATCCCGAGACGACAAAGCTTGACGAGAACGGTCAGGGCATTCCCTACGCGAGCTACGGATTTGCCGCGCAAATTGCGGAGGTCGAAGTCGATATGGCGCTCGGCACCACGAGAGTGCTGCATATCCACGCCGCGCATGATGTCGGACGTGCGATCAATCCGATGCAGGTCGAAGGCCAGATCCACGGCGGCATTGCGCAAGGACTAGGTCTCGCACTCATGGAAGAGTTCATTCCCGGCCGTACCGAGAATTTGCATGACTACCTGATCCCGACGGCCGGCGACATTCCGCCTGTTACCACGCACATCATCGAGGATCCGGATCCCGCCGGCCCGTTCGGCGCCAAGGGCGTTGGCGAACCAGCGTTGATTGCTACTGCGCCGGCGATCCTGTCTGCCATTCGACACGCGACTGGTGTCACCATGCGGCGCGTCCCTGTCCTGCCGCATCGGCTCTGGGAAGCGCTGCAAGCCAAAAAGAGGCCGACATGACGACGTTGCGCAACCAGACGCTGGACGACGCGCTCGCCGAGGCCCGCGAGACCTATGCGTCGAAGCGGCCGAAATCGCGCGCGGCGCATGAAGCGGCCTGCAAGTCGATGCCGGGCGGCAACACGCGCACCGTGTTGTTCCACGGCCCGTTTCCGCTGCGCATCGAGAAGGGCGAGGGCGCTTACCTTACCGACGTCGAAGGCAATCGATACTTGAACTTGCTCGGCGAATACACCGCCGGCGTATTCGGTCACTCGCATCCGGTCATCCGCAAGGCGATCGATCGCGCGCTCGACGGCGGCGTCAATCTCGGTGCGCACAATGTTTATGAGGCCGAACTTGCCCGGCTCGTCTGCGCGCGTTTTCCGAGTGTCGAACTTGTCCGCTTCACCAACTCCGGCACAGAGGCGAACCTGGTGGCGGTCGCGACCGCGCGCCACGTCACCGGGCGTTCGAAAGTCATGGTGATGCACTCTGGCTATCACGGCGGTCTGCTGTACTTCGGCGGCGGCGGTATTCCCATCAATGCGCCCTACGAGTTCGTTCTTGGCCGTTACAACGATATCGAGGCGACGCGCGCTTTGTTGAGCGCAAATGCAGCAGATCTCGCGTGTGTGCTCGTCGAGCCGATGATGGGCTCGTCGGGTTGCATTCCCGCAAGTCGTGCGTTTTTGCAGATGCTTCGCGAGGAGACGTCCAAAGCCGGGATCATCCTCATCTTCGACGAGGTTATGACCTCGCGATTCGGCCGCGGCGGCGCGCAGAGCGTGCATGGCATCACGCCTGACATGACCACGCTCGGCAAGTGGATCGGTGGTGGCATGTCGTTCGGCGCGTTCGGGGGGCGTGCGGACATCATGGCACTCTACGATCCGACCAAGTCAAATGCGATGCCGCATGCCGGCACTTTCAATAATAACGTGCTGACGATGAATGCGGGCATCGCGGCGATGTCCGAAATATTCACGGCCGACGTCGCAGAGGCGCTGCACAAGCGTGGCGAGGCGCTGCGGGATCGGCTCAATGCGCTATTTGCCGCGCAGGGTGTTGCTCTGCAGATGACGGGCATGGGCTCGTTGATGAACCTGCACGCGATGAGCGGCAAGATCGAGCGCCCCGAGGATCTTGGCGCCAGCGACGATCGTGTGAAAGAGATGATCTTCTTCGATCTCATCGACCGCGGGTTTTATATCGCGCGGCGCGGCTTCATCGCCCTGTCGCTCGCCGTGGCCGACGGCGACCTCGACCGGTTCGTCGAGGCCTTTGCCGATGTTCTTGTTGCACGAAAGGCCGTTCTGCCGCGACGGGGTGCGGCATGACGGCTCCATCAGACAGATTGTCGCTCGATGCGCGCTCGAAGCAGTTCGGTGCTGCCGAGGGAGATGGCATTATCCGCTGCGATGCCTGTCCGGTTTTGTGCCGCATACGCCCCGGCCGTCCCGGTGCGTGTGCTCGCTATGCCAACCAAGATGGTCGGCTCGTTCGGACGGACCCGCTGGTGCTGCTCGCGAAGACGGTCGAGAGCGATGGTGCGGTCGTCCCGTTTGCCGGCAATCAGTGGGACGGTAGCGCCTTAGTGGCTGATCGCACGTTCGTCACCGGGGTCGGTGCGGGGACGACCTATCCCGACTACAAGCCCGCGCCCTTCATCGTCGGCAGCGAGCACGATGGCGTCGATACCGTCACCGTCGTGACCGAAGGGATCTTCAGCTACTGCGGCGTGAAGGTGAAGATCGACACCGACCGTCACCTTGGACCTGAAACCGCAACCGTGCGTGTCAATGGCGAGGCGGTCGGCCATGTGACGACGGCGGAGTACGGGTCGCAGATGCTCTCGCTCGGCGGGGTCCGTCATCTGACCGGCGGCTCGAAGAAGGAAGGCACGGTTACCTGCGACACGCTGATGGCGCTTTGCAACGGCGAGGCGGTTGAACTGGCGATCGACGGCGGACACCGGGTCAAGGTGCAAGCTGGCAAGGCTCCTGTCGTCGACGACCAGGTGGAAACGCGCATGCGTGTTGGGTGCGGCTCGGCGACGATCGGGATGTTCGCCAAGCAGTGGCTCGGGAATGTCGACGAGGTGATCGTCGTCGACGACCATATCACCGGCGTGCTGACGGAGCATCAGGCGGGCCGCGTGCTCGATATGCGCCCGGCCGGAATACGCGTGCGGGGGCGCAAGTCGACACCTGGCCGCTATTTCAAAGTTGCGGAACCGGGGCTCGGCTGGGGTGGGACCGACATCTCCGATCCCTTAACGATCATCGACAAGATCGATCCGAAGGCGGCGTGGCCCGGGCTGCGGCTGCTGTTCACCTCGACCACGGGGGATCACGCTCTCTATTGCATTCTTGACGACGATCTGCGGCCGGTTGCAACAGAGATGCCCGCATCGGTGCGCGCCGTCGTGGATCGTATTGGCGAAAACTGCGAGCCCTCGCTCTGCTCGGTTCTATTCATGGCTGGTGCCGGCGGGAGCCTTCGATCCGGCGTCACCGAGAATCCTGTGCTCCTGACCCGATCGGTCGCGCGCGGGGAAACCAAAGTCACGATGGGCGGCGCCCCGGTCTATGTCTGGGCCGGTGGCGGCATCACCATCATGACCGATGTTCTTGCGATGCCGAAGAATTCGTTCGGCTATGTGCCGACGCCGGCGATTGTCGCGCCGATCGAATTCACGATGCCGCGGCCGGTTTACGCACAACTCGGCGGGCATCTGGATGACATCGTGCCTGTTGGTGACGTGATCGCTGCGTTTGGTTCCGGCGCGCGCATCGAAGGACGTCGGAATGACGGCGCCTGGCCGTTTGCCCGGCAATACAAGTGACTGAAGTCGACGCGTAGGAGGAAAGCAATGGCTGCCAAGACCAAGAGACCGACGAGCACGGCGGTTCGTAAACCAGTACGCAACGTGAAGGTGGCAGCAAAGCCGAGAACAGAGAAGGCGCCGGTTCGTTCGGTGCCTCTGGTTGTTGAGCAGAAGCCGGCAGTCAAGAAAGCGGCGATGCCGCAGAAGGCGGCGTCCGCGACCAAGGCGCCTGCCGTCGCGGCGTCCGCTACGAACGGGTACCTGCTCGAAGATCAGATCGGCTTCCGTCTTCGCAAGGCGCATCAACGGGCGACCACGATCTTTGCCGACGTGATGGCCGAGTTCGACGTAACGCCGACGCAATTCGCGGCGCTTGCCAAGCTCGATGATCTCGGTCCGATCTCGCAGAACCAGCTCGGGCGGTTGACGGCGATGGACCCGGCGACGATCCTAGGCGTCGTTGGCCGTCTGCATCGTTGCGGCTGGCTTCGGGCGCGTCCGTCGATCGAGGATCAGCGGCTGATGCTCATCGAGCTCACTCCGGAGGGTGTCGTCCGCATCAAGGCGATGAAGGAAAGGGCTGCCATGGTCACGGCACGCACAGTGTCGTCATTGTCGGCGGCCGAGGCGCAGACTTTGAACGAGCTTCTGGCGCGACTCAGCTAAAAAGCGGCTGACACTCAGGAGGACTGCGCAAGGAGATCCGCTCATGTGGCAGCCGCGCATGAACAAGCTGCCGGGCGACCGGCTGCATCTCAATCACGGCCCGATCGACGTTGTTCTGAAGGCGTGGGGATCGCCGGACGCCGTGCGCGCCGCGACCCGTGCCGCTGCGCGTGGATTTCCGCGCGTGTTGCCTATGTTGATGGAAGAGATCAAGGAGCTGAAAAAGCCGATCTCCAAGAAGCCTAAGGTGAAAGGGTCGATTGCCGCCAGAATGGTGGCGGCGGCGGAACCGTTCGCGGATGTGTTTGTCACGCCAATGGCGGCGGTGGCTGGCTCGGTGGCCGAAGCGTTGCTCGAGGTTATGGTGAAGGCAGGCCCGCTCGACAGGGCCTATGTCAACGACGGCGGCGATATCGCAGTTCATCTGACGCCTGGTCAATCTTTGACGCTCGGGGTCGCCGGTGATTTTTCTGGCGGCAAGATCCCAAAGCTCAACGGCTCGATCGTTCTCACGCACGAGATGGGCCAATGCGGCATCGCGACGTCGGGCGCACAGGGCAGGTCTTTCTCGCTCGGTATCGCCGATAGCGTCACGGTCGTCGCCAGAACCGCGAGCATCGCCGATGTTGCCGCGACTCTGATTGCGAATGCGGTCAATGTCGAGAGCAAGAAGATCGAACGCGAGGCCGCGAACGAGCTCGACCCGGACACCGATCTCGGCAAATTGCTTGTTACGACCGAAGTCGGGAAATTGACCGCGGCAGAGAGGAAGGCCGCGCTGGAAAGCGGCGTGACGCAGGCTAAGGCTTATCTCGAGAAGGGACTGATCGCTGGCGCTGTGCTGATGTTGCAGGGCGAGTGCCGTGTCGTCGGAGAGCCGGTGGCGCAAGTGACCGGTGTTGCCGCCTGATTGATCGGGTAGTCCCGTGGTGAGGGTGTGTAGTCTGCCCTAGTGCAGTAAGTGGCCCGGGGTGGCGTTCGGTGGCTTTACGTGGGAGTTTGCATGACGCCGACGGCCATCCTTGAAACGGCGCTTTACGCAGAAGATCTTGTTGCGGCCGAGGCTTTCTACACGGAGAGTCTGGGCTTTGCAGTTTACGGCCGGGTTGCCGGCCGTCATGTATTCTTCAAGTGTGATCGTCAGATGCTGCTGATCTTCAATCCGGCGGCAACGGTTGTTCCATCCACGTCGACGGCGCTGCCCGTGCCGTTGCACGGCGCACGCGGGCAGGGGCACGTTTGCTTCCGTGCGAACGGGCCCGAGATCGACGCCTGGAAGGCACTCCTCGAATCGAAGGGCGTCAGCATCGAATCCGATTTCGTCTGGCCATCGGGTGGACGGTCACTCTATTTTCGCGATCCAGCCGGTAACAGCATAGAATTCGCCGAACCGCGTATCTGGGGCCTATGATCCGGGGGGACAATGAAGCTCGACGTCCGCAAGATCGCCTTCGGCATCGAAGAAGTACGCCATGACGGCGGCCCGGTTCTGGAAAAGCCCATTCTGAAAGGCTGGATCGGTGCTGTTGTGAAAAATCCTTACGCGGGCCGCTACGTCGAGGATGTGACGGCTGCGATGGAGCCGTTGAAGCCGATCGGCCTCGAGATTTCGCAGCGTCTCATTGCCCTGCTCGACGGTACGGACAAGATCGAGACTTACGGCAAGGGCGCTATTGTCGGTTCTTTGGGAGAGATCGAGCATTCGGCGCTCTGGCACGTGCCCGGCGGCTATGCGATGCGGGAGGCGATCGGCAAGGCGCTCGCGATCGTGCCGTCTGCCGTCAAAATGGGTGCGATGGGGGCTGCACTCGATATTCCGCTGCATCACAAGGACGCCTGTTACGTGCGGTCACACTTCGATGCGATCACCGCCGTGATCGCCGATGCGCCGCGGGCCGACGAGATCGCGTTTTTCCTCGCGATGGCGACCGGTGGCCGACCGCATGCGCGCATGGGCGGGCTGACCGTCGATCAGATCAGCAAGTGGGACGGTCAGCGCTGACGCAGCAGTTGCAGCACGATCGGGGCCAGCGAGGCGACGAGCAGCAGTGCCATCGTGAAGTTGAATACCCGGAGCCGCGTTGGTGTCGATAACCAGCGCTGCACGAGTTGCCCAAAGAGTGCCCAAACGGCCGTCGAAGGCCACGCGACGACCGCGAAGATGGCACACATGGCCAAGATGCTCGGCCAGAAATTGTTCGCCGGAGCGTAGGCCGCGAGCGCGCCGATCGCGATTGTCCAGGCTTTCGGGTTGACCCACTGCAGGAGAGCCGACTGGATGACGCCGATCGGGGCGGTGCGCGCATCACTGCCGCCGTCGATGCCGCCGGCGCCCGCGATGTGCCAAGCCATCCATAGCAGGTAGATGATGCCGGCGATCCGGATCGCATCGAACGCCCAAGGTGCGGTAAGCAATACCGCTTTGAACCCCGTGGCGAGGATCGCGAGCATGACGGGAAAGCCGAGCGACACGCCGGTGAAGAATGGCATCGAACGGCGGAAGCCGAAGTTGACGCCTGAGGCGAGCGCGATGACGTTGTTCGGGCCAGGTGTGATCGACATCACAAGGGCGAAAGCGGCAAACGACAAGAGTTGATCGACGGTGAGGCCGGTCATTTCAGCTCCGTGCATCGAGGATGAGGCGGACGCCGAGCGCGCCGAGCAGGCTCGCGATCAAGCGATCGAGTATCGGCTTGAAGCGCAGATATGCGGCGCGTGGACGTGCTGACGAAAACACGACGGCGACGACTGTGTACCACATCAGCTCGTTGAAGAGCACGATAGCGAGGATGGCCAGGATGACCCACGTCGGCGGATCGGCAGGAATGACCGCAACGAAGATCGAGCCGAAGAACACAGCCACCTTCGGGTTGGCGAGCTGCGAAAACATCGTCTGCCAGAATGCCTGGAACAGTGTTTGCGGTTCGCCTTCGATTCTTGCCGCGAGCGGTGTATCGGCGCCGCGCCAGATCATGACGGCGAGATAAATGAGATAAGCACCGCCGACGACCTTCATGCCGGCATAGAGCCAGGGAGCGGCCTTGAAGAGCGCCGCAAGACCGGCGACGGCTCCGAATGCCCACGGGAGTGTACCGACTGCGCAGCCGAGTGCGGCCATCAGGCCGTGCATCCGCCCAGACAGCAATGACGCACGCACGACGACGAGGAATGTCGGCCCGGGGCTCATCGCGCCCATCAGGTTGACGAGCGCGAGCACCGCCAGAGGCTTTAGGTATTCCATGGATGGTGGTCCGTGAGGGATCGTTGCGGATTACTCGGGTGGCGACCAAGTGGCGTCTTCGTCCAGCGGATAGACTGGCCGTGGTAGCCGCGTCCACTGCCGTCGTTCGAGGACCGGCGATGTCAGGCCTTCGGTATCGACTTCGTAGACGCGATCTGGCGGGAACCAAGGCAGGAAACCAGCGCGGAAATGGCCGCGCGACTTGACCGCGACCGTGTGTGCGTTGCCGATGTCGAGGCCGAACATCTCGAAAAACATCGGATCGGCCGTTTGATTCCTGACCGATATGACGATCGCGGTCACACCGCCGATTTTGAGCGCTGCTGACTTCCCGAGCCGGAGCGATTTGCCCTGGAACAGCCCGAGGCGGCCGATGACATTGCCGTCGTGCAAGCCGATCACTTCGGCATCGGCCTCGAACGGCCAATCGCACGGGAGGCCTGGTCCGGAGTTGAACTTCGCCCGGATCGTTGCGCCGATACCCGCTTGGTGTGCGGCCTCGGCAAGAGGGATGTCGAAGAAGCTGCCGATCAACACGTCCTGTGCGTTGGCGTTGACGAGTGCCTGCAGCAACTCGGTCGTGCGCCCTGTCCCGCCGCCGCCGGGATTGTCACCACTGTCTGAGAATATGACGGGGGCCCGGTCTTTCTTGAGTGCAAGATCGATGGCGGTTGCAAGCGGCGTCAGCGTTTTGCGGTATCGCGCGCGCTCGTTCCAGGATTTCTCTGCGAGTTCGTGCGCGAGTTTATCGGCGAGCGTTTTGTCGTCACGTGCCGTTACGATGATGGCGAGGCCGTTCTTGGCGGTATCCGAGAAGACGAAGCCACCGAAGATCGAGACGTTGAGAATGCCGCCGGAAAGTTCGGCCTTTCGACGCTGACCGTAGGAGATGATGTCGGCGTAGGGCCCTTCATGTGTTAGCAAGTTCACGGATGCCGCAGTGAGCGGCAGGCGGATGAGCGTCGCCTTCGGCTTGGTCAGGCCCGCGAGCATCCGGCGGATGGTGAAAGCCGCTTCCTCGCCGCGCTCGATGAAATCGACGTGCGGATTGGTCAGGTAGCCGATGATGATGTCGCTCTCCTCGACCATGCGGTCGGAGATGTTGGCGTGGAGATCGAGCGTGACGACGACAGGTACGTCCGGTCCGGCCATGCGGCGGGCGAGGGCGATGTAGTCGCCGTCGGGGTCGTCAGTGTCGGTCGCGATCATGCCGCCGTGGTTGGCGATATAGACGGCGTCGACCTTGCCGGCAGCTTTCAAACCGGCCTCGATTTCCGAGAGGAACGATCGATGCAACGTGCCATCGATGGGGCCGTGCGGGAAGCAGGCCGTCAACAGGATCGGCACCGGTTGCCACGGCCCGGTCGCATCCATCGCCTGTACGAAGGCGGATGCCTCACGCATCATGCGCGGGTGCTTGGCGCGGGCATCGGAGAGGATCTCGTTGCCGCGCATGATGTAGGCAGAGTCAAAATCGGCGTGTGCCGCAACCGGCGACAGGCGGTTGCTTTCGAGGGCAACGCCGAAAATGGCGACGCGGGGCGCTGTGGTCATCGAGCGGATCCTGACATTGATAGGCGTCCGTCAAATGAGCAAGGAACCTCGTCTCTGGCAATCGCGGCCGCCGCATGCTTGGCTTGCGTGTCCGACTGACGAGCAAGGGAGCAACTGGCGTGACGGCACGTATCATGGTCCTCAACGGTCCCAATCTGAACATGCTCGGCATTCGCGAGCCGCACATCTATGGGCGTACGACGCTGCCGGAAATCGAGGAGCGGTGCCGGGGGTTGGCGGGAGACCTCGGTGTCGCTCTTCAGTTCCATCAGTCGAACCACGAAGGGGTTATCGTCGATCACATCCAGGCGGCGCGGCAGACGGCGGATGCGATCGTGTTCAACCCTGCTGGATATTCTTTCACATCGGTTGCCATTCTCGACGCGCTCAAGATCTTCGAGGGGCCGATCATCGAGGTGCATATTTCGAACATCCATGCGCGAGACGAGCATCACCGCCATTCCAAACTGTCGGGGTCGGTGCGCGGCGTCATTTGCGGTCTTGGTCCTTATGGCTATCTTGTCGGGATGCTGGCGGCCCTCGAGATGCTCGGCAAGCTGCCGGCCGGGTTGCCGGCGGGGCTCGGTCGGTCCGCGGGTGTATGAGGTCTTGGCAGACGACGGCGCCGTGCCAATATGAGGTGTCATGAACAACCGCATCCTCAAGTCCGTGGCACTCGCGTTGACCTTTATGGCGACGGCGGTGGCTCTGCCCGCGACCGCACAGTATGACCGCGATGGCCGCTATGTTCCCTCGCCGATGGGTGTGCCGACCGACCCGCATGCCCGCATCATTCAAGGCTATCCTGGTACGCCGACGCCCGGTGGGGCGGTCGGAGCGCCGGTGGTGCCGCGCGACCACACACCGGGTCTTGCACCGATGAAGCCGCGGGTCGGCGTCGAGGAAAGCGTTCTCACCACGCGAACCGTGCCTTTGAACAAGAAGCGATGTGCTGCGGGCTGGAACAAGAAGCTCGGCATCACTAGCGCCGAATTCGAGATCCGCTGCGCGAAGATCAATCGCGACGACCAGTGATCAGCGCTTTACGGCTTTCAGCGAGAACGACAGAGGCAGGCGCGGGTGGGCGTCCGGCAGTCTCCAGAAGCGATCGGTCATTGGGACGAGACCGGGCGCCGACCACGGCAGCACTTCGTGTTCGCGGAACATCGTCAGCGACAGGCCGGCATCCAGTAATGAGCCGATGATCGTCGACAGCGCATGGATCCACTCGCGCGTGTCCTGGTTGGTCATGATCGTCGGATCGCCGGTGTAGGTCGTCGGCGTCGTGAAGGCGAGCGGGGCATTCGCGGGTGTTTGATAGTCAAACGCCGGAACCAGCTGGCCCTCGCGCATATCGAGGACAGCGAAGGTGGGATGGAGGTCGGCGAAATACAGCTCGCCGCCGGGACGCAATACCGTTGCGATCGCCTGTGCCCACGGCTTCAGGTCCGGCAGCCAGCAGATCGTGCCCCACGTCGTGAAGACAAGGTCGAACGGTCCTGGGGTCAGTCTCGGCGCATCCTCGACACGGCCTTCGACGAATGCCGCTTGTAGCTTCGTGTCGGTCGCAAGTTGGCGCGCGGTCTTCAGCGCTTCGGCCGAAAAGTCGAGACCGGTGACGATGGCGCCGCGCCTTGCGAGGCATAGGGTGTCGCGGCCGATGTGGCACTGGAGATGGAGCACGCGCTTGCCGGCGATATCGCCGATTTCCACCGCTTCGATCTCATGCAGGGCGTCTTCGCCGGCGCGGAAGCGGTCGAGCAGATAGTCGCCGGTCGTATCGCGCGCATGAATGATCGCGCGCTCTTGCCAATTGCGGTGATTCATCTCGATCGGGTCGGTCATCGTGTTGTCACGTGTACACCCGGGCGCTGTCCGCCGTTCCACTTGCCGTCTAGCGCCCGCTCGATCTGGGCGGAGAGCTGCAGCAGCAGGCCGTCGTTCGCCTGCTTGGCCTGTGCCTGGATGCCGAGCGGCAAGCCGTTTTCGTGCGCGGCAAGCGGCAGAGAGATCGCTGGGATGCCGGCAAGATTGGCGAGCGGCGTATAGGCGAAGTTGCGCCAGAGATTGCCGAACCAATCGTAGACGTCGGGGTTGTCGGCGATGGTCAGGAATTCTTTGGTGCCGACCTTCGGTGTCGATTGCGTCGTCAGCGGCGTCAGGATGATATCCCAGTTCTCGAAGAACGCTCCAAAGCCGCGTGAGGTGGTGTTGAAGACGGCCTGCATTTTGGCGCGGTCGGCGTAGGCGACACTTCGGCCAGCTTCCCAGATGCGAATGTTCATGGGTTCAATGAGGTCTGCCGGCGGTTTGTCCAATCCCTTCGGCGCCATCAGATTGCCGATGGTTTGTGTGAAGTTCGAGATGTAGCAGAAGGTCTGGGCAGCAAAGGCGGCGCGATAGTCGATGGCTGGGAGCGCCCAATCAACGTGATGACCGAGCCCCTCGAGGAATCGGCCGACACGGCTCAGTTCCGAAACGATGTGCGGCGTCGCGCGGTAGTCGCCCCATTCATGCGATAGCGCTATCCGCAGCTTGCCGGGATCGCGTTCGATGAGG
>JAPXTA010000148.1:0-12197 GCA_033812735.1 Hyphomicrobiaceae bacterium | reverse complement strand
GACTTACCGCGTGACGGCCCAGGCCAACGGCGACTTCCGTATGGACGCCGACAACATCAACAAGATCCGCGTCCGCAACATCGACGGTGGCATGGTGCCGCTCGGCTCACTCATCCGCTTCCGTGAGGTGGCCGGCCCCGATCGCGTCCCGCGCTACAATCTGTTCCCGACGGTCGAGATCAATGGCTCCGCGAAGCCCGGCATTTCTTCGAACGAAGCGCTTGCGATCATGGAAGAGATCGCCGCGCAGTCCCTGCCGCAAGGCATCGCCTACGAATGGACCGATCTCTCGTATCAGGAGAAGAAGGTCGGCCGCACCGGCTACATCATCTTCGCGTTGGCCGTGCTCTTTGTTTTTCTCTCGCTATCGGCACAATATGAAAGCTGGACACTCCCGCTATCGATCCTCCTGATCGTGCCCATGTGTCTCCTGTCAGCCGCCGTCGGTGTGTGGTTCCATGGCCGCGACATCAACATCCTCACCCAGATCGGCTTCGTGGTTTTGCTCGGGTTGGCCGCCAAGAACGCGATTTTGATCGTCGAGTTCGCCAGGCAGAAGGAAGAGGAGGGGCAGTCACTGGTGAACGCAGCGGTCGAGGCCTCACAGCAGCGGCTGCGGCCAATTCTCATGACCTCGTTTGCATTTTCGCTCGGTGTCTTGCCGCTCTATATCGCCACCGGTGCAGGCGCCGAAATGCGTGTGGCACTAGGCACTGCGGTATTCTGGGGCATGCTCGGCGTGACGTTCTTCGGCCTGGTCTTCACGCCGGTGTTTTATGTCGTGGTGCGCCGTCTTTTCGGCCGCAAGACGATCGATCCGACAGCGCCAGCCCACGGCGCCGGCGGCCGTTTGCCGGCTGCCGTTCCGGCGGAGTGATCGGCCATGAACCGGTTACTCGGCGGCGTGATCCTGCTGCTGTTCGGCCTGATGCTGTCTGCCGAGAGCGCCGGCATCCTCGGCAGCTTCGGCGGGCTCGGCGTCGTCAATGCCAAACTAGGTATGGTGGCTGGCCCCGTCGCTGTACTCTTCGGCGTGCTCCAAATCGTCCGCGCCCTGAAGCCGGCGCCAGACAAAGGCAAGCCGAAGCGCCGCTAAGTCTTGTGCTGTCGCCGGCTCACCGCTCGGAGGCAGCCGGTGCGAGAGGCTCGCTTTTCTCCGTCCGCGCGGCGCGCTCCGGCCGGCGCGGCATACCCGCGAGGACTTCGTCGAACACGGCGGCAAATTCGATCGAGCCGGGCTTGAGAACGTTGACGTTCATGCGATCGTCCAGTGCAGCCAGCAATTGGGCGGCAGTCTTCTCCCGCACGATCGTGTTGCGATAGTAGCCGCCCTGACTGAAGAAATTTGCGGTTGGCATGGCGCGGCCGGTCGGCTCCATCATATCGAGACCGGTGCGCGGACCTGCAAGGTTCATGAGTTCGAGTTCCGCACCAGTCAGGCTGGCGCGTCCGTTCTCCGCTGCCAATGTCAGAAGGCCTCGAAGCTTCACAACCTGTAGCCATGGACCGATGTCGGCATCCATATTGAGCGCGTGGATGCCATAGCCCTGCGGCGTCCGCGCGAGCTTTTGATGCTGGCTCCACTCGTTCGGAACCGACCTGGCGACCGAGAGCATCTTCTGCACGGCGGCGATCTTGGCTGGAATTGTTCTGGCGTGCGCAGGCGGCGTCGCGGGGTCGTTCGCAACAGCCGCCAGCCGCTGCAAGAAGTGATCGCCGTACTTCACGAGTTCGCTGATCGAGTTGGCGTGCAGCAGTTGCGCATAGCCAAGTGCCGACGAAATCGGCTTGCCGGTCTTGGTGATGGGATCGATGCCTGCCTGCATGTCGATGGTGCCTTGGCCGCCCGTCTCGAGGGCATACACGCGCACGACTTGCGACTTGGTGAGGCCGGCTGCGAGTGCTTCCATCGCATACCGCCGTTTGAATTCGCGCTCCGTGGTGGGGGCGGGCGTAAATCCATAGAACTGCTGTGCCGCGGCCAGGAAATCCCTGACGCTCGGAAGCGGATCGGGTTCCTTCACATCGGCCGGCGGCTTCATGTCAGCGATAATCTTGGCGACGTCGGGCGGGACCGGCGGCCCCGTATACTTCGGTGGCTGCTCGGCAATGAAGTCGGCCGGAACGAACGGTTGACCGGTATTGCGCTTGCGCCGCCGGTGATCGCGGCGTTCCTCGATAAGCGCCCAGTACATCTCGAGATCGCGGTCGAAGCCGGCGCGAGCCGCCAAGTGTGCGCGGTAGGCAGCGAGCTGCGCCGGCGTCAGTCGCGCGGCGAGTTCAGGATCGATCTTGACGGAAGCCTCTGCCATTGCGGCCGCGGCAGTAACGCCGGCAGTTGCTGCCAAGATGCCCTGCGCGAAGCCACGGCGGGACAGCCGAGGGAAACGTCCACCGTAAGCGTCGCGAGCATCAGGGTCGGTTGCCGGGGCCAATGGACTTGTCCGCTTGATTCGTCATGCACCCCACCCTGCCACGAACGCGGCAGACGGTCACTTCAGCGCTTCGAGACGGCTCATCGCGCCGTCGTGTCCAAGATTGAGCGCCGCCTCGTACAGCGTGCGCGCTCGCGTGGGATCGGCGGCGACGCCACTTGCCCCCCAAGCCGCCAGCGCATTCGGGTCGAACGTCTCCGCCATGGCGAACAACGCCTTCGGGCTCTTCGCCGCGGCCGCCGTCGCGAGCACATCGCGGGCACTGGAGACGTCCTTTGCAGCGATCAGCCGCCGTGCCTCTTCAAGGTGCGGCTCGAATGCGGGTGCAGACAACGTTCGCGACGCGATCCGCTCCACCCGTGCCTGATCGAACGCCGGGCCGGGCGCGAGCCGGCCCGCATGCGCTGTCGCCTCCGCGACGATCGTTAGCGCCAACCTGGCGAGGTCGTCGGCGGAGGGTGTCCGCGGTGCCGTGAAGTTCGACCATACGATGGCCGCCGGTATCAGCATCACGATGCCCGCGATGAAGCCGAGGGTCGCAGCCTTGATCGGGAAAGCCGCAGGTTGCGCTGCGACATCCTCGACATACCAACCCGCTGGGAGCTTGAGGTCGGCGGGCAGCTCCGTGGCGGGCTCTGGCGGCATCTCAGCCGCCTTCGCGACGTCGGGAGCAACGACAAGCGAGATCGGCTCGGCCGGTGCTGTCGGCGTCTGCTCCAGCCCCTCCCGCAGCAGCGCCAGGAACGC
This sequence comes from Hyphomicrobiaceae bacterium, assembly GCA_033812735.1. Taxonomy (GTDB): domain Bacteria; phylum Pseudomonadota; class Alphaproteobacteria; order Rhizobiales; family Hyphomicrobiaceae; genus JABFRJ01. Next base: position 9,015 of record JAPXTA010000148.1, on the reverse strand, counting down.
CGCATCGTCGAAGGCCGGAGCCGCACTCGGAGGATGGTCGAGGGATTGGAGAGCGGCAGCGGTCATGCGACGGTCCTTCCGCAAAGAGGATGGCGTGCCGCATGATATCGCAGGGACAATGGGGTCAGCACGCACAACACTTCTGACACTGAAAGTTCAAGCCGCGCCGCCCGAACAGCGACGCGAGAAGCCTTTAGGCTGCCGCAGGCGCTAGCGTCGGCGTGACGTCGCTCGTCGCCCGCCGCGAGCGGCCTTCGAATTGAGCGCCAAGCGCGATCGTCAGTTTGTTGTGGTGCACGTCGCCTTCGACCTGGCAGGTGCTGTCGAGCACGACATCGCGCGCGCGGATCTCGCCGGCGACCTTGCCTTTGACGATCACCCGGTCGGCCGCGATGACGCCTTCGATGCTGCCGCTCTCGCCCACCACGACTTCGCTACCCTGAACGTCGCCCTGGACCTTGCCATCGACGAACAATGTGCCGTTCGAAACAATCCGCAAGCCGGCGCCGGATATCAAGAGGTCCGGACCGATGACCGAGTGTCCGCGTCCGGGCTGCGTCGGAGCAGTCGCTGTTGGTGCCGCGCTCGACGAGGGGCCGCCCGGTGAGACCCCGCCGGAGTTGAGCGGAATGGGGGACGCGCCATTGCCACGCGTCAGCGTCTTCACATCCGGGAGACTGTTTGCAAGCGGCCGCGAATCCGGCGATCCCTTGTCGGCAGAGTGGGCAGAACGCGAAAACATACTCATGTGTCCCCCTGGACGTTTGGTCGGCTGCTTCTCGACCTACGGTTGGGTACGACACTGGCGAAAATATGTCGAAGATTGTGTCGGCAATCCGCGAAAATTCGCAACACTGCGTACCGAAACGCGGCCATCTCGGCCGCGCCCGCTTGCCGCAGATCGCCGTAAACGGCAGTCTGGCCTAGGAATTTGTGGTTACTTTTGGGGGATGGACCATGCGCGTTGGATACTTGCGTTCGGTGACCTTGGCTGCGATGGCCGTCCTTGCCGCGCCGGCAATGGCCCAACAAAAGTGCGATAACCCTAACGCGCTCGGCGTCGCCCGCACTGTCGAAATCGATACGGCCGGCGGTCCGGGCTTTGGCTTCGAGCACTATAAGGCGCACGATTTCCTCTCGATGAAGGAGGTCGTACTGACCTTCGACGACGGCCCTCAGAAGATCCACACCGACGCCGTCCTAACCGCCTTGGCCGAACAGTGCACCAAGGCGACGTTCTTCTCGATCGGCAAAATGGCGCTCGGCTACCCCGAGATCATCCGCAAGGTCTCAGCCGCCGGCCACACCGTCGGCACCCACACCTGGAGTCACGCCGATCTTCGCAAGAAGGTGACCGGGCCCGCGGCAATCGACGAGATCGAGCGCGGGATCTCGGCGGTCCGCCGCGCGACAGGCGTCCCGATCGCGCCGTTCTTCCGCTTCCCCTTCCTCGCCGACAGCACCGACACTCTGAAGCACCTTCAGGGCCGCAATATCGCTGTCTTCTCGACCGACGTCGACAGCTTCGACTTCAAGTTCCGCTCACCCGAGCAAACCGTGAAGTCGGTCATCGACAAACTCGAGAAGAAGGGCAAAGGCATCGTGCTGATGCACGACGTCCAGCCCGTCACCGGCAAGGCGATCCCGATGCTGCTCGCCGAGCTCAAGGCGAAGGGCTACAAGGTCGTTCACATGAAGGCCAAAGGCGAGGTGAAGACCCTCGCCGAGTATGACGCGGCGATCGAGAAGGACGTAAAGGGCCTGCCGGCAGGCGCCGCCGACCGTCCCACGTCGTCGGTTGTTCGCACCGTCGACGACACGAAGCCGCCCGCCGCACCGGTCGCTCCAGTCGTGCCGACGAACGCCGCAGCACCGAAGCGGCCCTGACCATCGAGACCTGCTCAATTCGGCGGCGCGGATGGCGACATCCGCGCCGTCTCGCCATTTGACGCCGCCGCCGCGACAGGCTCTATATCGCCCAGTTTTCGTGAGCACGCCGAGGGAAGTTCCGCATGCCCATCATCAACTCCATCGCAGCCATGTCTGAGGAGATCACCGCTTGGCGGCGGGATCTGCATGAAAATCCGGAGTTGATGTACGACGTGCATCGCACCGCCGCGATCGTCGCCGAAAAATTGAAGGCGTTCGGCTGCGACGAGATCGTCACCGGCATCGGCAAGACCGGCGTCGTCGGCGTCATTCGCGGCAAGTCGACCGCTTCAGGTAAGGTCATCGGGTTGCGCGCCGATATGGACGCCTTGCCGATGGAAGAGACAACCGGCCTGCCGTACGCTTCGAAGGTGCCGGGGAAGATGCACGCTTGCGGCCACGATGGCCACACCGCCATGCTGCTCGGTGCGGCGAAGTATCTTGCTGAAACGCGCAACTTCGACGGCACCGCAATCGTCATCTTCCAGCCCGCAGAGGAAGGCGGCGCCGGCGGCAAGGCGATGGTCGATGACGGCATGATGGAGCGCTGGGGCATCCAGGAAGTCTACGGCATGCACAACGCCCCTGGCATTCCCGTTGGCCAGTTCGCGACGCGCACAGGGCCCATCCTCGCCGCCGCCGACTTCTTCCACATCACCATCGACGGCAAGGGTAGCCACGCCGCCGAACCGCACAAGGGCATCGACGTGCTCGTCGCCGGCGCCAACGTCCTCCTCGCGTTCCAGTCGATCGTCGCCCGCAACGTCGACCCGATGAAGTCGGGCGTCGTCACCGTCGGCACGTTCCGCGGCGGCCACGCCTCGAACGTCATTCCCCAGAAATGTGAGCTGATCGGCACCGTCCGCTCGCTCGACCCCGGCGTCCGCGATCTCCTCCACAAGCGCGTCGTCGACACCGCCGAGAACATCGCCAAGGCCTACGGCGCCGTCGCGCACGTCCAGTACGATCGCAATTACCCCGTCACCATCAATCACCCGAAGGAGACGGATTTCGCGGTCAAGGTCGCCCGCGAAGTGGCCGGTGCCGACAAGGTCGAGGCCAACGTATCGCCGATCATGGGCGGCGAGGATTTCGCGTTCATGCTCGAAGCGCGGCCCGGCAATGTCATCTGGATCGGCAACGGCGACACGGCTGCGTGCCATCATCCCGCCTACGACTTCGCCGATGCTGCAATTCCTCACGGCGTGACCTACTGGTCGCGCCTCGTCGAGCTCGGGATGCCGCGCCAGTGACGTTCGAAGCATGACGACCGCAGCCGCCAGCTTGGTACTCCATCAGTCCCCCTCCCCTCGATGGGGAGGGGTTAGCGGTGGGGTGCGCCTTACGGCCGGGCGCAAGCTGTCATGACAACGACTGCTGCTATCCTCCCGCCACCGGGCGATCTGCAACCTCGCAAGCGCCTGCGGCGGACGAGGGCGCTGCTGCGTTGGTTCTTTCTGCTGTTCTTGCTCCCACTCGCGGTCCATGCCGCCTACTGGCTGATCCGCGACCCCGGTAAGGCCTGGAACCAGGTCGACTGGTCGAGTGCCGGCCTGCTGCCGCAAGCCTCACGCAAGTCTGAGGCGATGATCCACATCTACGCCGCACGTGTCGGCCGTTGGCGCGGCGTCTTCGCGGATCATGCCTGGATCGTCATCAAGGAGAAGGGCGCGTCGAGCTACACCCGCTACGACAAGACGTTCTGGGGCAATCCGGTCAAGACCAACAACTGGGTCGCCGACGCGAAGTGGTACGGCCATGTGCCGACGCTGGTCGGCAAGCTCGAAGGCGCCAAGGCCGAAGCGCTGATCCCGAAGATTCGCCAAGCCGTCGCGCGCTATCCTCACGCCAAGCCCGGCGGCTACCACGTCTGGCCGGGCCCGAACTCCAACTCGTTCGTAGCGCACGTTCTGCGCGCCGTCCCTGAGACGGGCATTCCCATGCCGCCGACAGCGATCGGCAAGGACTTCCGCACCGATGGTTGGCTGATCGGCCGCACGCCGAGCGGCACCGGCTATGAGGTCTCGCTGTTCGGCTTTGCAAGCATCGCGGTCGGAGTGGCCGAAGGTTTCGAAGTCTCCATCCTCGGCCTCACGACCGGCATCGACGTCTTGCGTCCCGCTATCAAACTCCCCGGCTTCGGCCGCATCGGTATGCCGCCAGTCTGACAATCAAGCTGATACAACTCGATCCATAAATTGCGCGATCTCGCAATCAAGAGGCGGAGCGGGTACCGCGTCTGATGGGCAAGGAACTGCCGATGGGTGGCTCCCGCGACTTGCGATCCGGCGCACCTGGCACTTGCGATCCGGTACGAAGTACCGCAGCAAGTGCCGAGCAAAAGCTGCGCGCCGCAGCAAGTCGCAAGCAAGGAGTTCCCGTTTCCGCTCCTCGCCGGGAAAAGGAAATGCGGTCGCCCGCTCCGTTCTCCGGTGTCGTCCATCCGGGTTCCCGGCGGTTCATCACACCCGCCAGGCGCAGCCTCCCTTGGTGCTGCCTAGACTTTGTATGCTTACCCTGGGCCCGGACTACGGCGCTGCTGAACCGGCCGCCGTCAAATATTCCACCGGATGCCGGCCGGGGGCAGGCAGGTCAGCTACACCTGCCACGCGCTCCTCTTGCGTGCGAATTGGCGCCAAATGGCTCGACGTCTCGTCGCACTGGTCGTCCTTCCGCCTTGCGGCAAAGATCCTGCGACTTGCGATCCGGTACGAAGTACCGCAGCGGGTCGCAGGATCGGAAGGAAAGTCACGGGCTTCCGGCTCACCGCCTCTGATCCCGAAACACGGCCCTGCATGCCAGCGACGATGCCGCAAGACCCTTTGTCGCGCAATTGGGCAAGTACCTAGGGCGAAACCGCCACACCAACTGTGGCAGCCATCATCGATACACGAACGCCTTGTCCTCGAGGTCGATCAGAGGGAACTCGTCCTTCTCGCCCCAATAGTCCTGGCTGTGTTGCCACTCGCGCTTGGCGCCCCGCTTCGGGAGCAGGTGCATGCCGCGCATCATATAGCCCGGATTGAAATTTTCTGGATCGATCCACGGCAGGATCGCCATATCCTTGTCCTCGGGCCTCAACGCCACCTCGACCTGACGTGCGCCCGTCGCCTGCATGTGCTTCAGAAGCCTGCACACGAAGTCGCCAACGAGGTCGGTGCGCAGCGTCCAGCTCGCACGGAAGTATCCGAAGATCCACACGAGGTTCGGCAACCCGGTGAACATCATGCCGCGATAGGTCACGGTATCTGCGAAGTTGAGCGCCTTGCCGTCGATCGTGAACACGATGTCGCCGAGGACGTTGAGGTTGAACCCCGTTGCCGCAACGATGATGTCGGCTTCGAGCTCCTTGCCCGACTTGAGCAGAATGCCCTTCGCGGTGAACGTCTCGATCTCGTCGGTGACGACCGACGCCTTGCCGGCGGCAATCCCCTTGAACAGGTCGGCGTCCGGAATGAACGCGATCCGCTGCCGCCACGGCCGGTACGACGGCGTGAAATGCCTGTCGACGTCGTAGTCCGGCCCAAGATGCTGCTTGACGACTCCGATCAACTCTTTGGCGACTTTCTCCGGCTCATCGACACAGCGCTTCGTGAAGTTCGCCTGATCGAACAGGATTTTCCGCCTGACGATTTCGTGGATCCATGCCGGATCGACGTCGAGCTGTCGCAACTGTTCTGCGAGATCGTTGGCATTGCGCCCCGTCGTGAAAAACGTCGGCGACCGCTGCAGCATCGTCACGTGCGCGGCCTCGCCTGCGATCGCCGGAATGATCGTCGCAGCCGTCGCACCCGAGCCGATCACCACGACGCGCTTGTCTTTGTAATCGAGGTCCCGCGGCCACTCCTCCGAGTGCACGATGCGCCCCTTGAAGCTCTCCATCCCAGGCCATTGCGGCATGTAGCCCTGTTCGTGGCGATAGTACCCCTGACACATCCACAGGAAGCCCGCCGTGAAGCAAACGGTCTCACCGCTATCCTCGCGACGCGCCTCGATGGTCCAGTGCTTCGCCTCGCTCGACCACGCAGCCGTCAGGATGCGATGGCGATAGCGGATGTGCCGCGCAAGATCGTTCTCCTCGATCACCTCGCCCATGTAGTCGAGGATCTCCTGCGCCGTCGCGATCGGCGGACCGGTCCACGGCTTGAAGCGATAGCCGAAGGTGTGCAGGTCGCTGTCCGAGCGGATGCCGGGATATCGGTGCGTCCACCACGTGCCGCCGAAGTTGTCCTGTGCCTCGAGAATGACGAAGCTCGTCCCCGGGCACTGCGTCTGCAGATGATACGCGCCGCCGATGCCGGATATCCCCGCCCCGACGATGAGCACGTCGAAGTGCCCGGGCTTCGTGCCCGCGGCCGGTTTGGCTCTTGCAGCAACGGCAGTGTCATTCATCGCGCGGTCCACCCTGACGTTCTCACGAGACTCCGCCGGGCACCTTGACCGGCGCCTTCTCAGGCACGTTGCACGCACCCTTTGTCCCAAGTCAGCGGCTCACGGCGCATCTTGTCAAGGCGGCCCGCCGCCTCAAGCGATCCTGCCACCGAGTTCGTCCTCGATGTGCACCCGTTGTGTAATGGTCATTGCAGGTCCCCCCATACCGAGTCGATACCATAGTGGGCCGATCGCCACATGTATTCGTCGCGTTCAAAGAACACGGATATATTGCCGTTAGAAGGAACAAGCGGGCGCGCTTGGATTTCCTCGACGAGTGAACCGTCGACGGTCGCCGCAGAAATCTTCTTACGGCTCTCGTTTTTGGCAGGGTGGTCAGGATGCGGCCAGCCGATTTCGTTGAAGCAATACGCAAAGCCGCGCCACTCGCCGTTTTTGAAATCGATCGCTGCGGTCACGAACGTCTGCTTCTCAGCAAGCCTGCTCAGCCACTCTTCCCGGTCATCACCCTTGCGGTATGCGACGAGTTCACTCGTAGAGGGGTATACGGTCGGTGCGACGCGCGTTCCTTCCGGGTTCGTCGGCGCCGTGATTCCTAGGAGGCCGTCCTTCCGAAAAATTCCCTCATTGGAGGGAGATGGCGACGTATGACCTCCCGGAGTGGGAAATGCAGGAACGTCATCACGTGTTCCCCTCGAATGCCCCCCAACGGCCTTCCGCATCTGCTCGGCCAACTCGTGTGAAAGATATCCCCCGGGCGTTGTCCAGAATTCGGGGCGCTCCGCTGGCCAGAGTTTCGCAACGATTGGACGGATGCGTTCATCAAGTTTGACACGCTCGTAACCTTTGCATGAGAGGGCGAGCGGCGGCACGCGCTTGAGACCTAGGCGTAGGAACACATCATCCGACTGGAACGAGTGGTAGCTTTCGCGAGTGACGACGTTCGGCGGGGCGGTGCGCATGAACGTCTCGAAGTCTGCGCGCGTTGCTTTCTCGACGGTCGCGCTGTGGAATTGCAGCACGGCGTGCGGACTGCGGTAGGCGTCGTCGGTTACATACGCGATGCCGGTCGTCAGCAACTTTGCGTCGTCGAACACCACGATCAGCGGGATGAACCCGGGTCTGACCCAGCCGGTCGCGAATATTTCCCTGCTGCAAGCATTTGGGGGGCGGATCACCACAGCTTTGCCGTCAGGCATCGCGCGACCGTAGAGGGTCGGAATCAGTCCCGATTCCGCCGTGCTGCTGCCGTCCCGGTAGTTGATCCGCTTAGCATTACAGCCGACGACGATGTCGAAGTCTTCGCGGCTGCCTTTGTAAGACAGGCCGACCTTCAGGCGAAAATAGATGCCCCGATCGACCTCGACGGATTTAGTGAAGGACCACGGCTTCGAGCCCCAGGCCCACGCACCTCCAAACAAAGCGACTGCAACTGCGGCAATCGCCATCTTCATTCCGCGCGAACTTGGCAGCTTCATGGTTGCCTGATCGTCATGAGGTTCCGATACCTCAAGCGATCTTGCCGCCGAGTTCGTCCTCGATGTGCACCTTGAGGATCTCGTCGAACGTCTGCTCCGCCTTGAAGCCGAGTGCCGTCGCCCGCTTGGCGTCGAATTGCGTCGGCCAGCCGCCGACGATCTTCTCGATGAACGGATCGGGCTCGCGGCGGATGCGGGCCGCGACCTTCTCGCCGGCGACACGACGCAGCGCCGCGATCTGATCGCCGACCGTGGCAGGGAGACCCGGCATGGTGAGGTTCCGGCGCGGGCCGACCGTTTCGCCGTCGATCGTCGCGGCGTGCAGCAGGAAGCCGACGGCTGCGCGCGGCGAGGCGTGCCAGTGCATCACCTTCTCCGACACGGGGAGAACCGCTTCATGTCCCGCCAGCGGTTCGCGCATGATGTTCGAGAAGAAGCCCGATGCCGCCTTGTTCGGCTTGCCCGGCCGCACGCAAATCGTCGGAAGGCGAATGCCGATGCCGTCGAGCATGCCCTTGCGCGTATAGTCGGCAAGCAGCAGTTCACCGATCGCCTTTTGCGTACCGTAGCTCGTCAGCGGTGTGTGGTGGTATTCATCCGGGATCTTCTCCGGGAACGGTGCGCCGAACACCGCGATCGACGACGTGAACACGACGCGCGGCTTGACCTTGTCGGCCTCATATTTATGCCGCACCGACTCGAGTAGGTTCGACGTGCCCGTCAGATTGATGCGATAGCCCTTGTCGAACTCCTCCTCCGCCTCGCCCGACACGATGGCCGCGAGATGGAAGATCACGTCCGGCTTGTCGGCGACGAGCTTGTCGGTCTCGCCTGCCGCCGGCAGATCGCCGGTCTTGATTGTCACGGGAAACTTGGCACCCGCAGGCTTCGCTGCCTCGACGACGTCGTAGAGCGTCATCGCGCTGATCTCGCGATTGCCGACCCGGCCGTCCTTCGCGAGCCGCTCCGCCAGCTTTCGGCCGACCATGCCCGCGCCGCCAATGATCAGAACCTTCATGCGTCACTCCCCAGATCTCAGGATTTTGGCCGCAGACTATAGCGGACCATCAGGGAAGGCGACCGCAAAACGCGCCGATCTGGCAACCGAGTCAGGCAATCGGGTCAGGCAACAGAGCCGAGGGCAGCCGAGACCCCGATCGCCCCAAGCAGGGTGGCATTGACGTCCCTGGCATCGAAGCGTCGTTCGGCCTTGCGC
>JAPXTA010000147.1:0-12210 GCA_033812735.1 Hyphomicrobiaceae bacterium | reverse complement strand
GTCCAAGCAATGCTGCGAGCGTTACCAGCATCCAGAACGGGTGCTCGCCATGGTCGGCGCGCTGAAGGGCCCAGGCGATGTTGAGCATCGTGCGCTTCGACGCCATGTCGCGCGCAAGAGACGTGATCGTGTCGGCCGGAACCCCGCTGATCGCGGCGGCCCAAGCGGGCGTCTTTGCGATGCCGTCCGACCGGCCCATCACATAGTCTTCGATCGGCGAGAAATCTGTGCAGTACTTGGCGAGAAAGGTCTTGTCGTGCCGGTTCTCGCTGATCAGCACGTGTGACATGGCAAGCATGACCGCGACATCGGTCCCAGGCCGGATCTGGATCCACTCGATCTTCCCGTCGGCCGCTTCTAGATTGTCGCGGATGGGGCTGATGTTGACCAGGCGCGCACCGCGTTTGGCGAGTTCGTTGATACCACCGCGAACGCGGTGTTCGCTCGGCCCACCAGCGCCAACCTGCGCATTCTTGATCGGCACCCCGCCGAATGCGACGAACATCTCGCAGTGCTCGGCAAGCACGCTCCACGACGTGTGCTCGATCATCAACTGTTCCATCGTCGCGACGACATGAGGCATGATCGCGCGACCGGCGCCGAGGCTGTAGGTGTCGACGTGGCGAACATAGCCGCCAAGCGCATTCAGGAACCGGTGCACTTGGCTCTGCGCATGATGAAAGCGGCCGGCGCTCGACCAGCCGTAGGAACCGCCGAAAATCGACTCGTTGCCGAAGTCGCGGCGGACCCGGTCGATCTCACGCGCCACGAGGTCTATCGCCTGCTCCCACGGCACTTCCACGAACGGCTCGCGCCCCCGCAACGTGCCATCACTCTTGGCTCCCGCTTCCAGCCAGGATTTGCGGACAGCCGGCCGCTTGATGCGAAGCCGCTCGACGTCATCAGAGAGAACATGCAGCCCGATCGGATTAGGATCTGGATCGTGCCGGAAGGGCTTCAGAACCGGTCGCTTGCCGTTGAGCGTTTCGACCTCATAGACGCCCCAGTGCATTGCCGTAAGAGTGGTCATGTCGGCTACTCCTGTCGACTTGCCGGGGCCATGGCCGATGCCGGCCGCCACACGTCTAGACCGTCGTTGCTTCTTCAAGATCGAGCGACAACTCGATCAGCTGGCGCGTATGCGGATGCGTGGCGCGGCGCGCGCGCAGCGCATCGTTGTCGAGGATCTCGACGATCTGCCCCTGCTGCATCACCGCCAATCTGTCGCAGAGGTGAGCAACCACTGGCAAATTATGACTGACCAGCACGTAGGTAAGGTTCCGCCTCTTCCTCAGATCCTGAAGCAAATTGAGAATTTCGGCCTGCACGCTGACGTCGAGCGCGCTGGTCGGCTCATCGAGCAGCATGATGCGCGGCTCGACCATCAAGGCGCGCGCGATGGCGACGCGTTGCCTCTGTCCGCCAGAGAGTTGGTGCGGATACCGGAAGCGCATCATCGATGGCAGAGCGACTTCGTCGAGCGCGCGCGCAATGCGCTTCTCGTGATCATCTATGCCGTGCACCAGCAGTGGCTCGGATAGGATGCGATCGATTGTCTGGCGCGGATGCAGGCTTCCGTAAGGGTCTTGAAAGACCATCTGCAGCGAACGGTAGAAGGCTTTGTCCGGCGTGAGCGGCCGCCCGGCGATGTCGATCGTGCCGCGCGTTGGCTTGATCGCACCGCCGAGGACGCGGAGCACGGTCGTCTTTCCGCTTCCGCTCTCGCCGACGAGCCCGAAGCTTGCGCCTTCCGGAACATCGAATGAGACACCGCGCACGGCCTTGACCGGGCCGAAATCGACTTCGAGCTCCTTGAGTGAGATCATCATGCCGCACCCCCATCGATCCACGCGGGGTCTCTCGTGAGCACAGGGAGCCGATCTGTTTTGCGCGTCAGGCGCGGCAGGCAGTTGAGCAGGCCTCGCGTGTAGGGATGCTTGGCATTCGCAAGATCCCGCGCCGCAAGCTGTTCGACGACGCGGCCAGCATACATCACGAGCACCCGGTCGCAGAACCGGCTGACGAGCGGCAGATCGTGACTGATCAAAATCAGCCCCATCCCGCGGCTCGTCACGAGATTGTCGAGCAGCCGCAGCACCTCGGTCTGCACGCTCGCATCGAGGGCGCTCGTCGGCTCGTCGGCGATCAGCAACTCAGGCCCCGGCGCAAGCATCAAGGCGATCATGATGCGCTGGCCCATGCCGCCGGAAAGCTCGTGTGGATAAGCGTCCACCACGCGGTTGGGATCGCGGATCTGGACCTGCGCCAGCAATTCCATCACGGCCGCCCGCGCATCCTTCGCATTGCCGCCATGGTGTACGCGCCACGTTTCGCCGATGAGCTGGCCGACGGTCTTGACGGGGTTGAGCGAAAACTTTGGGTCTTGCAGGATGAGGCCGATTTTCCGCCCTCGCAAGGCGCGCACCTCGGCCTCGCTGGCCCGCGAGATATCATGGCCCGCGACCATCAGCTTATCAGCGGTGACCTGCGCACGCGGCGTAAGTAGCCGCATCAGCGACCGGCCCGTGACCGACTTGCCGGAGCCAGATTCACCAACGATGCCGAGCCGTTCGCGGCCCATCTTGAACGACACACCGCGCACGGCTTCGGTCGGGCCGGTCGGTCCCGGGAACGACACCCGCAAGTTTTCGACCTCGACGAACGCTTTTTCTGGTTGGCTCATCGTTGCTTCGGATCCAAGACGTCGCGCAATCCATCGCCAAGCAGGTTGAAGGCGAGACTGACGGTGAAGATGGCGAGGCCGGGAATAGCCGGCACCCACCATTGCTCAAGAATAAAGCGGCGGCCGGTGGAGATCATCGTACCCCATTCCGGCAGTGGCGGCTGCGCGCCAAGACCGAGAAATCCGAGGCCGGCGGCGGTCAGAATGATTGACGACATATCGAGCGTGACGCGCACGATCAACGATGGCAGACACATCGGCGTGACGTGCCGCAGCACGATCCGCCAAGGCGATGCGCCCGTCATTCGCACGGCCGTGATGTAGTCCGCGTTGCGAACCGTGAGTGTCTCGGCCCGCGCCAGCCGCGCGTAAGGTGGCCATGCCGTCAGCGCGATGGCGATGACGGCGCTCTCGACGCCGGGCTTCAACGCCGCCACGAACGCGAGCGCGAGAATGAGGCGCGGGAAAGCGAGGAAGATATCGGTAATCCGCATGAGAATCCGGTCGAACCATCCGCCCGCGTAGCCCGCGATGCAGCCGACCAGCAACCCGAACGGGGCGACGATGATGACCACGGCAAAGACCATGCCGAGCGTGATGCGGCCGCCGTAGACGATACGGCTCCACACGTCGCGGCCGAGTTCGTCGGTGCCGAGCCAGTGAGCAGCCGACGGCGAACGCAGCCGTTCGCCGAGCGACTGCACATTCGGGTCATGCGTTGCGATCACCGGCGCGGCGAGCGACATCAGCATGGCGAGGATGATGACGATGAGACCGGCCATGGCGAGCGGGTTCGACTTGAAAACCTGCCACGCCTGATAGCGCCGCCCCCACGCCGCTTGCCGGCGCGACTCGGGCGCACTCGATAGCAGCCAGTCCCGCGTAAAAGCCTTGGTCATTGCACCCTCGGATCAAGGATGCGGTAGAGCGCATCGGACATGAGATTGAGACACACGTAAATGAGGCCGATCACGAGGGTCGCGCCAAGCACCGCGTTCATGTCGGAGTTGAGAAGAGAGACAGTGAGATACTGACCGAGCCCCGGCCAAGAGAAGATCGTTTCGGTCAGGACCGCACCCTCGAGAAGGCCAGCGTAGGTCAGCATCAGTACCGTCAGCAACGGCACGCGCACGTTGGCGAAGGCATGCCCCCAAACGACCTGACGCTCCGATAGACCTGCGGCGCGCGCCGTCGTCACGTACTCGGAACTCAGCTCCGTCAGCATGAAGGCGCGCGTCATGCGCGCAACGTAGGCCATGGAGAAGAACGCGAGTACCCCGGCTGGCTGGGCGAGATGGGCGAGGGCGTCGCGCCATGCCGGCCAATCGCGGGCAAGCGCCGCGTCGATGATCAGCATGCCGGTACGCACATCGACGAGATCTTGGTAGGCGATACTCTGACGGCCAGGTCCAGGTGCCCAGCCGAGCTTAGCGTAGAACACGAGCAGCGACAGCAGACCGAGCACGAAGATTGGTAGCGCGTGGCCTGCAAGACAGAAAACGCGCACGCCGTGATCCCACCACGTGCCTTGCCGAAGCGCCGCCGAAACACCCAAGGGAATGCCGATCAATGCCGCGATGAGGATGGCCGCGGTGGCCAGCTCGAACGTCGCTGGAAAGAATGTCGCGATGTCCTTCAACACCGGATTGGACGTCATCACGCTGGTGCCGAAGTCGCCTTTGAGCAACTGCGTGACGTAGCGGTAGAATTGGATATGGAGCGGCTGATCGAGGCCGAGCGCAATTCTCGTTTTCTCGACGACATCCTGCGGTGCACGATCGCCAAGGATCGCGAGAACAGGATCGATCGGCACGACGCGGCCGATGAAGAACGTCACCAAAAGGAGACCGAATATCGTGATGGGTACGCTGGCCGCGGTGGCGGCCAGCGCTTTGAGCTTGGTTTTCAAGAAGACAAGCTCCTCGTCTCGTGACTGATCATCGGTGCCTTACTTCGCGATGCTGTCGTAACGCGTCGAATCGAAGATCAGACCCATCGTTACGCCGGTCACATTGGCCTTGGTCACGGCGATTTGGACCTGTTGGAAGAGATGCACCGTCGGGCTCTCTTGGACCTCCGCCTTTTGCATGTCCTCGTACATCTTCACGCGCTTGGCCGCATCGGCTTCCTTGGTCGCCGGCAGCACGTTCTCGCCGAGCTTGCCCGGATCCCAGCTGACGCGCCAAGCGAACGTGCGGTTCTTCGAGTCATCGCCATTGTTGGGATTGTAGAGGAACCATTCCGTGTTGGTGTGCGGGTCGAAGAAGTCGCCGGCCCAAGCACCCATGTACATTTCCGAGTTGCGCGCGCGGAACTTCGTGAGCGCCTGACGCGACTCGGCCGGGATCATCTTCAGCTTGATGCCGATTTCGGCGAGGTTGGCTTGGATCGCCTGGGCGATGTCGGCGCGCGGATAGTCGTTCGGGTAGTCGAACGACACCTCGAAGCCGTTCTCGAAGCCGGCAGCCTTCATCAGGGCCTTGGCTTCCTCGACTTTGCGCGCAAACGGACGGTCCTTGAGCGCAGCTGGGAAGCCGGCCGGCTGGTGATACTGATGGACCATGTAGCTGTCCTTCAGGATGTTCTTGACGATGCCGTCATAGTCGATCGCGAGCTTCACGGCTTGGCGCACTTCCTTCTTCTGCCAAGGCGCGAACTTCTGCGAGAGACCGATGACGAGCGAGCTGGCGCGCGGCGACTTGACGACTTTGTAGCCGGCATCGGCGCTGAACTTCGCGACGAGCTCCGCCGAAAGTCCGCGTGCAACGTCGATGTCGCCCTTTTCAAGGCCGAGCGCTTGTGCCGTCGGCTCCGGCATATGCCGGACGATGACCCGGCGCGACTTCGGCTTGTTCGCAGCATTGGGATTTTCTTCGAGCACGACGCTGTCGCTCGGGCGCCAGGTGCGAAGCTGATACGGTCCGGAGCCCGCCGAGTTCTGCTTCAGCCACGCGTTGCCGAAGTCGCCGTCCTTGGCGTTGGCCATGGCGACAGCCTTCTCGACGATGCTGCCGACGTTCGAGCCAAGGCAGTTCAAGAAGAAGGTCGGTGCTGTCGCTGCCGGCAGCTCGATCACCAGCGTCTGCGGGTCGGTGGCGCGGATCGCCTTCTCGACGTTGTCCTTGTTGAGGCCGAACTGGGCGATGATGAACGCCGGCGTCTTGCCGAGGATGATGGCGCGATGCAGCGAGAACGCGGCATCTTCAGCGGTGACGGGCTTGCCGGATGAGAACTTGTAGGTGTTCTTCAGCTTGAACGTGAAAGTCTTGTTGTCTGCGACCGTCCAGCTCTCGGCGACGACGCCATTGATCTTCGCGGGATCATTCGGATCGGCGGCGATCAAGCGGTCATAGATGTTGTTTGTGACTTCGCTGCCGGAAATCTCGAAGGACTCACCGGGATCGAGCGTGATCATGTCGCCGATCGACATGCCGATGACGATCGTGTCTTTCGGCGATTGCGCGAGGACGGGCAACGATAGAAATGGCACGGTTGCCGCAGCACTGGCGGTACCGAGCAGGTGACGACGGGTAATCATGTAAGTCTCCTGGTTATCAAGGCTGAACTGGGTAACTCAAAACTTGGGATCGATCGCCTTCCTCGGGCCTTCGTGCGACTCTATGATCTCACCAGCGTCAAAGCAAAGATCCTCCCGGTAGCGCTGCGCGACGATTTGCACGCCAACCGGTAGGCCGGCCTTGTCCTGGCCGACGGGCACGGAAAGTCCGGGTAGGCCTAGCACTGGCAGTTGCAGCAGGAATCGGCCGGCTGCATTGAAGAAGCGTTCGAGCCCGGCTTCGTTGGCTGTATCCAAGCCGAGGGGGAGGGCCGCTTCGGCGCACGTCGGCATGACCAGCACGGGCGTGTCCTCGAGGAACATGTTCCATTCGTGGATCGCAGCATCTCGTTCGACCCAGGCAGCCTGGAATGTGGCGAGGTCGGCCGGTGGACGCAGCTTGCACCACATCTCCGCGACACGCTTGATCCCGTAGTCGCCGTACTTCTCGATTTTCTCTGCAAGACCGCCAAACACTTCGACGACGCCGATCTTGTGCCAGAGCTCGACGAGACTGAGGAATTGCGGCGGCGTGCGTTCTTCGACGATATAGCCGGCAGCTTCAAGATGCCGGCCAGCGGTGCGTATCGCCTCGGAAACGGCCGGATCGACTGGCCCACCGGGCGGGTTCGGCATGATCGCCGCGCGCAACGGCCGCTTGGGTGCCGGACCACGCAGCGGCACGTCGACCCAACGATTGTCGCGGATATCCCGCTGCGACATCACGTCGAGTGCCAGCCGGCAATCGCGGATGGTCCGTGACATAGGTCCCTGGACAGCCATCAGCTGAGACGCAAGCGCGCGTCCTGGCGGTGCCGTCTCGTTGAACGCCGGCACGCGGCCATAGCTCGGGCGGATGCCGACGATGCCATTGCAGTAGGCAGGCCAGCGGATCGAGCCGCCGATGTCGTTACCATGTGCGATCGCGCTGATTCCGGCGGCAGTCGCAGCGCCCGCACCGCCGCTCGAGCCACCACACGTATGGTCCTTGCTGTACGGGTTGAGTGTCTGTCCATGTAGGTCGTTGTTAGTGAACCACCGCATCGAGAACGCAGGTGTATTCGTGCGCGCGAACAGGATCGCTCCCGCCTTCCGCATGTTGCCGATGACGGGGTTGTCGGTCTTGGCAATCAGGTCTTTGAACGCGACGACACCGTTGTCGCTCGGCACGCCGACCTGATCCGTATTGCATTTTGTCGTGACGGGAACGCCATGCAATGGCCCGAGCACGTCGCCGCGTGCGCGGGATCTATCTGCAGCATCGGCTGCCTTCAAGGCATCCTCATGCAACGCGAGCGTCACCGCGTTGATCTTTGGGTTCACCCGTTCCAGGCGGTTGAGACACGACTGCGTGGCTTCGCGCGACGACAACTTGCCGGTGCGAATGAGGGCGGCCAATTCGACCGCCTCCATTTGCCACGGTTCCGTCGCTGAAGTTGAGCTGCTGACGCTGGTCATGGGCACCCCCCAGGAGTTTCCGAGCCTCAAGCCGGTGCGACGCC
Organism: Hyphomicrobiaceae bacterium; assembly: GCA_033812735.1. Classification (GTDB taxonomy): domain Bacteria; phylum Pseudomonadota; class Alphaproteobacteria; order Rhizobiales; family Hyphomicrobiaceae; genus JABFRJ01. Next base: position 4,469 of record JAPXTA010000147.1, on the reverse strand, counting down.
GTTCTTGCGGGCCTCTTCCAGCGCATCGTCGAGGCCTTTGGTGATGCCGTCGAAGATCTCGTCGATTTCGCTCGCCTTGATGATCAGCGGCGGGCAAAGGCAAAGGGCGTTGTTGACCGCGCGCGTGACGATGCCGTGCTTGAGAGCCGCCACCGACGCGAACATCGGGATGTTCTCAGCCGCCGTGTATTGCGTCTTCTTGGCCTTGTCGCGAACCACCTCGATGGCGCCGATCAGGCCAACGCCGCGGGTTTGTCCGACGAGTGGGTGGGCGTTCATCGCCTTCAGACGCTCTTGGAAGTGCGGCGAGACCTTGCCGACCATGCCGACGATGTCGCGCTCTTCGTAGATTTTCAGTGTCTCGAGGGCGACAGCGGTCGAGAGCGGATGGCCAGCATAGGTGAAACCGTGTCCAAAAACGCCGATCTTCTTGCTCTGATCGACCATACCTGCGAAGATCGCCTTGCTGACCATGGTTCCAGACAGCGGCGCATAGGCGGACGTCAACTGCTTTGCGACCGTCATGATGTCGGGTTCGATGTTATACGTCTGCGACCCGAACATCTTGCCCGTGCGGCCGAAACCGCAGATCACTTCGTCGGCGATGAACAGGATGTTGTAGCGCTTCAGAACTTTCTGGATCGCCTCGAAGTAACCGGCGGCAGGGACGACGACGCCACCGGCACCCTGCACCGGCTCGGCGATGAAGGCGCCGATCGTATCGGGATTTTCGCGCAGGATCATCGCTTCGAGATTGCCCGCGATGCGCTCCACGAATTGCGCTTCCGTCTCCCCGCTTTCCCCGAAGTGATAGTAGCTCGGGCAATCAGCGCGAAGCACGCCGCCGAGCGGGATGTCGAAGTCGATGTGGTTGTTCGGCAGGCCTGTCAGAGAGCCGGCATAGATCGTCACGCCGTGATAGGCACGAACACGCGAAATGATCTTCTTTTTGCGCGGCTTGCCGATCGCGTTGTGGTAATACCAAACGAGCTTGACGGCCTGGTCGTTGGCCTCCGAACCCGATGTCGAGTAGAGCACTTTGTCGAGCGACTTCGGCGCGATGGAGAGCAACCGCTCCGACAGATCGATAGCCGACTCGTGTGACCGATGGCCGAACATCTGATTGTACGGCAGCTCGAGCATTTGCTTGTAGGCCGCATCGGCGAGCCGCTTCTCGCTATAGCCGAGCGAAACGCACCAAAGACCCGCCATGGCCTCGAGGTATTTTTTGCCGCCATCGTCATAGAGGTAGACGCCCTCGCCCTTGGAGATAACGGTCGGGCCAACGGTCAGGTGCTTGTCGAGATTCGTCGCGGGATGAATGATGTGTTTGATGTCGCGGGCGTGGGGAGAGTTGGGCAGGAAATCCATGGCATGTTCCTCGGTGGTGGGGCGCCAAGCGGGCGGTCGAATGGACTGTATCAGCGGCCGTTGAAGTGAGGTTTCCGCTTTTCCTTGAACGCGGCGACGCCTTCTTTGACGTCCTCGCTGTCCCGGATGGTGTCGAGAACGCGACGGGCATCGGCGACAACCTCGAGCGGCCCCTTCGGCATAGTCTCGCGCACGAGACGCTTCAGAGCATATGTGACGAGCGGAGCGTTGGCCGCGATTTTATCGGCCATCACCCGCGCCGCAGCGAGATGCTGACCGGGAGGCGTAACCTGGTTGACGAAGCCGACCTCGTAGGCGCGTTGTGCACTCATCGTGTCGCCGGTGAGGATGAATTCCATGGCGACCTTGTGAGGCATGCGCGGTGCTATGGACGAGATCCCGCCCGCTGTCGTGCCGATCTTACCCTCGGGGTACATGAATTTCGTCGTCTCCGACGCAACACACATATCGGCCATCTGCACCAGCACGAAGCCGCCGCCGACCACCCAACCGGAACAGGCCGCAATAACTGGCTTGTCCAGTTCCACCCCAAGTCCTGGCACGGCATGCCACATGTTCACGGGTAGATCCTTCACGTCCGCGCCGACGGTGTAATAGTCGTCGTGCGACGACGCGAGAATGGCAACACGGTCGTCGCTGTCGCGGAACTTCAGCCACGCATTGCGCAGGTCCGTGCAAAGCGCATTGTTGAGAGCGTTGCGAGCGGCTGTGCGCGACATCGTAATGGTGGCGACATGACCAGAAGACACGTAGGTGACAGTCTCAGACATTTCTTGGCTCCGAGAAGGCATCAGACGATACGCTGTCGTCTGGCTGAGGTGAAGGGATGTGACAGCAGATCGGCTTCGAAAAGACCTTTCACGCTGCTTGCTTAGGCGGTTTGGGGCTCGTTTGTGGGCCGGACGATGCCTTGGTGTGCATCGGTGCCCCAAGTTTGGCTGACACGGCTGCCGCGGTGGCGACAACGAGCGGCTTGAAGTCCTTGAGCAGGCGCGGCCGGATGCGTTCGGCCGGCCCCGAGATTCCCATCGCTGCGACGACCGCACCTTTGGGACCAAAGATAGGTGCTGCAATACTCCATACGCCGCTGCGCCACTCTTCCTTGGTCACGGCATAGCCCAACTCGCGCACGCGATTGAGTTCGGCGCGCATGGCAGGGATACTGGTGATCGTCCGCGGTGTGAACGGCTGCAGATCCTTGAGTGCAGCGGCGAGTACGTCTGATGGGGCATGTGACAGCATGACTTTCCCAGTGCCAGTGCAGTGCGCCGGCGCGCGCGCACCGATACGCCCATAAGTCCGCACGTACTGGTCGGTCTCGACCCGATCGATGTACACCATGTGATGGCCATCGAGGATCGACAGATGCGCCGTCTCTCCGGTCTTGTCCTTGAGGTCGGCAAGATGGGGCGCGGCGATCCTTTGCACGTCCAGACGCCCCGCGACCTGCGCGCCGAGTTCCCACAGCTTGATGCCCGCCTCATAGGTGCCATTCGCAGGATGCCGCAGGGCAAAAGATTGCGCGACCAGCGTCGACAGCAAGCGGTGAACGTTGCTCTTGGTCATCTGCAACTCGCGCGCAAGCTCGGCGACGCCGCGCGGTGTGTCGCTGCGTGCGAGCGCTTCCAAGACGCGCAGGCCTTTGATGAAGCTCTTATCCACCTTGTGTCGATCCCTGCTCGCCGCTGCCCTACTTTTTCTTCATGCCCCAGAACACCGTGACCGGTGCATTGATCCGTTCAATGTTCTTGCGCGATGCGCCGACCCACGAGAACTCGCCAAGCGGTACGGCTGCCAGCATTTCAGCCTGCCGCGCAAGAATCTTGGTCGCCAGCTGCTTCTTCTCGCCATCGTCGGCCGAGCGGGCAAACTGGTCGCGGAGCCGCTCCATCGTATCGTCGCACGGCCAGCCGTTGAGAGACGTCTGGCAATTCATGTTGAAGGTCGAGTGGGTCAGCGGATTGAGGACGTCGGTGAGCTGCAACGCCGGCATGTAGACGTTCCATCCACCCTGTGATGGCGGGTCCTTCTTGCGGATGCGGGCGATGGTGGTCGACCAGTCCTGCACCTGCAAGTCAACCTTGAAGCCCGCCCGTTCGAGCTGCGCTTTGGCGATGGGACCGAGCGGTGCGAGCGTCGAGACGTCGGACGCATTGATGATCACGACGGGGGTACCGTCATAACCCGCATCCTTCAGCATTTCACGCGCCTTCGCGGCATTGCCCTCGACCAGCCCCTTGGTCGGCCCTTCGTCGGCAAAAGGAGTGCCGCATGGAAACAGCGAACGGCAAATTCGGAAATACCTCGGATCGCCAACCGCGCCTTGCAGCATTTCGGTCTGGTCGAGCGCCATTTGCGCCGCCTGGCGGAGCTTCGGGTTGTCCTTGAACGGCGGCTGCAGCCAGTTGAACCGCATGAAGTACTGTAGATCGGCCAGCTTGCCGACGTTGACGTTGGGGTCCTTCTCGAGAAGCGGCATCAGGTCGAGCGGTACCGTCTCGACGATATCCACCTCACCATTGATCAGCGCGTTCACCTGCGTCTGAGCATCTGGAATCCAATGCCACTCGACGCGGTCGACATGAACAACCTTCCCGCCCGCGAGACCGGACGGTGGCTCGTTGCGGGGCTTATACTTCGGGTTCTTGACGTAAACGACGCGGCTGCCGGGCTTCCACTCGTCGATCTTGAAAATAAAGGGCCCCGAGCCGATCACTTCGTCCGGCGTAATTTGTTGCGAGGGCTCCCTCTCCGCGAGCTTCTTCGGCATCATCAGCAATGGCGAGAGGCTGGCCTTGCCAAGGGTATCGAGCACGAGCCCGAACGGCTCCTTCAAGATGATCTTGAACGTACGCTGGCTCTCGGCGACGTACTCCTTCACGAACTCCGCGAACTTGAGTCCCAGAACGTCCCGCTTGGCAAAGCGCTTGATGGACGCGATGCAGTCCTCAGAGGTAACCGGTGTCCCGTCGTGCCACTCGAGCCCCTCGCGCAGTGTGAAGGTCCATGTCAGCTTGTCCGGGCTGGTGGACCACGTGTCCACCATCTGTGGCCTGACCTCGTACTTCTCATTGATG
>JAPXTA010000146.1:0-12624 GCA_033812735.1 Hyphomicrobiaceae bacterium | reverse complement strand
GAGCTTGCAGAAAGCGTTGCGCGGTCTCGAAACCGGGCTCACCGGCCTCGACGACGTGCCATTCGAGGGTCTCGGTCAGGGCGATGACAAGAATATCATTCGCGCTGCTCTGGCGACTCCCACCCCCGACCGTTTGCTCAAGGTCGCTCAAGCGATGCGGATGGGTGTCTCGCACGACGAGATCCATGCGTTCTGCCGGATCGATCCGTGGTTCCTCGCGCGGATGCAGGAGATCATCGATGCGGAGGCGCGCGTCATCGCACATGGGCTGCCGACGTCGGCGAAGGTGCTGCGCGGGTTGAAGGCGATGGGCTTCTCCGATGCGCGGCTTGCGAAGCTCGCGAAGACGACCGCTGCCGACGTCATGGCGCTGCGAAACTCCCTCGCTGTGCATCCGGTCTACAAGCGCATCGACACCTGCGCCGCCGAGTTCGCCGCGCCGACGGCCTATATGTACTCGACGTATGAGCGGCCTCTTTCTGAGGAGCAATCGGCAATCGGCAAGGGGCTGCCGGGAGACGAGTGTCTGCCTTCCGACAAGCAGAAGGTCATCATTCTCGGCGGCGGACCGAACCGGATCGGGCAGGGCATCGAGTTCGACTATTGCTGCTGCCATGCCTGCTTTGCGCTCTCGGATGCCGGTTACGAGACCATCATGGTCAACTGCAATCCGGAAACAGTATCGACCGACTACGACACGTCCGACCGGCTTTATTTCGAGTCTTTGACTGCCGAGGACGTGCTCGAGATCATCCGTGTCGAACAGACCAACGGGACTCTCAAAGGTGTCATCGTGCAGTTCGGCGGGCAGACGCCGCTTAAGCTCGCGGAAGCGCTCGAAGCCGCTGGCGTGCCGATCCTTGGGACACAGCCCGACGCCATCGACCTTGCCGAGGATCGCGACCGGTTCAAGGCACTGATCGACCAGCTCGGGCTGAAACAGCCTGAGAGCGGCATTGCGCGCACGCCGCAGGAAGCGCGCGCCGTCGCTGACCGGATCGGCTATCCGGTCGTCATCCGGCCATCCTATGTCCTCGGCGGCCGTGCGATGGAAATTGTTTCCGACGGCGCGGAGGTCGACCGCTATATCCAGCGGCTGATCGGTTCGCTCGATCGGCCTTCCGAGCTCGCGGTGTCCGACAAGCGCCCGCTCTTGATCGACCGCTATCTGACCGGTGCAGTCGAAGTCGACGTCGACTGCCTCAGCGACGGCAAGGACACGTTTATTTGCGGCATCATGGAGCACATCGAGGAAGCCGGCATCCATTCGGGCGATTCAGCCTGTTCGCTTCCGGTTCATTCGCTCGATTCCTCCATCGTCGTGCGACTGGAGAAGCAGGCGCGTGATCTCGCCAAGGCACTCCGGGTCGTCGGCCTGATGAATGTGCAGTTCGCGATCAAGGACCGGCAGATCTACATCCTCGAAGTCAACCCGCGCGCCTCGCGCACCGTGCCGTTCGTCGCCAAGGTTATCGGCTATCCGATCGCGGGCATTGCGTCTCGCGTGATGGCGGGCGAACCGCTCGCGTCGTTCGGGCTCAAGTCGCAGAAATTGAAGCACATTGCGGTCAAGGAAGCCGTCTTCCCGTTCTCGCGCTTCCCCGGCGTCGATCCCGTGCTCGGACCGGAAATGAAATCCACCGGCGAGGTCATGGGGCTCGACACCGACTATGCCGTCGCCTTTGCCAAGAGCCAGCTCGGTTCGGGTACCGTTCTGCCCATGGCCGGCAAGGTCTTCGTGTCGCTGCGCGAGACCGACAAGGACGACATTCTCGGCGCCATGAGCGACCTCGTCGACATGGGCTTCACGATCCTGGCGACGCGCGGGACGAAGCGTCATTTCGAGGCGCATGGGATCAAGTGTGAACACGTCAACAAGGTGCTCGAAGGGCGCCCGCACATCGTCGACCTGATGAAGAACGGCGAGGTGCATCTGGTGTTCAATACAACCGAGGGTGCCAAGGCGCTGGCTGATTCCAAAGATATCAGGCGGACGGCCTTGATGAACCGTATCCCCTATTATACAACTCTAGCTGGCGCGCTGGCGGCTACGGAGGCTATCAAGGCCCTGAAGACCGACGGTTTGCGGGTAGCCCCCTTGCAAAGCTATCTTGCCCGCGCCAGCTAACTGAGCGCACGTCGCAACTAACGGCGTGCGCGACGCGTTTTCAGATCGCATCGCGGCGAGGGCGCGGCCACCTGTCGAGGAGCGTGTTGATCGCCACCTGTGCCTACTGGTGCCGTCCCTGATTTAGAGTGAAAGTGCCAATGGCGGTCCATCCCTGGCGGATGGTTCCGCCAATTTGACGTTGGAGACACGCATGGAACGGATTCCGATGACCGTCGAGGGGTTCAAGAAGCTCGAGGAAGAGCTTCACCGCCTCAAGTCGGAAGAGCGGCCTCGCATCATTCAGCAGATTTCCGAAGCGCGTGCGCTGGGCGATCTGTCGGAGAATGCGGAATATCATGCGGCCAAAGAGGCGCAAGGTATGAACGAGGCGCGGGTTGGCGACCTCGAGGACCGTCTGTCGCGTGCCGAGGTTATCGATACCTCCAAACTCTCCGGCACGACGGTGAAGTTCGGCGCCACGGTCACACTTTCAGACGAAGATACCAACGAGACGGTCAAGTACAAGATCGTCGGCGAAGGTGAGTCCAACGTGAAAGACGGCAAGGTTTCGGTGACCAGCCCGATTGCGCGCGCGCTCATCGGCAAGACCAAGGGCGACGTTGTCGAAGTGACGACACCGCGCGGGTCGAAGAGCTATGAGCTCATGAAGATCGAGTGGAAGTAATTTCTACTCGATGATCCTGCCCCTGGCTGGCGGGATGGAGTGCATATCATGAAGTTCGCCACGTTTCCCATCGACGAGGCGGAGGGCATCGTCCTCGCTCACTCCGTGAGTGCGGGGGGCATTGTCATGAAGAAAGGACGGCGGCTCAGCTCCGCCGACCTTCAAGCCCTCAAGCAGGAGGGCCGAACGAGCGTCATGGGCGCGCGGCTTTCCTCCGCCGATGTCGGGGAGGACGACGCCGCGTCCATGGTTGCGGCCGCGGTTGCCGGCCCGCACGTGCGGGTCGCCGCAGCGTTCACGGGCCGTGCCAACTTGTTCGCGGCGGCCGCGGGGGTCGTATCGTTCGACAGCGACGCCGTTCATCGTCTCAATCTGATCGATGAAAGCATTACAATCGCGACGGTGCGCGATGGCGAGCGCGTGGACGCCGGGCAGATGATCGCCACGGTCAAGGTCATTCCCTTTGCAGTCGCCCAATCGGTGGCTAGCGCCGCGGTCGCGGTTGCTTCCGGCTCGAAACTTTCCGTTGCGGCATTCAAGCCGCATCGTGTCGGGCTGGTGCTGACCCAACTTCCCGCGACCAAGCCGTCCGTTCTGCAGAAGCGCGAGCGGGTGATCGGCGATCGCCTGGCCTCGATGGGAAGCGGCATCGGTGAGACCGTGATCGTGCCGCACGACACTGTTGCGGTGGCCGATGCGTTGCGCGCGCTTCACGCCAAGGGTTACGCGCCGCTGATGGTGTTCGCCGCTTCTGCCATCGTCGATCGGAACGATGTCATCGGCGCTGGGATCGTTGCTGCCGGTGGGGTGCTCGAACGGCTCGGCATGCCGGTCGATCCTGGGAATCTTCTGCTCATCGGCGCCCTCGAGGGCGTAACGGCGGTTGGTATTCCGAGTTGCGCGGCGTCGCCGGCCCTCAACGGATTCGACTGGGTGCTGGAGCGTGTTCTCGCGGGGCGAACGCCTGACAGTGCTGCGATTGCGCGCATGGGGGTTGGGGGGCTGCTCAAGGAGATTGCGAGCCGGCCGCAACCGCGCGCCGGCCGTGAGGCTTCGCATGACGGTGCTAAGCGACGTGCCGCCAGGATTTCCTGTCTTGTCCTCGCAGGCGGGCGGTCCTCGCGCATGGGATCGAACAAGCTGCTTGAGCCGGTCAATGGAAAACCGCTGGTGCGTCACGTGGTTGATGCGGCGCTTGCCTCGACTGCGCGTCCCGTCGTGGTCGTCACAGGCCACCAAGCGGAGGCCGTGCGATCCGCTCTTGCGGGGCTCGACCTCCTATTCACCCACAATCCCGACTATGCGGACGGCATATCGACATCGGTGAAGGCGGGCATTGCTGCTCTTCCTGCGGACATCGACGGCAGTCTCGTTGCTCTCGGCGACATGCCGGAAATGACGGCAGATCAGCTGAACCGGCTGATTGCTGCGTTTTCGCCTTCGGATGGCCGCTCGATCGTCGTTCCGGTGCGGGACGGTCGCCGTGGTAACCCGATCCTTTGGGCATCGGCTTATTTCGACGAGATGCGCGGCCTTTCGGGAGATGTCGGCGCCAAGCCGCTGCTGGCAGCGCATACGGATCAGGTCGTCGAGGTCGAGCTGGACAGCGATGTCGTACTCATCGACATCGATACGCCGGAAGCGCTTGCGGCTTTGCGGCAGCGCAACATGACGAAGGGCTGATTCGCGGCCACGCACGATCGGCACTCGCGATGAAATAATCCATGCGCCACCTCAAGACACGGGCGGTTTGGGCGCTTATGTTTATGGGGTCAACTAGAGCCATGAAGGTCTTCCCATGACAGCTACCCTCGACATCCATTTCCACGGCATCGAAAAGAGCGACGCGCTGGAAGCGAGGGTCCGGGAGAAGTTCGCCAAGCTTCACAAGCATTTCGACCGGATGACGTCGTGCCGGGTGGTGTTGGAGGCACCGAACCGCAACAATGCGAAGGCGAAGCTGTTCCAAGTGAAAATCGAGATTGCCGTGCCTGGTCAAAAGCCGGTCATCATCAACCACGAACGGGAAGGCGGCAGCCCGCAGGACGATCTCGGGCTGGCTTTGCGCGATGCCTTCGAGGCTGCAACCCGCCGCGTCGACGATCTGGCCGCCAAGCTCAATGAGCGTGCGCGCTCCGAGAGTACGCGCCGGCGTCCGAACGGCAAGGCCGAGGACTGATTTCAGCGCGGTTGCTGCTTGGGCTGCGGCTGGGAGGCGGGTTGTGCTGCTTTGCCGGCCGCCGTCTGGCCTGGTGGTGGCAGTGTGGCGCGCGGGATGTTGGCGCCTGATGGGGCGCGTGCGGCCGGTGCTTGAGCAGGCTGGGACGGGCTTTGCGGTGCGACCTGCAAGCTTGCTTCCGGATCGGGCCGCGGCCATGTGAAGTCGTCGGCGCGGCCGGGTTTCGCGGGAAGGCGCTCGCCCTTGATCATCACGATGTAGTAGGGCGATTGCGGACCGCTGATGCGGCGCTGACGCTGGGCCGCAGCACTGCCTTCCGTCAGCGTCGATACCGAGCTGATGACCGTTCCGCCGTTCGGTAGCATTTCAACGAGCGGCTCTCCCGGCTGTGTCGCGCGATCGCCTGCTTCCTTGCGCGCGAGGAGGCTGATGACGGCTGCGGGAATGGCGGGGCGTACGATGTCGAGCGTCAGCGTTTCTTCGCGGCCCGACGCATTGATCGTCTTCACTGCAACGCGGGCATTTTCAGCTTTTTGTTCGAGGGTGGTATCTGGTGGCTGGAGCGGCGCCGTTGCCTCAGCCGCCATTTGCTGTCCGCGCGAGCGTGGGGCTGCGATTGTCACGGCGCTCTTCCAGCCGCCCGTTACAGGCTGGGTCGCGACGACCTTCGCCGGATTGATGCGGCGTTGTTCGGTCTCGCTACCGGCGAGAGGCACGGCGCGTTCGGCGATGGCTTGTGAAACCTCGCGCTTCACTTCGCGCTCGACGAAGTGGGCGAGTTTGCGGTTGCCGACCGCCGTGAAGGTAATGCCGTCGCCGTCGCGCAGCTTCTGGCGATTGCCCGACAAGTCGGGTCCGAACTGGCTGAAGCCGCCATTCTCGTCCTGGAACGTCTCCATGATGTCGATGAAGCGCACGCCATTGATGTAGGCCTTCTCGCGCAGGATATCGTTGATCATCTCGGTTTGCTGCTGGATGTCCGACCGGCGCATCACCGGCATGCCCACGAGATAGACGACGATATTCCGGCTTCTCAACGCCTTCAGCCAACGCTCGACGCGGCGGCCGTATTCGGCGCGCCAATCAGCGCTGCCGATCGAGTAGGGACGCTGGCCGGGGGCGGGCCGGATGATCTGGCGATCGGACAGTCCGAACATGAGAACGGCGATGTGGACGGGCTCGCGTGACGCTTCTTCGGCTCGCAAATCCTCTTCCCAATCCGGGCGGATGAGTGCGCCGATGGGCTTTGCCCGGCGTTGCACCTGAATGCGCTGGTCATTGCCGACGGTTTCGATCAAGGCCTCGTGCAGGCCCGCGGCGAAATCATCGCCGTAGACTTGGAGGCGGAACGTGTCGACTTCCGGAAAGGGCGCAAGTTGGCCAGCCGCAGGCGCTGCCGAATCTTCGAGCTGCGCGGATTGCGCCATCGCGCCTTCGGGCTGCAGCATCACGAGGGACAACGACAGGGCTACGGCCGCCATCACTGGCAGCCGGCGCCGTTCGTCGATGCGCTTGCCCAAATGCATTTGCCGTTGCTCTCGTCGGACTGCCTAGGGCGCCGACATGCGATTCTCCGCTGCCTTACGCAACGCCTGTAGCAAAATCAGGTTCGGATGGCCATCCTCGGGCAAGGCTCGTGCCCGCTGGAAGGCACGAATGGCGTTGCGCGTGCCGGTGCCGATGACGCCGTCGACGCCTGCGCCAACGTCGTAGCCGAGTGTTTGGAGGCGCGTCTGCAACTCTTCGCGGTCGGCGCGCGAGAGGGCGCGGTCGTCGGCAGGCCAAGGCTTCGACAATGGACCACCTCCTGCCAGCCGGCCCGCTAGATGAGAGACGGCGAGCGCGTATGCCGTCGCATTGTTGTAGCGCAGGATGGCGCGGAAGTTGGCGCTCGTCAGGAAGGCTGGCCCATTGGCGCCTGCCGGCAGAACGAGCGAGAGATTCGGAATGCTGTCGGGAAGCGCGCCTGCTATCGCCGGGGCGACGTCCAGCGCGCGCCACTCCGCCGCGGATCGGATAATGTGCGGTGCCGATAGACCGAGATCGAAGCCCGGCGGCAACACGACTTCGACGGCGCTCGGCTGACCGGCAACCCAGCCGGACGATTTCAAGTAGTTGGCGGCGGAGGCGAGGGCGTCGGCGGGCGTGCCCCAGATGTCGCGGCGGCCGTCGCCGTCGAAGTCGACGGCGTGGGCGTTGTAGGTCGTCGGCATGAACTGGGTGTGGCCCATGGCGCCGGCCCACGAACCGAGCATGCGATCGGCCGAACTATCGCCGCGTTCGATGATCGCGAGCGCGCCGAGTAGTTCGGCACGCCAGAATGAGGCGCGGCGCTGATCGTTCATCGCGAGCGTCGCTAGCGATCGCACCACTGCCTTTTCGCCGAGCGCAGTCCCGTAAGAGCTTTCGACGCCCCAGATGGCGACGAGCACATGGCGATCGACGCCGTATTTCGCTTCGATGGCGCGCAGGATCGTGTCGTACTCGGCCAGCTTGAACCGGCCATTGGCGATGCGGGTCTCGGAAACGAGCAGATCGACGTACTCGCCGGCCGATTTCACGAACTCGGGCTGATTGGCGTGAAGCGTGGCGATCTCGGTGTCCGGCGCGAGGCCCGCAAGTGCCTTGTCGATGGTTGTTTCCGAGACTTTCCTCGCAGCAGCCTCGCGCATCAGGTCGTCGCGCAAGAGTTTCAGTCCGATAGCATCGACCGCTGGTGGTGCTTGTGCGGCCGTCGCCGGTTGCTTTGGCGCTGATGCCTGACGTGGCGCCTGATCAGGCACTGGCTTCGAGCCCATCGTCCACCATGTGCTGGCCGCGATGATGAGCGCGATGATGCCAGCGAAGAACACCGTCAGCCAGAGACGGTTGCGGGAAATCTCCTGCTGCTTCATGGGCCACCGCCGCTCTCGTCGCTGTTCTCACGGTCCCGGTCGACGAATGGATTGGTGCGAGCTTCGAGGCGCTCCGTGATCTCTTCGATCGAATAGGGACGAAAGGTATTGGTGTCGACACCGACATCCATGCTGAAGCCGTTTGGTTCAGCGTCGAGGCGGCCGTGGACGTGGCCGAAAAGGTGCCAGTAGCCGTGCCAGGCACCTGGCCACTCCCGCATCGGATAGTGGCAAAGAACGACGGTGCGTTCCTTGCCGATCTTGACCTCGGCGATGTCGTGGATGGACGCGAAAATGCCCGGTGCGCCCTTGCGCACTTTGACGTCGTGATTGCCTGCGACAAGATGGATCTCGCCATTCAGGCGCGCACGATAGCTTTCGGCGCTGGCCGCGCCCTGGTAGGCAAAATCGCCGGTGTGCCAGACGATATCCTGCGGGCCCACCACCGTGTTCCAGCGGGCGATGAGGATTTCGTCCATTTCTTCGAGGGTTTGAAAAGGACGTTTTGCCAGGCGACGGATGTTGTCGTGCCCGAAATGTGTGTCCGCAGTGAAGAAGGTGCGCATCGGCCGCTCCTTATCGAGCCGCTTGGCGGCGCAAATGAGAGAGGACGTCCGCGCCGGGCCAGCAATCGATCTTGATGCCGCTTGCCTTTTGATACTGGCCGATCAGGTTGCGGGTGTTCATGCCGGCTTTGCCGTCAATCTTCTCGACCGGCAGTCCGCGGGCCTGCAATCGCTCTTGAATCTCCTCGATCTCGCGGGTGGAGATGATCCTCGGGGTCGTCCAGGCGGTCGCGAAGTTGCCGCCGCCCGCCATGCGGTCGGCGAGGTGGCCGACGAAGACGGCGTAGAGGTCGGCGAAATTGTAGCGCTTCAGGACCATAAAGTTCTCGAAGACCAGAAACGCCGGGCCATAGCTGCCACCGGGCGTCAGGATGAAGGCAGGCTCATTGAGCAACCGTTCGGCGATCGGCTTGCCGTCGATGCGGGCGATACCCGTCTTCACCCAATTGCGCGCGGGCTGCGTGTTCGGCTGTCCCTCGAACAGGCAGGACCCGTTCGCCGGCAAGCGGACTTCGTAGCCCCACGGCTGGCCTGCGGTCCAACCTTTCGCCTTCAGCTGGTTGGCGGCGGAGGCGAGCGCATCAGGCACCGAGTTCCAGATGTCCTTCTTGCCGTCGCCGTCCATGTCGACGGCGAGCGATTCGTATTCCGAGGGGAGAAATTGCGTCAGGCCGAGCGCGCCGGCCCACGACGCCTTCATCGTCGCGGGATTGAGATTTCCGTCCTGGATCATCTTGAGGGCGATGACGAGTTCCGGGCGGAACGTCTCCTTGCGCCGCCCAAGGTAGGCCTGCGTCGCCAAAACGCGCAGCACGTCATGCGGCAGTTTATATGTGCCGAAGGCGGTTTCACGTCCCCAGATGGCGAGCAAGATGTGGCGCTCGACGCCCATCTGCTTCTCGATTGCCGCCAAGGTCGCGGCGTGCTGTTGCGCGAGCTGGCGTCCTTGCGCTGCGAGGCGTTCGAGCTGCGGCAGGTTGAGATATTCGAGTGGCGTCTTGGTGAATTCGGCTTGCTTACCTTGCGCGCGGGTCTGGCCGGGAAGGATCAAGTCCGGCAGCGTGCGGTCGGGTTCGAGCGTTCCGAGCAGCCGCTCGAAGGTCGCGTCGGTGACTCCCTTGGCGCGCGCTTCTGGTTTCAAACCGTCGAGGAACTTGCGAAAGGCGGGATCACGGGCGGCATTGGACGGGCTTGCCAGCGCCATCACCATCAGCACGACGGCCGCGACCGCCCGTCCGGCGATCGATCGAAGTCGTGACATGATTGGTCCCTCCGTTGCATGCGCCCGCATCAGCCATAAACTCAGGCGTTCGCGGCTGATTTGCGACCAAGTTATACCAGAACGGGACGGGAACCGACATTCCCGCCGCTCTGACTTGCGTCACACCGCGCTGGCGAAGGCGCGCTGCAGTTTGTACGTTGGTGCGCCATTGCATACTATCTGGGTCCGGGCCTTTGGCCGGACGACGACGCGAGAGACTGCCATGTCGACATCGAAAGCCCGTGCCGCCGCCAAATCCGCCCCGAAGGCCGAACCGGCCGAACAGCCTGGTGTGCTTGGGGCCTATCCGACCGTGCGGATGCGGCGCAACCGGCGCACCGGCTGGGGCCGGCGGATGGTGGCCGAGACCGTCCTGACGGCCGACGACTTGATCTGGCCGATCGTCGTTCGTCCCGGCAAGGGCGTGCGCGAGCCGATCCCGTCGATGCCCGGCGTCTTCCGCCACTCGGTCGACGAGATCGTGCGGGCGGCCGAAGAAGCACTCGAACTTGGCATTCCCTGCCTCGCGTTGTTTCCGTTCACAGATACAAAGGACCGGACCGAGGACGGCCGCGGCGCGATCGATCCGAACAATCTCATCAACTCGGCGGCGCGGGCGGTCCGCAAGGCGAAGCTCGATATCGGCCTCATCGCCGACGTCGCGCTCGACACCTACACGAGCCACGGCCACGACGGCATTCTCGTCGGCGATACCATCGTCAACGACGAGAGCGTCGCGGTTCTGGTGCAACAGGCTTTGCTGCAGGCAGAAGCCGGGATCGATATCATCGCACCGTCAGACATGATGGACGGACGCGTCGGCGCGATCCGCGCGGCGCTCGACAGCAAGGGCTTTATCGATACCCAGATCATGTCCTATGCGGCGAAATATGCGTCGGCGTTCTATGCGCCCTATCGCGATGCGGTCGGTTCGTCGGCGGCGCTGCGCGGCGACAAGCGCACCTACCAGATGGACCCGGCCAATTCGGATGAAGCGCTGCGCGAGGTCGCGCTCGATATCGCCGAGGGCGCGGACATGGTGATGGTGAAGCCCGGCACGTTCTATCTCGACATCGTGCGGCGCGTGAAAGACGAGTTCGCGATGCCGACGTTCGCCTACCAGGTGTCCGGCGAATATTCGATGATGATGGCGGCGATCGAGCGGGGCTGGCTCGATGAGAAGCGGATTATCCCTGAGAGCATGGTCGCCTTCAAGCGCGCCGGGTGCGACGGCATCCTCACCTATTTCGCGCCGCGCGTGGCGAAGGCGTTGAAGGACGCGCGGTGACCGGCCTGGCGATGCGTCTCTATTCCGGTCCGCTCAGCATGTTCGGCATGAAGGCCGAGATTGCCGCGCGCGAGAAGGGCTTCGACTTCGAATTAGTGATGGTGCCATTCGAGAATGCGGTCGGCTATAAGCCGAAGCACCCGGAGGTGCTCCGCATCAATCCGAAAGGGCAGGTGCCGGTCCTCGTGCACGGCGATGTCGAGATTTTCGACTCGACGCAGATCTTCGAGTATTTCGAGGATCTGAAACCGTCGCCGCCGCTCTGGCCCAGCGACGTCGCCGGGCGTGCGCGGGCGCGACAGCTGGAGATGGCGTCGGACGAAGTTTACTTTCCCCACGTCGTTCGCCTGATGGGACTACAGTCAAAGCTCGATGATCCGGCAGCGGTGGCAGCCCTTTCTGCGTGCCGTGACTACTACGCTCGGATGAACCGGTTGCTCAATAGCCGCGACTATCTCGCTGGTCCTTATACCTATGCCGACATAGCGTTCTTCATGGCCGCCCTGTTTGGTGATCGGATGGGTGCGCCGATTTCAGACGCAACGCCGAGGCTCTTGGCTTGGCGTGACCGAGTGGCGGCCCGGCCAGCTGTCAGTCAAGTTGCGGGGACGATGGCACGGTACCTTGCGGCGACCAATCGGCCGATCCCAGCATGGCTCGCTAAACTCGGCACTGCTTAAGCCTTGTGCGGGTTGCAGGGCCCTTTGCCGGGAATGGTGGCTAGTGCGCCGCGAGCCGTGCCGCTAAGCTCGCGCCGATAACTGAACGAGGCAGCATTCCATGACCTGGTCCATCATTGCGCGTGACGAGGCTACGGGGCGGATCGGCATTGCCGTTTCGACCAAGTTCTTTGCGGTCGGCGCGGTCGTTCCCAACATCCGCACTGGCGTCGGCGCGGTCGCAACGCAGGCGTTCGTCAATCCTCACTATGGCCCTGCTGGGCTCGATCTCATCGCGTCGGGCCTATCGGCGCCCGACGTTATTGCCAAGCTGACGAGCGCGGACGAGGGCCGCGATCATCGTCAGCTGCACGTGATGGACAAGGCCGGCCGTTTCGCGGCGCATACCGGCAAGGCGTGTATCGACTGGTGCGGGTCCTTGCAGCGACCGACGTTCTCTGTTGCGGGCAACATGCTGGCTGGCGCGCAGGTGATCGAGGAGACGGCGAAATTCTATGAAGCCAATCTCGCGATGCCGTTCGCGCGGCGCCTCATCAACGCGCTGAAGGCTGGCGAAGCCGCGGGCGGCGACAAGCGCGGCAAACAGTCGGCGGCACTGCTGATTTACGATGGCGAGGATTATCCGCTCTACGACCTCCGGGTCGACGATCATACCGATCCGCTCACCGAGCTCGCCCGCTTGCAGCAAGTCGCGCGCGAGCGCTACCTCCATTTCCGCAAGCGCATGCCGTCGAAGGCGCAGCCGGCCGGCAACCCGCGCCGCGACGACATGGAGGACTTCATCGCGAAGTCGTTCGCGGAAGGCTACGAGTGACGTCTCATATGGCCGCTCCCCTTCTTGAACTCGACAACCTACGCGTCGCATTCACCGACGATCGCGGCGTGACCACCGAGGTCGTGGCCGGGTCGTCGTTGAAACTCGAGCGCGGACGCACGCTTGGCATCGTCGGCGAGTCAGGTT
>JAPXTA010000145.1:0-12711 GCA_033812735.1 Hyphomicrobiaceae bacterium | reverse complement strand
CGTTGCAGCTCCCGGCCGCGCGGACAGCCTGCACAGGATCACCCGGCACGAATATCTGCCTTGCTTCGTCAAACCGCAGTTTGCTGCGGGATTGGGACCAGAGGTTCAAGTTCGGCGTCCAGCCACCAGCCATGAGTAGGAGATCCGCGTCGATCGGTGCACTCGCTTCGACGCGTCTGTCGGGGCCGATGCGACCGACGTTGACGGTTGCCACGCGTTTGCTGCCGCTGGTGCCGATGACGACATGTGACGGCATGATCGGAATGCCCCGTGAAAGTGCGGCCGCCGTTAGTTCCGGCGGAGCCTTTGCACGCATGTCGACGATCGCAGCAATCACCGTGCCGGTGGCTGCGACAGCATCGGCGACCGCGTAGCCACTATCGTCGGCGGTGAAGATGACGGCTCGTTCTCCCGGCTTTACTCCAAACCGCAACGCGTAGGTCTGGGCTGCGCCGGCAAGCATGATGCCGGGGCGATCGTTGTCTGGAAACACCAAGGGGCGTTCGATTGCGCCGGTCGCCAGAATGACCTCTTTCGCGCGGACCTTCCAAAGGCGTTCTCGTGGCATGCGCGGGTCGGGAGACGACAGGTGGTCGGTCACGCGTTCTAGAAGCGCAATGAAGTTCTGGGCGTAGTAGCCGAAGGCCGTCGTTCGTTTGAGCATCGTCACGCGGGGGTTCTGCCCGAGTGCGATCGTCGCTTCATCTGCCCAGGCAGACGCAGACTTGCCGTCGATAGTGACCGACGCGCGTTCGGACAGGAGGCCACCGCCGAACTCCGCCTGTTCATCGCAGATGATGACGCGTTTGCCAACTTCGCTGGCTGCCTGGGCTGCCGCCAATCCAGCGGCACCGGATCCGACCACCAGAACGTCGCAGTGCGCGTAGCGCTGCGCGTAATGATCCGGATCGGCTTCGCGTGGAGCGACGCCGAGGCCGGCCGCGCGGCGGATCGCCGGCTCGTAGAGTTTCTGCCAGGCAGTGGCAGGCCCCATGAACGTCTTATAATAGAAGCCTGCGCCGATCACGCCGCCGGGTAGCACGTTGTTGACGGCGCCAATGTCATTGTCGAGAGACGGCCAGCGGTTTTGACTTGATGCCGCAAGCCCGTCGTAGAGCAGAACCTCTGTTGCACGCAGGTTTGGCGTCGAACGTCCGCCACCGCGGTCTACCGTCACGAGGGCATTTGGTTCTTCAGCGCCTGCCGTGAGGATGCCGCGCGGGCGGTGATATTTGAAGGAGCGGCCGACAAGATGCACGCCGTTGGCGAGAAGCGCGGACGCTAACGTATCGCCTGCGTAGCCAGCGTATCCCTTGCCATCGAATGAGAAGCCGATGACGCGAGCGCGGTTGATGCGCCCTCCCTCGCGGAGACGATGTGACTGCGTCATGCGCTGCTTCCCGTCGCGATTTTGGCGAGATCGGGCCGGGGCCCGTCCGCTTTGTATGTGGCCACGAACTTGTCTGAGACCGTGTGACGGATGGCGTTGAAATAGCGACCGCAGCCGTTCGTGTGCCGCCAGCGCTCGACATGCAGTCCCTTCGGATTGGCCCGCATATAAAGAAAGTCTGCGAATTGAGCGTCTGATGTCTCAGGCGCCTCGGGGCGTGCGAGATGCGCTTCGCCCGCGTAACGGAACTCGATCTCGGGGCGCTCTTTGGAGCAGTAGGGGCAGTGGATCAGCAACATGAGAAGACCGATTAGTAAGAGGTGCCGTCTTTGCGAGTAAAGCGCTGCTTTCCATCGGCGTCGCGCACGAGCGCTAAATCGACATCGGGATAGATGACGTCGTCATCCAGTGCGCGGTCGCCGATGACGAGGAACGTTGCTTCATCCTTGGTTTCGTTGATGAAGCGGTGCGCGTCACCGGTGCCGGCGGGAAATGCGATCCATGTGCCGGGCCCTACCGGTTTGCGACCGGCGTCGGTTTCAAGCGTCAGAGTGCCTGAAATGATGTAGGCGAGTTCGTCCTGCTTCGAGTGAGCATGGCGGCAGGAGGATTGGGCGCCGGGGAGGACGCGGATCAAGTTGACGCCATAGTTACTGATGCCGCCGAAATCGCCGATTTTGCGGAAGTAACGCTTCATGTTGAGGTCACGGAACGGCCCGGGATAGCCGGTGGCATTGCTCTCTGGCACATCTTCGCTTCGAAACACTTTCGAGCCTCGTGTCATCGCATGTTCCTCAGTGGGCTACGGCGGCGGCTGCCGCTTCGTCGATCAGACGGCCGGTGATGAACCGATCGAGCGAGAATGGTGCTGCAACCGGATGCGGCTCACTGCGTGCGATCGTCGACGCGAAGATGTGACCGGATCCCGGGGTCGCCTTGAATCCGCCAGTGCCCCAGCCACAGTTCACGAAGAGCCCCGGCACCGGCGTCAGCCCGATGATGGGCGAGCGGTCGGGGGTGACGTCGACGATGCCGCCCCAGTTCCGGAGCATCTTCAGCCGGCGGGTCACCGGAAAAAGTTCGGTGACGGCCTGAAGGGTGTGCTCGGCAATATGCAAGCCGCCGGTCTGCGAGTAGGAGGTGTAGACGTCGGTGCCAGCACCGATGACGAGTTCGCCTTTGTCCGACTGAGACATGTAGGCGTGGATCGCGTTCGACATCAGGACGCAGGGCATTATCGGCTTGATCGGCTCGGAGACCAGTGCCTGGAGCGGGTAGCTTTCGATCGGCATCCGCACGCCGGCCATCGCCATGACGACGCTGGTATGACCAGCGGCAACAACGCCAATTTTCTTCGCCGAGATGTTGCCGCGTGTCGTCTCTAGGCTTTCGACCGCGCCGCCGGCGTCGCGCCTGATTGCGGTTACCTCGCAATTTTCGATGATATCGACGCCGAGGGCTGAGGCTGCGCGCGCATAGCCCCACGCGACGGCGTCATGGCGGGCCGTGCCACCCCGCCTTTGCAACGCGCCGCCTGTCACGGGATAGCGGATGTTGTCGATCTCGAGGATCGGGCAGTAAGCCTTCACCTCTGCGGCTGTCAGCCACTCGTTATCGATGCCGGCAAGGCGGTTTGCATGCACGTGGCGCTTGAGGATCTGCTGGTCGTGAATGTTGTGAGCGATCATCATCACGCCTCGCGGCGAATACATGACGTTGTAGTTGAGGGCGCGGGACAAGCCTTCCCAAAGCTTCATCGAATGCTCGTAGAGCGCCTCGGACTCTTCCCAAAGGTAGTTCGAGCGGACGACGGTGGTGTTGCGACCGGTATTGCCGCCGCCGAGCCACCCCTTCTCGACGACCGCGATGTTGCGGACGCCATGCTCGGAGGCGAGATAGTATGCGGTCGCAAGGCCGTGTCCGCCGGCGCCGACGATGACGACGTCGTAGGACGACCTCGGTGTTGCAGCGCGCCATTGCTCGGGCCAGCCGCGGTTGTCCGCGAAGGCCTGGCGAAGCAGATTGACGACCGAGAATTTCATGGCAGAGCCTCCGAGCCGCTCCGGTTTCGCGCGACTGGGCCGTTTTGACAACTGGTTCCGTCGGTGCGCGGCGAAGTCTCGCGGGTTGCGCCAGCCCGTGCTAAGCAAACGGCAGACCCGGTACAGAGGACCGCACGGTATGAATTTTCTCGAATCCTCGGCCAAGCCGCTGCTTGCAAAGGCGGGCATCCCCACGCCTCGCTCCTATGTCGTCAATACCCTCAACGGGGTGGAGAAGGCGGCGCGGCTGCTCGATGGGCGCTGCGTGGTCAAGGCACAGGTGCCGACGGGTAAGCGAGGCAAGGCCGGTGGGATCAAGCTCGCTAATAGCGTTAATGCCGCGCTCAAGCATGCCGACCGGATCTTCAAGTTGGAGATCGACGGGCACAAGGTGCACCGTCTGCTGATCGAAGAGGCTGTGCCGATCGCGCATGAGATGTACGCGGCCGTAATCAACGATCCGGCGACGAAGGGGCCGCTCATTCTGTTTTCGCCAAAGGGCGGGATGGATATCGAGGAGCTAACCGCGAAGCACCCGGAGACATTGATCCGCATTCCCGTCGACATTCGCAAGGGTGCGCAGCTGCAGGAGATTGCGGCAGCTTTGGCCAAAACGATGCGTGAAGGCGTGCCGGCGACGGCGACCATTCTGACGCGGCTCTACGATGTGTTCGTCAAGCACGACGCGGAACTGGTCGAGATCAACCCGCTGGCTGTTTCCCGGCGCGGCGACGTGCTTGCCCTCGACTGCAAGCTCGTCATCGACGACAGCGCGGTGCTACGGCAGGAGGAGATCGCGGCCCTCGGGGCGCCGGAGAAGCTGACGGACCTTGAAGAGAAGGCGGCAGAGCTTGGGTTGAAATTCATCGAGCTCGACGGTGATGTCGGGGTGCTCGCGAATGGTGCCGGCCTGACCATGACGACGATGGATGCGATCAGGCACTTTGGCGGCAGGCCCGCGAATTTCATGGAGATCGGCGGGGAGAGCTATACCAAGGCGAAACCGGCGCTGGAACTCGTGTTGTCCAATCCGAGTGTGAAATGCCTGTTAGTCAACTTCTGTGGTGCCTTCGCGCGGACCGACGTGATGGCGGAGGGTGTGATCAAGGCCTGGCAGGACTTGAAGCCAAGTATTCCGATCATCTTCACGATCCACGGCACCGGCGAGGACGAAGCTATCGCGATGGTCAAGGAGCGGCTCGGCATCACGCCATATGATCTGATGGACGATGCGGTTAAGGCGGCAGTGGCTGCTGCTAAGGGAGCGGCGGCATGATCATCCGCGGCAGTGAAACGGTGCTCGTCATGGGCATCACCGGCAAGCAGGGCACCTTCTGGGCCGAGAAAATGCGCGACTACGGCACCAAGATCATCGGTGGCGTGAACCCGAAGCGCGCGGGCGAGCAGCATCTAGGGCTACCCGTCTGGGCGACGGCGAAGGACGCCGCACAAGCGACGCAGATCGATGCGGCCGTCATGTTCATTCCGCCAATGGGCGTGAAGGATGCCGCGCTTGATCTGATCGATGCGGGCGTCAAAAAAATCGTGTGCCTGACGGAGCACGTGCCGGTGCACGACACAATGTATTTTCTGGCGGCAGCCAGGGAGGGGGGAACGCAGATCGTCGGTCCGAATACAGCGGGTCTCGTCACGACCGGCGAGTGCTTCGTTGGCTTCATGCCGGCCTTTAACCCGCGGGTCTTCAAGCCGGGCAGCGTGGGTGTCATTTCGCGCTCCGGTTCGCTCGGCACGCTGCTGTGCCTTAATCTCGTTCAGGCCGGTCTTGGCATTTCCTCGTTTGTCGGTATCGGCGGCGACCCGATCATCGGCACGACGACAAAGGACGCGTTGATCGCGCTCGACAACGATCCACGCACTGCCGCGATCGCTCTCGTGGGCGAGATCGGCGGCAGCATGGAAGAAGAGGCTGCGGCTTATGCCAAGTCCATGAAGAAGCCGATTGCGGCCTTCATCGCAGGTGCCGCATCACCACCCGGCAAAAAGATGGGCCATGCCGGGGCGATCGTCGCTGGGAATGTCGGGAGCTACGCTGGGAAGAAGGCAGCGCTTGAGGCGGCGGGCGTTACAGTTTGTGCAACCCCTAATGGTGTCGCCGACGTTTTGCGACGGCATGCGTGAGCGCAACCCCAATGTCCGCCTAAATCGCGGGCAGCGGGCTGTGGCCAATCGGCAAATCGCGGGGTTATGCGCCGGTCCTTGGTGTTTTTCCCCAGCCTTTGCCGCTGACAGCCGCCGCCCGCCGCGCTAGAGGTGGCCTCGCGAAAGCGAGGAGAGAGCCATGAGTGCGCCCAAAACGGCACCATCCGACGTCGTTGTCGTCGGCAACTTCTCCGACGATCCGTTTGCGATCGACATGGCCTTTGCGATGGACCAGCAGATCGACATCGCTGATCTCATTAGTCTGAAAACATTTGCTAATTCCGAATTCTGCCCGCGTTTCATCTCGGACGAAAACGACTTTGCCAACATCGGCAACAAGCTTGCCGGCAAGATAGTCGTGATGGTCAGCACCTCGAACCGCTTCGTCAGCCGCCAGAACCTTGCGATGCGCAACATGTTGATGGCGCGCGCGGCGAAGGAGAACGGCGCCGTGCAGGTGGTTCTCGTCGAGCCGGACCTGTTCTACAGCGCCCAGGACCGCGGCCCGCGGCTCGCTGCGGGCGAGGATCGCGACCGCAACGATCTGAAGAAGTTCGACGGTCAGCCGTTCACAGCGAAGCTTTATGCGCAGATGTTGAAGCTTGCGGGCGTTGATCGCGTCATCACGGTGCACAACCATTCGCACTCCGTGAAAGAGATTTTCAGCGAGATCTTCGAGGGGCGGTTCCATGATCTCGTACCCTATGAGATCTATGCCGATTACCTCAGGAACTCGAACATCGTCCGTTATGGCGAGGGCGGAGAGGGGCTTGCACTGTGTGCGCCAGACGAGGGTGCGCGCGGGTTCGTGCTGGAAATGTACAAGCGGCTCGGCTTGCCGAAAGCGAAGTGCATCCTTCTCGAGAAGGAGCGCTCAGGTGAGCGGCAGGTCGATGTCACGCTATTCGACGGCAGCACTTCGAGCTTCGCCAATATCGAGGGCCATGACATCGTTCTGTTCGACGACATGGTTCGCACCGGATCGACGCTGCTGAAGACGTGCCAGTTTCTCAAACGGGTCAAGCCGGGCCGGCTCATCTTTGCGGTCACGCATTTCTACGCGAGCGAGGAGGGCCGCCTCAAGATGGCGGATTCGACACTCGATGAAATTCTCGCTCTCAACACGCTACCGGCTGTGCTCAATCGCGACGAGCAGGGCCGGCTGCGGCGGAAACTCGTCGTGCTCAAGATCGAACGTTGGCTCGCCCGCAATCTGGGCCAGATACTTGGATTGCCGCCGGTTCCGGATTTGAGTCTCTACCAGATCGACATGTCGTCGAAGAATCCGCGGTTTACGCGCAAGATCTGGTCGAACGACCAGTTGCCGCAACTAAGAGTCGAGAGAGCGGTGCAGGGTAAGGGCTGAGGGTCTCTCACGGACAAGGCGAATGCACGGCTCTCCATTTTCGAAGCATTCCTCTCGCCCGCCGCTCTGGCGAAATCCGAGGCTATGATAGAGCTTGATGGCGTTGAAATTGTCGCGGTGAGTGAGGAGTTCCCAACGCGACGCGTCAGGCGTCTTGTCGAGAACGAAAGTCATTGCGGCTCTGGCGATTCCGCGGCGGCGGTACTGTGGAACGACAGCCATGTCGCCTATGTAAATCGCGCCGTCTCCAATCGAGCGCAGGGAAACCGATCCTACGGTGTGTCCCTCGACATCGATGAGAAACAGGGCATTTTCGACGATTTCCTTCAATGCTTCGCTGATGCTGGCGCGGGCCTCATACAAGTGTGGTGTGGCGACGCGCTGTTCGAGGGCGAACAGGGCTGCGGCGTCCGGGGCCGTGGCACGGCGGAATGTCAGCGTATGGCCCGCGGCCATTGATGGTTCACTTCCGCGGGGGTGGTGCCGTGTTCGTGTAGCTTGGCCGTGCGGACAGCGTTTGCATGTAGGCCGTCAGGCCCGGATACGCCGACAAAAGTTCCTTGCCTTGCGGGAAGTTCGCGAGCGCGTTCAGCATCGGCAGGACGTTCATGTCGGCGAAGGTGAGGCGACCGCAAGCGAGATAGCCTGTCTTAGGAATTGCGGTCGCCAGATTGGCCAAGCATTTCTCGATCTCTGGAACGGCTGTGGCAATGCGCGCGGTGTCGGGGCCCTTGGTTTTATCGAAGAAGGTGCTGGGGACGACGAACTCGCGCATAACCCAGCGGTCGACTTTGGTGTTGCCATAGGAGATCCACTGGACGGTCTCGGCTGCGCCTGCTGCATCGTCTGGGATGAATTTTGGTCCGGGAAATGCCTTGTCGATGTAGGTCGCGATCGCTTGGCTCTCGAACAGCGCGATGGCGCCGTGCCGCATGCAGGGGACGAGACCGGTCGGGTTGATAGCGAGCACTTCAGGCCCGTGTGGACGGACGGGGTTGAGCGTATGTTTGATACCTTTTTCCTCGCACAGCATGCGCACCGAGCGAACGTAATTTGAGAAGGCGACGCCCATAATTTCTAGGTCTGACATGGGTTTCCTCGCGATTTGCCGGTGACGGCGGTGACAGGCTGGGATTGCCGGGCGGTGATGGCGTCGCTTTTCTCGGAATTTTAGGGCTGAAGACGCACGGCGTCGAGTGTTCTGCTGCCGGCGATTTGCCTCTCGCGGCTGCGAACGCTATGGGGAGACGCGCGTTTTGCGGATTCGCCCCCCACGGAGGACCTTAGGTCATGAGCGCAGCAACTGATGGCAAGTGGGTCTACTCGTTCGGCGCGGGGAAGGCCGATGGCGAAGCCAGCATGAAGGATCTGCTTGGCGGCAAGGGCGCCAACCTCGCCGAGATGTCGGCGCTGGGTTTGCCGGTCCCGCCCGGTTTTACGATCACCACCGAGGTTTGCACTTATTTCTATGCCCATGGCCGTAGCTATCCGGCCGCACTGCAGGCGCAGGTCTACGAGGCTTTGGCTGTTGTCGGCAAGTCGGTCGGATCGACGTTTGGGGATGCCAGCAATCCGCTGCTGGTGTCCGTCCGCTCGGGGGCGCGCGCTTCGATGCCGGGCATGATGGATACCATCCTCAATCTCGGTCTCAACGATTTGACGGTCGATGGGCTCGTCTCGCGCTCGGGCGACGCGCGCTTTGCATACGACAGCTATCGCCGCTTCATCACGATGTATTCGAACGTGGTGCTCGGCACCGAGCACCACGTCTTCGAGGATGCGCTCGAAAACTACAAGAGCCTCAACGGCTATTCGCTCGATACCGATCTTTCGGCCGACGATTGGAAAGCGCTGATCGCGGAATACAAAGAGATTGTCGAGCGCGAGACCGGCAAGCCGTTTCCGCAGGACACCGGCGAGCAACTCTGGGGCGCGATCGGCGCTGTGTTCAGCTCATGGCAGAATGATCGGGCCATTTCCTATCGTCGCATGTACGAGATCCCCGACAGCTGGGGCACGGCGGTCAATGTGCAAGCCATGGTCTTCGGCAATCGCGGCGAGACGAGCGCCACCGGCGTCGCCTTTACCCGCAATCCGTCGACCGGTGAACATGCGCTCTACGGCGAATTCCTGGTCAATGCGCAGGGTGAGGATGTGGTTGCCGGCATTCGTACGCCGCAGCCTCTGACGAAGCGGGCACGCGAGGAGGCGGGCGACGAAAATCCGTCGCTCGAGGAGCTGATGCCTGCGACGTTCAAGGAATTGACAGCGATCTTCGCCAAGCTCGAAGCGCGGTATCGCGATATGCAGGATATCGAGTTCACCATCCAAGAAGGTAAGCTCTGGATGCTGCAGACGCGGTCGGGCAAGCGCACGACCAAGGCGGCGTTCAAGATCGCCGTTGATCTCGCCAACGAAGGCGTCATCAGCAAGGAAGAAGCGGTGCTGCGCATCGATCCCGGCGCGCTCGACCAGCTGTTGCATCCGACGATCGACCCAATGGCGCACAAGATCGTGCTGACGACGGGCCTGCCCGCGTCGCCCGGCGCTGCGTCCGGCGAAATCGTGCTCGACAGCAACGAGGCCAAGGCTGCGAAGGCGGCAGGTCGGGACTGCATTCTTGTGCGCGTCGAGACGAGCCCTGAGGACATTGAGGGCATGCATGCGGCGGCCGGCATTTTGACGTCGCGGGGTGGCATGACCTCGCATGCGGCAGTCGTCGCTCGCGGTATGGGCCGGGCGTGTGTGTGTGGCGCCGGCGCCATTCGCATCGACGTCAAGGCGGGCACGGTTCGCATTCTCGGCAAGACGCTGAAGCGCGGCGACATCATCACCATCGATGGCGGCACGGGCGAGGTGCTCGAGGGACGCGTGAAGATGCGGCCGCCGGAGTTGTCGGGTGATTTCGCGACCGTCATGGCGTGGGCCGACGCCGTTCGGAAACTTGGCGTGCGCGCCAATGCGGATACGCCGCGGGACGCGGAGACGGCGAAGAACTTCGGCGCGGAGGGCATCGGCCTTTGCCGCACCGAGCACATGTTCTTTGAAAAGGACCGCATTCTGGCCGTGCGCGAGATGATCCTCGCGGCAGACGAGGAGGGACGCCGCCGGGCGCTCGCCAAGCTGCTGCCGATGCAACAATCTGATTTCCGCCGTCTGTTCGAGATCATGGCGGGCATGCCGGTCACGATCCGTCTGCTCGATCCGCCGCTGCACGAGTTCCTGCCGCACGAGGAGCG
This sequence comes from Hyphomicrobiaceae bacterium, assembly GCA_033812735.1. Classification (GTDB taxonomy): domain Bacteria; phylum Pseudomonadota; class Alphaproteobacteria; order Rhizobiales; family Hyphomicrobiaceae; genus JABFRJ01. Next base: position 2,514 of record JAPXTA010000145.1, on the reverse strand, counting down.
GGAGCAGGCGGAAGTCGCCGTCTCGCTCGGCATCGGCGTCGACAGGCTGCGCGGCCATATCAACGAGCTGTCGGAGGTCAATCCGATGCTCGGCTTCCGTGGTTGCCGCCTCGCGATCCGCTATCCGGAAATCACAGAGATGCAGGCGCGGGCCATCTTCCTCGCGGCGGTGGAGGCTGCGAAATCGACCGGCAAGCCGGTGGTGCCTGAAGTGATGATCCCGCTCGTCGCCTATCGCCGCGAGTTCGACATTCTCGCCGACGTGATCCGCAAGGCGGGTGCGCAGGTTGAGACGGAGACGGGCGCGACGCTGACGTATCAGATCGGGACGATGGTGGAGTTGCCGCGTGCCGCGCTCAAAGCCGATGAGATTGCCAGCGGTGAGATGGGCGCCGAGTTCTTCTCGTTCGGCACCAACGATCTCACACAGACGTGTCTCGGGCTGTCGCGTGACGATGCCGCGCCGATCCTCGGTGACTATCAGGATCGCAAGATCCTGGAGGTCGATCCGTTCGTGTCGATCGACCAGGACGGCGTCGGCGAACTCGTCGCCATCGGCACGGCGCGGGGCCGTAAGGTGAAGCCTAAGCTGAAGATCGGCATCTGCGGCGAACACGGCGGCGATCCCGCGTCTGTCGCGTTCTGCCACCAGACCGGCCTCGACTACGTGTCGTGCTCGCCGTTCCGCGTGCCGGTCGCACGTCTCGCTGCGGCGCAGGCGGCGATCCGCGGCATGCCCGGCAAGAGCGAGGCGTGAGAAGCAATGCCCCTCATCAAGATCGATAAGGAGGCACTCGCTTTCCTTGAGGCGCGGTCCAGCTTTTACCTGGTGCTGACTTTCCTTTGTTCGCTGACGGGGTTCAATGCAGGTTTCCTTGCACCGATGTCTCTTTCGACACGCGTTACAGTCCTTGTGATGACGCTTGCGTATTTGGCATGTGCAGGCTTGGTCGTTTTGGTTTTGGCTATCCGGATGACGTCACTTGATGACGCACCTGATCTATCCGGTTACGCCAAGCTGGCAGTCGCCGGATTTGCGGTTCTGGCCCTGGCGACGGGGTTGGCTTGGTATCTCGATCCACCGAAGCCGAAGTACCTCGCCGGCTTCATTATGGCGTCGATTTCGGGATTTGCTATCGCGTCTTTCGGATTGTTTTGGCTGGCGCAGGTGGTTCGGCGGCGGTTCATCCGCAGTGACTGAACGGCCGGCTTGACCCCGTTCTGATTTCGGATCATGACGCACTGCAATAACAATCCGTCGTTGCAGGCCCCATCATGAAGCCGAAAAATCCGACGCTCTCGGAGCCGTTTCCGTATTCGCTGTCGAAGGACAAGATCCGAATCCTGCTACTCGAGGGCATCTCGGATACGGCGGTGAACATTCTGACCGCGGCTGGATACACCGCGATCGAGCGGCTGCCTAAGGCGCTCGATGGCGATGAATTGCGGGCAAAGCTCAAGGGGGTCCGTCTCCTCGGCATCCGCTCGCGCACGCAACTGACGACCGAGGTGATCGACGGCATCCGCTCGCTCGTCGCGGTCGGCTGCTTCTCGGTCGGCACCAACCAAGTCGATCTCGATGCCTGCTCGGAGATGGGTATCCCTGTCTTCAACGCGCCGTTCTCGAACACGCGTTCGGTCGCAGAACTGACGATCGCCGAGATCATCATGATGTTCCGCCGCATCTTCCCGAAGAACGCGGCGGCGCATGCGGGTGGTTGGGACAAGTCGGCGATCGGCAGTCACGAGATCCGCGGCAAGACGCTCGGCATCGTCGGCTATGGCAATATCGGCACGCAGCTCGCTGTCATCGCCGAGGCGATGGGCATGAACGTGATCTACTACGATCACACCGACAAGCTGCGCCACGGCAACACGGAGCCGGTCGAGAGCCTCGACGAGCTGCTCGCCAAGGCGGATGTCGTAACCCTGCACGTTCCAGAGACGCCGGCAACGCAGGGCATGATCGGGGCGGCTCAGTTCGCTAGGATGAAGAACGGTGCCTACTTCATCAACAACGCGCGGGGCACGGTGGTCGATCTCGATGCGCTTGCCGTCTCGCTCAAATCGAAGCATCTTGCCGGTGCCGCCGTCGACGTGTTTCCGGTCGAGCCCGGCTCGAACTCGGAGAAGTTCGTCTCGCCGTTGCAGGGCCTCGACAACGTCATTCTGACGCCGCATGTCGGCGGCTCGACGGAGGAAGCGCAGGAGCGGATCGGCGCGGAAGTCGCGAAGAAGTTCGTCGAGTACTCCGATGTCGGCTCGACGACGGGTGCCGTCAATTTCCCGCAAGTACAACTCTCGCCGCGCCCGAAGGGCACGCGCTTCATCCAGGTGCAGCGCAATCTGCCGGGCGAACTCGGGCGCCTGAACGAGGTGTTCGCGCGGCACAAGGTCAACATCGGCGCTCAGTACTACCAGACAGCCGGAGATCTCGGTTACGTCGTGCTCGACGCCGACGGTTCGGTCGAGAACGCGGAAGAGATCGTCAAGGATATCCGAGCCCAACCAGGT
>JAPXTA010000144.1:0-13121 GCA_033812735.1 Hyphomicrobiaceae bacterium | reverse complement strand
AGCGCGGATCGCTGCCACTCGCAAAAATCTGCGTCTTCTGCACCTTCTGTGTGCCCGTCGTCGGCAGCTTGTCGAGGAACAGCAGCCACCCCGGCGCTTTGTAATAGGCGAGCCGCTCGTTGCACCAAGCGAACAACGCATCCGCCAACGCTGGCGACGCAGCGACGCCCGGCATCGGCACCACGCACGCGAATACTTCCTCCTCGCGCACTTCATCCGTCACCGGTATCACAGCAACCTGCGCCACCTCGTCGTGCGCCTGCAGTGCCGCCTCCACTTCCGCCGCCGCGATGTTTTCGCCGGATCGCCGGATGATGTTCTTCTTGCGGTCGACGAAGAAGAGCATCCCGCTCGCATCGCGCTTCACCGTATCGCCCGTGTGAAACCAGCCGTTCCGCCAGACCTCTTCGGTCGCCTCCGGCTTGTTGAGATAGCCCGAGAAGAATCCTTTTCGTGGCTCCGCTGCCGAATGACGCACGATGAGTTCGCCGTCGATGCCATCCGGCACGTCGCGGTCTTGGTCGTCGACGACCCGCGCCTCGATCGTCGGCTTCTGCCGGCCAAACGCACGCGTATCGAGCAGACGCGGCTCGATGTGATTGAACAGCACCCGTCCCGTCTCCGTCATCCCCCACACTTCGATCATGGGGAACCCAAAGCGCTTTTCGAAGGTCTCATGCAGCTGCGGCTCGATCCCAGCTCCGACGCCAGCCTTCACGCAGTGCTGCGTCTCCAGCGGCGTTAACGGCTGATTGAGCAGCGTCGGCGCGACGATCCCAAGATAATGGATGATCGTGGCCTTCGTCTCGACGACCTCCTGCCACCACCGGTTCGGCGAGAACCGTTCCGGCAGAACCAGGCAGTTCGCCGTCATCATCGCGCACGTCGCCGTCACGGCTTGATGGTTCATATGGTAGAGCGGCAGCGGATTGTAGAAGCGCTCTTGCCCGGGCCGGATGTCGATCATTCCGCCGATCTCGGCGTATTCGGCCCCGGCTGTGAGGTAGTAGAGATTGCTTAGAATGCATCCCTTCGGTCGGCCCGTGGTCCCGGAGGTGTACAGCAGTCCCGCCTCCGTATCGAGCCCCGGCTCGCCTTGCAATGGTGGCGGCGTTGACGGGTTTGGAAACAGCATCGGTAGCGACAGGGCATCGATGACGGGCAGTGGCTTGCCGCCTGCGGCCTCTCGATCACGCGACACCGCACGTAGGTCCATCATCCGATGCCCAAGCACAACGGCAAGTTCGGCGCGGCTATCGGTCATTTGGTAAAGCATTTCGTCGTGCCGGTAGTCCGGATTGATCGGCACGATGCCGCAGCCGAGCGAATTGAGCGCAAGATAGTGATCGAAGAACTCTGGCCGGCTCTCGAGCAACAGCGCCACGCGATGCCCATGCCCATAACCGGCGCGCGCATAGTATTTGCGAAGCTCAGCCACTCGCGCCGCAACATCCGCAAACGTAAGAGTCAGACCATCAGGCGCCCAATGCCGGTCCGCACGGGATGGCACGACCAGAAAGGGCTTGTCGGGGTGTGCAGCCGCTGTCGCTGAAAAGGCCTCGAACACGGTCTTGGCGGGCATGGTCCTCTCCCAATGCGGCACGTCTTCATTAAAGAATACGGCCTCCCGGGCATCCCCGGAAGGCCGATTGACTGCGTCAGATGTTCAGGCCGTGACTTTTACTTCGCCGGCTTGATATTCATGGCGAGCGTGTCCTCGTCCACACGCGGCTTGATGGTCACCTTGGCCTTCTGCATCGCCCAGGCCGAGCCGACCGCAACCAGCGGCAGTCGCGGACGATCCTTGAGGACGAGCGCATTCGCCTGTTCGAGGAACGAGCGGCGCTTGCCTTCGTCCATCTCGATTGCAGCGTCCTGTAGGAGCTTGTCCATCTCGGGGTTCTTGTAGCCGAGCACGTTGAACGCACCCATCTTCTTTTCCTTGTCGTTCGAGTGCGCAATTGACGACAGCGTATAGTGCGCCTCGCCAGTCAGCGTGCCCCAACCGGACATCGACATTGAGTATTCAGCGCGCGTACGTGCCGGGAAGAACACGCTTGCCGGCTGGGCATTCGCGGTGACGTCGAGGCCGATGGCTGCCAGCATTTGCGCAACCGACGTGCCGACGGCACGGTCGCCCGGCAAGCGATCGTTCGTGAACGAGAAAGTCGCCTTGAACCCGTTCGGATAGCCCGCATCCGCCAGCAGCTTCTTGGCTGCCGCTACGTCGTACTTCCGTTCGGGAAGTGCCTTGTTGAATCCGAAGATCGACGGCGTCACCAGCTGGTTCACTGGCTGTCCGAGACCTTCCATCGCAATCTCGGCCAGCGTCTTCCGGTCGATCGCGAGATCGATGGCCTCGCGCACGCGCGCATCTTGCAGCGGGTTCTTCGCCAGCGGCGATCCATCCTTGTTCGACAGCTGCCCGGCCGGCGGGGTGTCCCGCATGTCGAGTTCCATGTTGAAGACATAGACCGTCGGGATCGACGTGACGGTCAGCTTGCTGTCCGTCTTGAGCGTCGGAACGTCGGCTGCGGGAACGCGCGTGATGATGTCGACCTGACCTGCCTTGAGCTGTGCAACGCGGGCCGCATCATTCGGAATTTCCTTGCGGATATGCTTTGCCCAGGGCTCCTTCGGGCCCCAGTACCCATCCCAGCGGTCGAGCACGAGATCACCCTTCGGCTGCCACGACACGTACTTGTAGGGCCCTGTACCGACCGCAGCCTTGCCCGAATTGAAGGCCTCGTTGGCGCTTTCCTTCGTCAGCCCTGCCGCAGCCTTCGAAGATACGATGAACAGACGAATGAAATCGTTCGGCAGGACCGGCGCCGGTCCGTCAGTGACGATGTGGATCGTCAGTGGATCGATGATCTTCGTTTCCTTCACGCGCCGCACGTAGATCGTCGTCGGATTGGGACCAGCGACCATAGGGATGCGCTCGATCGAAAACTTGACGTCCGCCGCCGTAAAGTCCGATCCGTCGTGAAACTTCACGCCAGGTCGCAGTTTGAATTCCCACGTCGTCGCGTCGATCGGCTTCCAGCTGACAGCGAGCCGCGGCTCGATCTCGAGGCCATCGCCCGACCAGACGAGCGTGTCGAAGACATGCTTGAGCGCTTCGGCATGCGTGCCGGACGCAGTGAAATGCGGATCGATCGAATCCGGACCAGCGCGCGTACCGAGTGTCAGCGTTTGTGCGAATGCCGAGGATGCGGCCGTCGTTGCGAGGCTCGCCACAAAGGCGAGTAGCGCTTTTCTTACCATCTGGAACTCCCGAGGGATCTAGTCCGGCAACTGTCTTGCCGGCTGTGTCGGGAGGCTAATGGGCTTTCGTCCGGCTGTGAAGCTCTGTCTCCGGGGCGTTGCCGCGGCCGTCGTCAACCTGCAATGGAATGAGGCAATCTGATCAGTCGATACGCTGCACCAGGGTAAATGCCCCGCGTAGCTCATTGAGATTGAAGCCTATGGCCTTGTCGTCGGGATAGGACTTGGCGATTTCCGACTTGATATCCTGCGCCACGTTGGGGCCATGGCAGGCAAGGCACATCTCCTGCATCATGATGGGCTTCAAATAGCGGAAGAGCCGCTGCCCCTCCGTCGTGATGGTCACGTCGTAATGCTCGAGCTTGTGCGGATCGGCACCGTCCGCGATCTGCTTCGAGAACAACTCGAGCCCGGCGGCTTCCCAATCGTCAGCTGCATTTTCGCTGTTTCGGACCTTCAGTGCCGTGCGCCCGATTTCGATGCCCTGCTCTTCCGAGACGATGGCGTCGATCTCGGGCGAAATGCTGACGCAAGATCCGATCGCGCCTTTCGTGCCGCCGTCTTTCAGCGCCTGTGCAAGGTCGGCCTTGAGCTTGTGCGCATGCTTCTTCACGGCCGTTCGCGCGATGCCGAGCCGTGACTCGAGGTCGGGTACCGCAGCGGCCTGCTGAGAGCGCGCGCGGTCCGGCACGGCCAGAGTCGACAGCACAGCGCACAACGCCAAGATGCCTGCACCCGAAGTCACAGACAACGGCCCCCTGAAACTCACTGACACGGCCACCAGCAGCCCCCCGGCTCAGGTCGATGCAATCTTGATGTTAGGTCTTATGCAACGCGAGTTCGCGGCTCGCGCATCTCTATAGTGGAATGATCGCGACAGGAACATGGCTGTGACGTCCCTGCTGGATAAAATCTATCGTCAACGCGGGGGAAATCCCGCACCGCAAACAAACATGCGCGTTCACTTAGCCCGCCCCAGCCCTTCGCCTGCCCGAGCCCTTGGCCCGTGTTAGCCCTTCGCCTGCCACGCCAGCCACTGCCGCACCCGCTCCTCTGGGGAATGATGCCCCGTCACGTCGGTGATGACGGCGATGCTATCAGCCCCTGCCGCGACAACGGCCGGCGCCCGCTCGAGTGTAATCCCGCCAATGGCAATCAGCGGCATCCCGCCAATCCGGGCGCGCCAGCGCCCGATCTGCTGCAATCCCTGCGGCTCATGTCCGACGTCTTTGCCGCGCGTCGGATAGATGGGCCCTAACGCTACCGCCGTCGGCTTGGCTGCGAGAGCGATTTCCAATTCGCCGTCCGTATGCGTCGATATGTCGAGCCGCAGTCCAGCGGCATGAATGGCGGCGATATCGGCGGTTTCGAGATCTTCTTGCCCCAGATGCACATGCGTCGCGCCGCCGTCGATCGCCGCGCGCCAATGATCGTTGACGACCAGGGTGCAAGCATGCGCCCGGCAAACCGAGACGCTCCGCGCCACCTGCGCCGCAATCGCCGCCGGATCGATGCTCTTGAACCGTAGCTGGACCATCCCGATCCCGAGCGGCACGAGCCGTTCGATCCACCCGGCGTCAGGCAGGATCGGATAGAAGCGGCGATAGATTTTGCCGTTGTTGCTCATTGGCCCGTCCGCACTCAGGAAAAGGCCAACTGCACCTTCATGGCGCGGCTTCGGTCGCTGGCCAGATCGAACGCCGCTTTGGCATTCTCGAAGGACATCGTTTCGGTGATGAGTGGACGCACGTCGACGCGCCGCGACCCGATTAGCGCCGCCGCCAGGCCGAACTCCTCGTGGAAGCGGAACGTCCCGCGCAACTCGAATTCCTTGGCGACAACCACGTTGATCGGAAGTGTGATCGACCCACCCGTTCCGACTTGAACGATGATGCCGCCCGGCTTCAACACATCGAACGCGCTGACCAGCGCCCGCTCGTTGCCGGAGCACTCGAGCACCACGTCGAAATAGCCCTTGTCCGCGGCAAACCGTTGGAGTGCTGCGCCGTTGGTTGCGACGTTGATGCACGCATCGGCCCCGAGCTTCGTGACAACCGGAAACGGCGTATCGGAAACGTCCGTCGCGATGATTTCCGCAGCTCCCCCGTGCCGCGCCGCAACCACTGCAAGCGCACCGATCGGACCGACGCCCGTCACCAGCACGCGCTTGCCGAAGACGCCGCCGGCACGCTTCACGGCGTGCAGTGTCACTGCGAACGGCTCGCACATCGCCGCCTCTCCCGCGGTCGCGGTCTTCGGAATGACGTAGCATTGCCCCGCCGCCGCGATGACCGCCTCCTGGAAGGCGCCGTTCACATGCGGAAACACCATCGCACTGCCATAGAACCGCATGTTGAGGCAGTGGATTTGCTGACCGCCGCTACAATAGCGGCACCGCCCGCACGGACGGCTCGGATTGATCGCCACGAGATCGCCGACGCTCAATCCGGTCACGTCCGGACCTATCTTGTCGATCGTCCCTGCCACCTCGTGCCCGAGAACCATCGGCATCTTGAGTACGATCGTCCCGATCCGCCCTTCGTGGTAGTAGTGGAGGTCGGATCCGCAAATCCCTCCGCGCGACATCCGGACGCGAACCTCCCCCGGCCCCGGCTCGCCGACCTCGACATCGTCTATTCTGAGGTCATGTGCTTTGTGGATGACGACGGCACGCATGGCGGTCTCCGATGGTCGAACGTGGGCAACCTTTAGCCATACGGCGGCACCTTGAACAGACCCGCTGCAAGCCCCGTTCTGCACCGCAACATTGTGCCGGGGTGCCGTTCCCCCTTGCGATTGCCACTGGTAGAGTGAATTGATCAGTGCATACGAATCGCGCGCTTGCGGCTACCTGCCCCGGGGTGGTGCGACGGATTGGTTTTCTTGTCTGCGAGGCCCGCTATGAGGATGATGGAGCGAGTCCTTTTGCCGGTGTGCCTCGCCGCTGGAGTTCTCGCGGGCGCGCTGCCGCCGCTGAGCCCGGACCCGGTCCACGCGCAGGCGAACAACGAATTCACGATCAAGGCGCGTCAAGCCTACTTGATGGACGCTGAGTCCGGTGCCGTCCTCTTCCAGCACAATGCGGATCAGTTGGCTCCCCCCGCCAGCATGTCGAAGCTCATGACCCTTGCCGTCGCCTTTCGCGCGCTGAAAGAAGGCAAGATCAAACTGTCGGACGAATTCTTGATGAGCGAGAACGCCTGGCGCAAAGGCGGCGGCCCGTCGGGAACGTCGGCGATGTTCGTGCCCATCAACACGCGCGTCAGCGTCGAGGAACTGATCAAAGGCATTATCATCCAGTCCGGAAACGACGCGGCCATCGCTGTCGCCGAAGGCATTGCCGGCAGCGAGGATGCATTCGCCAAGACGATGACCGAAGAGGCGCGCCGTCTCGGCATGCCGCTGTCGACGTTCCGCAACGCGACCGGTCTCTATGACCCGCAACATCTGATGACTGTCCGCGAACTGGCCACCCTCGCGCGCCATCTCATCCGCGAGTACCCGGATCATTATCCGACGTTCTCGATCAAGGAGTTTCCCTACCGCAAGCACAAGTTCATCAACCGCAACCCGCTGCTGTTCATGAGCATCGGCGCAGACGGCTTGAAGACTGGCTACATCAAGGAAGCCGGATACGGCATCGTCGGCTCCGCCGTGCAAGGCAACCGCCGCCTGATCGTTGCCATCAATGGCTTGGCGACGCAGGAGGACCGCAAGGAGGAGGCACGCCGGTTGTTGGACTGGGGCTTCCGCGCCTTTGGCGAGTTCAAGATTTTCGAGGCCGGCGAGACCATCGGCAAAGCGCGGGTCTGGGGCGGCGACCGTATGTACGTTCCCCTCACAGGCAGCGGCGAGGTCATGGTGATGTTGCCGCGAGCGGCCGCAACACAACGCTTGCGCGCCGAAATCATCTACAAGGGTCCATTGAAGCCGCCGGTCAAGAAAGGCGACCAAGTAGCCAAGCTGCGCGTCATCACCGCCAGCGAGGCGACCAGCGAAGTCCCGCTGTTTGCGGCCGAAGACGTCAATCCTGCGAGCACTTGGAAGCGCGGGCTCGACTCTCTGCTGTTCATGGCGACCAAGTGGATCCCTTGACGGACCGCATGACTCCATTTCCAGCGGCACCGAGGTTGGCGTAGCGAGATGTCGGCACCCGAGGACCGGATTGAAGCGCGAGACGGCCTGCTTGGCGATCTCGAATTGTTCGCCGGTCTCGACGAGGACGCACGCGCCGCTCTCACACGGCAGTTCGATGCCCGCGAGTTGCGGCGCGGTGAGGTCCTCATCCGCGAAGGCGATCCGGCCGACGCGCTTTATGTCCTCATATCAGGCCGCTTGATCGTCACCCGTGCCGATCGCACGTCGCCTCTCAATGAGATCGGCCCAGGCCAGGCCGTCGGTGAGATCGCATTTCTGGCTGGCGGCACGCGCACGGCGACGGTCACAGCGCTACGCGACAGTATCGTCATGCGCCTTGGGCGCGCCGACTTCGATCACCTCGCAGCGAACGTCCCTTCGATCTGGCAAAACCTGACGGTAACGTTGTCGCGCCGACTCGCTCGAACCAGTGCCGGCCCCGCGCCGGTGAGCGACCCGCGCCCGCGCACGATCGCGATCGTCCCCGCCGGACGAGCCCCTTTGGACAGGCGCTTCGTCGAACAGCTCTTGCGCGAGCTCGCCAAAGTGGTGCCGGCTGCGGCCCTGGATTCCAAAAACGCAGCGTCGATCCTTCCATCTGGTGTCGCAATCGACAGCGCCGCTGCGACGGAAGCCTTGAATGCACTCGAGCGCACGCACGCTATCGTCGTCTATGTCGCTGATGATACCGACAGCGCATGGTCACGGCGCTGCGCGCGCCAAGCCGACCTTGTCTTGGCGGTTGCCAGCCACGGCGACGACGCAGCCCTCAATCCCGTCGAGAGTGCCGCCTACGAGCTCGTCTCAGAGGACCAGCGCCGCTTGGTTCTGCTCCATCCGACACAACGGGTCGTCAGGGGCACGTCGCGATGGCTCGACCGCCGTAAGGTCGGTATGCACCACCACGTCGCCCTTGACGATCCGTCCGACATCGCCCGCCTCTGCCGCTTCATCACCGGCACCGCACTTGGCCTCGTCGCCAGCGGCGGCGGCGCCTACTGCGCGGCACACATCGGTGCCTATCAGGCCCTGCGCGATGCCGGCATCACCTTCGACATCATGGGCGGAACATCCGGCGGCAGCGCCATGGCCGCCGCGTTCCTGATGGGCCGTGATAGCGAAACCATCGCCCATGCTGTGAACGAAATGTTCGTCGTCGACCGCGCCATGAAGCGCTACACGTGGCCGCGCTATGGCCTTATCGACCACACCTACTACGACGAGCGCCTGCGCCAGCAGTGCGATGATCTCGACGTCGAGGACCTATGGCTGCCGTTCTTCTCCGTCTCGACGAACCTCTCGCGCTATGCGCTCGAAGTGCATCGCCAGGGCCCGCTCTGGCTCGCCGTCCGCGCCTCGAGCGCGATCCCCGTGCTATTGCCGCCCTACTATTCCGCAACGGGCGAGATGCTGGTCGACGGCTGCTTGCTGGACAATGTACCGGTCGAAACCATGCATGCTCTGAAGAGCGGCCCGAACGTCGTCGTCAGCTTTGAACCGACCGACTACCGCACATTCGACGTGAAGTACGATGACTTGCCCTCACGCATGGGCTTTGCGCGCGCCAAGCTGACACGCGCGCCGCTTCCGGAGGCGCCAAGCATCGGCGAGGTTCTGTTACGCTCGCTGATGGCAAGCCGCACCGACTACGAGCGCCATATCGGCGAGCGGGATCTGCTTTTGATGCCACCCCTGCCGCCGGGGGCCAGCCCTCTCGACTGGCACCGCCACCGCGAGTTCATGGCGTTGGCGTTCGAGTATTGCGCAAGTGCGCTCGAACGGGCCAAAGAGAAACGGCACGCGGTTTTTGAAACCGGTGCCGCAAACTAGCCTACCGCGAAAAGCCTGGGATTACTTCAAAATCTCTTTCACCCAGCCGCTCGCCTTGCCCATGTCCATCTGTCCCGCGAACTTGGTTTTGAGCGCGCCCATCACCTTGCCCATGTCCTTTGGGCCGGCCGCGCCGACTTCGGCAATGAGCGCTGCAATGGCGGCTTTCGAATCGGCTTCGCTCATCTGCTTCGGCAGATAGGCCTCGATAACGGCGATCTCCGCCATCTCTTTGTCGGCTAGATCCTGCCGCCCGCCCTTGGTGAACTGCTCCACCGAGTCGCGCCGCTGCTTCAGCATCTTGTTCATGACGGCCATGATGCCGGCATCGTCGAGTTCCGGTTGGCCAGCAACCGCAACATCGGCCTTCTTCATCTCGGAAATGACCAAGCGAATGGTGGCGAGCTTGTCCTTCTCGCCGGCCTTCATCGCAGCCTTCATGTCGTCGGAGAGTTTCTGGCGAAGCATGTCTATCGCTGGTCCAACAATGATTAGGTGAGGTCGCGCGCCCGGAGCACGCGCTTAGAACGGAATTTCGTCGTCGAGCTGCTTGTCGAACGGTTTGCCGCCGCCGGACTTCGAGCCGCCACCGGCCGAGCCACCGCCGCCGCTCTTGCCGCGACCACCACCGCCACCGGAATAACCGCCGCCAGAGCCGCCGCCGCCGAAGCCGCCGCCACCCGAACCGCTGTCGTATCCACCGCCCTCATCGGCCATGCCGCCCATGCTGGCCCCGGCGCCACCGCCGCGACTGTCGAGCATCGTGAGCGTCCCGTTGAAGCCTTGCAGCACCACTTCCGTCGAATACTTTTCGACGCCCGATTGATCGGTCCATTTCCGCGTCTGCAGCGCCCCCTCGATGTAGAGTTTCGCGCCCTTCTTCACATACTGCTCAATGACTTTGCAGAGCGGCTCTGAGAACACCACGACGCGGTGCCACTCGGTCTTTTCCTTGCGCTCGCCCGTATTCTTGTCCCGCCACGTCTCAGACGTCGCGATCGACAGGTTCGCGATCGGCCGCCCGTCCTGGGTCCGGCGGATCTCCGGGTCTTTGCCGACATTGCCGACCAGAATGACTTTATTGACGGACCCAGCCATCGCACATCTCCTTCCATCCGCCGGCTAGCGAAAGCAGCCCGGCGCTCGATTCGTTGCGGCTACCCTAGCGACTCACGTGGCGCAATTCGGACCAGACTTGACCCTTGTCCACGCATTTTGCTGCCGCCGTACGCACCGCAAACGTCTCACTCGTTCACAAAACACCCGCAATGTTCCCGTTAAGTTCACATTATGCCACTCTCGTTCGTTATGCAAGCCGGAGATATCCGAACAACAGTGCAAACGCTTTCTGCCGCGCAACCGTTGCCGTATGACGGACCGCCCGGAATCACAGGCAGCAAGCCATGACCGATACGCCGTCCCCGCCGATAGCGACATTTACCAAGGCGGGCATCATCACCGGCGGCCGCATGGCCATGCCCTTCATGCTCAGTTCCGTGATCTACGGCATTGCGTTTGGCCTGATGGCACAGGCAGTCGGCATGTCGAACGTCGAGGCCACATTGATGAGCGCCCTCGTCTTCTCCGGAACGGCTCAGGTCGCGGTCCTCCAAGCTTGGTCCTCGACCACCAGCCTCATCGCCCCGTTTGTCATCGTCCTCGTCGCCAACGTCCGCTACATCTTGATGGGCGCGGCTCTTCGTCCATGGCTAGGTAACCTAAAGCGCTCGCAGGTCGCCGGCCCTCTCTACTTCCTCGTCGACGGCGGATTTGCCCTAGCGATGCGCTCGCGCGCAGCTGGCAACCCCGACGCTGGCGTCCTCTTTGGCGCCTGTGTTGCGAGCTATTGCGGCTGGGTCGCCGGTACAGCCGTCGGCGGCTTTACCGGCCAATTGATTACTAACCCGCGCGCCATCGGGCTCGATTTCGTCGTGATCTCGTTCTGCGCCGCGGCAGCGACCGTGATGGCCCGTCACATCCGCGACTTCGTGCCCCCTATCATAGCCGGCCTCATCATCGTCTTGCTGGACAGGTTCTACCCAGGTCCCTGGGTCATCGTCGCAGGCGGCCTTGCAGCCGCTTTTGTCGGCGCCATGCGATACAAGCCATCGGCCGCCGAGGCGCGCGCATGAGCCTCGACACCCAGACGCTTCTCGTAATCCTCGTCATGACAGCCGCCGCGGCCTTCTGCCGTTACTCAGGCTTCGCCTTCATGCGGCTGATCCCCATGACGCCGCGCGTCCGCGCCGGTCTCGACGCCATCCCGATTGCAGTCATGCTGGGTATCATCCTGCCGCCGGCCGTCCGGGGAGGCATCCCGGAGCTGGTCGGCTTGGCCGGTACGGTCGTCGCTGCCCATTTGCGAGGCAATGACGTTCTCGCCATCATCGTCGGCATGGGCAGCGTCGCCGCCATGCGCTGGCTTGGCTACTGAAAGTGGTCCATCTGACGCGCCCATCAAACCTAGTTGTGTGGCGAAACGTCCGCTTTCACGCCTTCCATGGGTTTCTGACCTCTGCTATTGAGCGCCACTGATTCCCTTTTCACGCGGCGGCAAATACCCATACGCACCGAGCCCTCCACGGCCTCAGTGCGTCCGGCGACGCCTACCCGCATCTCGACTCGAAGGAGCCGACTATGGCCAAGCGTCCGATCCTCGATGAAACGTCTGTCGGTCTGACCTTCGACGACGTGCTGCTGGTGCCGCGGCCCTCCGACGTTTTGCCTGCCCAGGTCGACGTCGGCACGCGCATCACCAAGGAGATCACCACCAAGATTCCGATCCTATCTTCGGCAATGGACACGGTCACGGAAGGCCGACTCGCCATCGCCATGGCGCAGTCCGGCGGCATCGGTGTGATCCACCGCAACCTGACACCTGAAATTCAGGCCGAGCAGGTTGCCATGGTGAAGCGCTTTGTCTCCGGCATGGTCGTCAACCCGATAACCACCACGCCCGACGCTACCCTCGCCGATGCGCACGCCCTGATGGATAAGCACTCCATATCCGGCATTCCCGTCGTCGAAAGATCCGGCAAGCTCGTCGGCATCCTGACAAACCGCGATGTGCGCTTCGCCACCAATCCGAACCAGCCGATCTCCGAGCTGATGACCAAGGAAAAGTTGATCACAGTCCGCGAAGGCGTGGATCGTGAGGAAGCCAAGCGCCTGCTGCATCAAAACCGTATCGAGAAGCTACTCGTTGTCGACAATCAGTATCGCTGCATCGGCCTCATTACGGTGAAGGACATCGAGAAGGCCCACCGCCACCCGAATGCCTGCGTCGACGAGCAATGCCGCTTGCGCGTCGCCGCTGCCGTCAGCGTCGGCACCGACGGCTTCGAGCGCGCCGAGCGCCTCGTTGCTGCCGGCGTCGATCTCGTCGTGGTCGATACGGCACACGGCCATTCCGCTGGCGTGCTGAAGGCCGTCGAGCAAATCAAGAAGGCCTCCAATCGAGTCCAAGTCATCGCCGGCAACGTCGCGACATCAGAGGGAACCGAAGCGCTGATCGATTCCGGCGCCGATGCCATCAAGGTCGGTATCGGTCCCGGCTCGATCTGCACGACGCGTATCGTCGCGGGCGTCGGCGTTCCCCAGTTTACGGCTGTGCTCGACGCGGCCGAAGCGGGCGCAAAGCGCGGCATTCCGATCATCGCCGACGGCGGCATCAAATACTCGGGCGACATCGTGAAAGCCCTCGCCGCAGGCGCAAGCGCCGTGATGGTCGGATCGCTGCTCGCCGGTACCGACGAAAGCCCCGGCGAAACCTATCTCTACCAAGGCCGCACCTATAAGGCCTATCGCGGGATGGGCTCGGTCGGCGCCATGGCGCGTGGCTCCGCCGATCGCTATTTCCAGGCTGAAGTACGCGATCAGCTGAAGCT
>JAPXTA010000143.1:11090-13140 GCA_033812735.1 Hyphomicrobiaceae bacterium | reverse complement strand
CCCCCTAGCCAAATGCCGATTGAGAACGCATCTTCGCCAAGAGCCTTAGTGTCTGAGGAACGAATACGTTCCATAGCGCAAATTAATGAGGAAGCACGCTCGAATTGCTGTGTAGTCAGTAGCCGCAAGGTATAGCGCATTAGGACAGTGACACCGGCATCGTATGGATCCCGAAGTCTTCGGAGGAACATTGAATAGGCAGCAAGCCCAAGATAGGCTTCTGTCTTGCCACCACCGGTTGGAAACCAAATGAGGTCAACCAGCTCGTGGTCTGAAGAAGCTAGATTCCCGGCAGACTCAACACTTGAAAGCAAGAATGCGATCTGGAATGGACGCCATTCGCCTTGTCCGAGATGTACGGGCAGCGCGTCAGGTGCCTCGAAATGACCTCCAACACGAATTCGATTCTCGATCCTGTCGTGAAATACTGGCCTACGCGCGTACCTCGACCCGACTTGCTGGCGCATTATGGCCTCGTTAGCAAGCCTAAACGCCTTTATCGCCAAGGAATCCTCCTCCAAGTAGGCAAGCCCTCGCCGCATTCTCCTTGCCGCCTTCTTGCATTCCTCCAAGTTCAGGGACGCTGCGCGTTTGTACTTTTGCGGGAAGCCAACGGCCTCAGCCTCTTGACTTCGGAGGTCGATCCACCGTTCGTAACGTGCGATAAGGTCTTCCAGGGTAGACCAGCCATGGTCATCTGGCTGCAAACCACAAAGGTCGGCCATGCTTACGGTGATTTCCTTACCGTCTTCATCCAGAATTGTCGGGGTTATTGGCGGAAGTGAAACCACGGGAAGGCACTCAGCACTGACCCAAAGTGCCGCATCGGCTGAAGCCGCTTCCGGCCAGTCTGCCGCACATCCATGTCCCGTGGCGAAGACAGGAATGCTGTGATACATCATGTCAAGGCCGGTCTGCTCATCGTCACCAACATGTTCGGGGACTGGGTAGGGGAGGACTGCGCCCGATCCGTCCGCTCTCGCTACGGTCACCTTGAAATGAGATTGGAAAAGTGAACTAGCGTTTCTGCTCACCCGGTGTTCTGCAGCAGTCCTGTTGACCAGGCACACGGTGAGCAAACGTTGGCTAGAACCGAGATGCGGACGAGAAAACACTTCTATCGACAAATTGAGGCCCTCGGTGTTATTCGAAATAACCCTCGTTCCCGGTTTTCCTGCTGGGGAGACCATAACTTGTCTAGATCCAACACCGAGTAGTTCCTCGGTCGACACTTCAACAGTAAACGTCACCGGTTTACGGACCCAAAGTTCCCTTTCGGAACTCTTCTTTCCGTGTTCTTGGATTAAGGCAGTCTTCGGTATATATCTCCCGCCTGTTGCTTCTATCCGAACAACAGCAACCCCTTCAGTGTCCATTAGGAAACTGATCGCCATGGAACTGGGCTGATATGCGTTTGCTGGTCTAAGATCGAGGTCCGCTGATGCGTCGTCCGATGCCGCAGCAATGTTCTTGGGGTTGGCCGTTTGCACCCCAATTGTCATGTCAGCTTCTTGTTGGGCAACCTCTTCCGTATTGACAAGGCCAGATGCATCCTCCATCACCGTAGCTTCCTCTTCTCTTAGGGCACTAAAAGGGAACAAAACTCCTACGCCATAACGTTGGGTCGGAGTTTGATCCGCAAGGATCTCCCCTCCACCTTCCTTTTCGTGATACGGCCTTCGGTACTCTTCCCAAGTCGAGAACACAATGGGTTTGTCAGCATCGAGGGGTGCCCCGGCCGGATCTTCCCCCACGAGCTCTCTGCGCAATTGCTCTAGAATCACGGCCCTATTCGCCACATGGTTGGTCATTGCAGTGATCTCCTAACTCCCCGTGAGTCCAAAAGGTCTTTCAATTGATGCAGCTGAAACTTGCTGAACCGTGTTCCATTTCCGTTCGATCCTAAACGCCGTCAGTTTGGCTCCTGGGAGAGAGTCGAGCGCAAATTCGTGCGTGCCATTGCGCTCGATCATTTCCGGATCCGCGTTGCTCACCAATTCGCGAAGTTGACGTCGAACTTGCTGGCCAGCTTGAACGTGTGCAAGTCGGA
>JAPXTA010000143.1:8212-11080 GCA_033812735.1 Hyphomicrobiaceae bacterium | reverse complement strand
AACGAGAAGTCCTGTTCCATCGAACACACGATTGATATTGCCCGAAAGTCGTCTTCATCCTCCGGCGCAATTGACCCTGGCGATATCCAGTTCCGGATGTTCTGATAGTTAGCTCGATGGGATCCATGATCACGAAGACGCGTTGTCAGCCCATCGCTGCCTTCACTATCTAGTAGGGCCTGTAGTGCCAGTTTCCATTTCACCTGAAGCGCGCGGTAGGCAGGTGCCGATTTGCCTATTTGCCGATTGGCTATCGGCACAAGATAGCCCGCGTTACTATCCGTTCGAAGAACGATGTACATTCCCTCCTCGATCTCGGCATCGCTCATTTGGGTCACCCGGTCTTCCTCTCGCGCATCCAGATCAATGACGAGGGAAGTGCTCCGTCCAGACGCTTCTAAGAGTACGCCTAGTCCCCCAAAGATCCCAAAGAGACGCGAATCAACTTTCGCCCTTGAGACATCCAGGTGCCCGCCTAACTCGTCGCGAGTTTCGAGCAGATACTCTTCGATCTCACCTAGGTTCACTTGAGGCGCTATCGAGGAAGAGCCAACGTACTGTTTTGCAGCACGTTCTCTCTGACCCGACTCGCCAGACCATCCACCCTTGAATGCCTTACTCGGTTCCCATTTACCACCATGCCATTGATACCCCAGGACGTGGATTTCCCGTGCCCTCGGTGCGGAGAACACGTAATCCAAGTCCAGGAACCTCGATGACACGGGTCCCACATAGAGGAGTCGATCCCAGCACTTTTCTCGCCTCAGAACATTCGGATCGATTACATCCATCCATGCTAATCTCGCCTCCTTGTAGAACTCTTTCAACGGATTGACAAACCGGCTGTTTGAAACAACTACCGCCAAGGAGTCCTCTCGATCGAACCCTTCGATCAGCGCAGTTATCACATCATGTAGTGGGTTTTCATTGCACTCTGCAATTACCTCCATAGCACTGAGGCAAATGTTGGCGGCATCTGAGAGTCTCGGATACGTAAATCGAGATTCATCCACTGCCTTCCGAAGGAACGCCAAATCGATTTGAGATTGATGGATTCGGTGGTTGAATGGGAGAGGCACTAAGGATAACTCATATCGGACGTAGTCAAGCTGGCGGCGGACTTTCCTCCACTGGTCGTCAAGTTCGTCGGTCCCTACCAGTTTCTTCAATTTACCCACAGTCGCGTAGTACGATTCGAGGCCAGCATTCCTTACTGTGTGGTACGTAATCTCGGAGTCTGCGGCATTCTGAAAAGGAGCGTCAGCCCCGTCAAACGTACTCATTTCTTTCTGCCCCTGAGAGTACTCATTATCTCAATGCCAGACGGAGGTTGAGGCAAAGAACTGGGTGGCACAGTATCCGTTCTAGTCAGGTAGATCTCATCGACGATCTGGCGAGCGTCGTCAAACCTGCGGGCAGTTCGGTCAAGCACGACGATCCAGTGCGGAACGGCGATCATTTTGGACCTGCCCTTTAGGAACGCGTCAGGCCCATCAAATATTGCTGCTAGTGGATTCCCCCGGATTTCATAAGGCAGATCTTGCGCGGAATGGACGAGTGTGCTAAACCCTTGAGACTGTGGGATCAGCCCCATGTCGACCGCTCGGACGATTTCTTGAAGAAAGCCCTGCTTCAATTCACACTCAGCGACAATACCAAACCGTTGGTCCACGAGCTCAGTGCTTAGGAAACTCTTCCGGCCAATTAGCACCGCATCGACATGTGACTGAAATGCAAAACGATTGCCCGATTGGCGAGCAAATGCTTCAGTTGCGAACTCACTCGCAGAGACCCGTGTCCTCGCGGCCGATCGCTTGTACTCACGATCGTCTGCCGCTAACTGGACCCGATTCGCCATATTCTTTGGCAGGTGATTAACCGTTGCACTCTTGCCTTTGCCAACCTCGACCTTTATATATTCGTTGCCTTGTATAATAACCATACCCCTATAAACTGCTCGAGATATGCGCTCTTTGGTGTGGTACCATACAGACGATCCATCCTTGAGGCTCCTCAGGAATGCGAGATGCTCGAGGTCCAGCCGATCGATATCTTCACCCCGAGCTAGGAGGAATCCTGCGGTTACGAGTACCGCTCCGAAGCCACGGGTTGGCACCGAGATTGCCGTCAGGGTCGGACCAGAGTCCTCCGGAAACCGAGCTACCGACACACCCATGGACAGCAGGAAACGCGCCCAACTGGGAATTGGCCAATAATCTTGCCGCTCACTCGACCAGTACCGCCAAGAACCAAATACATCGTCGACCGCCACATGCACCCTCGGGGAATATGCTTGGCAGGGCCTTGCCCCGGACATACTGTCTCTCCTGAAAGTTCTCCAGCAATATAGCCCAATTCCGCACCCTGGACAACGGCAATCAGTATTCGTATACTGCCAGCAGCACTTCACTCAAGCAGAGCCTCGGCACAATCCATTGTGACGCGATCCAGTTGACGGGACTAGACATGGGGCAGAAGTTTTTCGTGGACTTGTTTGCGGGATGTGGTGGGCTTTCCCTAGGGCTGGAACAAGCAGGTTTCACTCCCATTCTGGTAAATGAAATCAGTCCTTACGCCCTTGAAACTTATCTTGCCAATCGAGATCACCAGTTCCCGCATCTTCGGCGCGGCTTTGCCGTGAGTGATGTGCATGAATTGACCGATTCCAATCGCACCTATTGGAAACAACACAAACTCCAAATACTAAGAGACTTCTCTTTGAAAATCGACGATGGAGAGCTCGACTTGCTGGTCGGCGGTCCACCGTGCCAGGGGTTCTCGGGCATCGGACATCGACGAACGCATCGAGTTCATCGCCAAGATATACCTGCCAACCATCTCTATCTCCAGATGGTAAATCTTATCAAC
>JAPXTA010000143.1:0-8202 GCA_033812735.1 Hyphomicrobiaceae bacterium | reverse complement strand
TGTTCCTGTTCGAGAATGTACGCGGACTTCGATCTTCGAAATGGACGCCCGAAGGAACGCCAGGCGAGGTCTGGGCAGAAGTATTATCGGCTTTCAGGTCTCTTGGGAGCTATCGCGTAAGGGACACGATAGTCTTTGGCAAGGACTATGGCGTACCACAGTTGCGACCGCGGGTACTCATAGTCGGAATGAGGAATGACATCCCCTTCACTTCGATGGAAGGAATGCCCGCAGACGGCCTCATCCCGCAAGGCACGTCTCCGGCTCCTGACCTCATCGATATCCTAGGTGACCTGATTGACTCAGGATACTCAAACGGGGGAGCGACTCGCTCCTATCCACACTACATTCACAATGATCTGCAAGAAGAATTTCGACAGGACCCGAAAACATTGCGAGCAAGGGAAAAGGGATCACCATTGACGGAGCATGAGTACAGCAAGCATTCCGAAAAAGTGCGGTCCCGGTTCATGTATATGATAGAGAATAATGGCGCGACACCTCACGGATTCAGCACCAAGAAATTCTCCCAGAGATTGCTACCCTCCAGATGGGGCGACGCTGGGCCCACAATCACTGCCGCTTCGATGCCAGATGACTACATCCATTTTTCACAGCCTAGGACGCTGACCGTTCGGGAATGGGCGCGACTCCAAACTTTCCCGGATTGGTATGAGTTCCACGGTCCGCGCACAACTGGCGGCGCAAGACGAGCAGGAACGCCCGCAGGTCAGTTCCTTGATCGAGAGCTTCCGAAGTACACGCAAATCGGTAATGCTGTCCCAGTCCTACTGGCGAGGGCTATCGGATACCACTTTAGCGATTTACTGGATAAGGTTGTGGAGTAGGGAGAATTCGGTGGGAGATCCGGAAAGTGGATGCCAAAGATTGGACGCAATTTAACACTAGAGCCCGTTCTTCGCATGATTCCTCGCATTCGAAGGCAAGAAGACGATCCGGATTTCACAAACGGGGAGAATGTCCGGTGTCGTCGAATCCGTTCTCTAGAGCGGATTGCGGATAATGTGACGATGTGTCACCGTTCGGGGGTATGGCCACGCAGCATTCGACCGACTTCCGGGAGAGCTTGCTCGCCGCCCTCGACGCGGGGCTGCCAACAGGTGAAGCGGTCGCCCTCTTTGGCGTGAGCGTCAGTACGATTCGGCGTTGGCGGGTACTCAAGCAAACGACCGGCTCGGCGGCCCCGCGTCCAGGCCGGGGACGCCGGTCCCGCCTTGCCGGGACCGGCGACGATGTCCTGCGCGCCCTCGTCGATGAGACCCCGGTGGCGACCTTGCCGGAGTTGGCCGATCGCCTGGCCGCGCAGACGGGGCTGCGGGCAAGTCCATCAACGATCTGCCGGCGCTTGCACCGCTTGGGGATGACGCGAAAAAAGGACGTTGGTTGCCCGCGAACAAGATGCCGCGGAGCGGGCGGCCTGGTGATCCGCGGTCGCACACCTTGATCCCGCCAACCTGATCTTTCTGGATGAAACGAACACCCCGACGACCATGACACCGATCTACGCCCGGGCCCGTCGGGGGAGACGGGCGGTCGCTTCGGTGCCCCGGGGTCGATGGCACTCCGTCACCTTTGTCGGCACCCTGACGCTGGCCGGGATGGGGCCGGCGGCCCTGTCCTACGAGGGTCCGCTTGATCGCCCGGTCTTTGATGCATTTGTCGATCAGTTTCTGGTCCCGACGCTCCGCCCTGGTCAGGTGGTCGTGCTCGACAATCTTTCCGTTCACAAGAGTGCCCACGCCAAAGCGGCGATCGAGGCCGCTGGCTGTCAGCTCCTGGCGCTGCCGCGCTATTCTCCCGACTTCAATCCGATCGAGCAGGCATACGCCAAGTTCAAACACCTGCTGCGCAAACGGGCGCCGCGCACGTTTGACGACGTGATCAGGGCCACCGCCGAGGCGATGGCCCTGATCACACCACAGGATGCCCGTGGATTCTTCAGCGACGCCGGGTATATCCCCCGCGATCACATTTAGTGCAAGCCGCTCTAATCACTCGACTTCAGTCACTAAGTGAGCGTCAATGGAGAGACTGGGTACGACCAGAGAACCCCGACCGAAAGGAGGCCCGCTGACAACTCAAAACCCCAAATCCTCACCAATGACGAACCCAACACGTCGAGATTCCTTTTCGCGCTTTGAGAGCCTTCTGCGGCTCGACGACGCCAAGAACCCAACTAGCCAACGCTCGCCGGGGACAGGTGCAGCAGTCCTCTATTTGCGGGTCTCGACCCAGCGCCAACTCCACACCGCGATCGATATCGATCCGGACGGCAACTCGATTGCGACACAACGGGAAGCGACGCGCAAGCGGGCTAAGCGCCTTAAGGCGCCGGTTGCCCAAGAATTCGTCGAGCCGGGTCATTCAGCGCAGTCGATTGCCAAGCGACCAGTCTTCCGCGAACTGCTCCACTACCTGGAAGAGCATCCGGAAGTTGGCTACGTCATTATCTACATGCGATCGCGTGTCTTCCGGAATCAGACGGATGCCGCCATCACCAAACGCATCCTGGCCAGCATGGATGTCAAACTCATCTCCGCCAAGGAAGAGTTCGGCGAGGGTTACATGGCCGATGCGATGGAAGCCATCACCGACATCATGAACGAGGTGCAGGTCCGCCAGAGCGGTGAGGACATCAGCAACAAGATGTTGCATAAAGCGAAGAACGGCGGCACCGTCGGCCGCGCCAAGGTCGGCTACCTCAATATTCGCAAGGAGATCGATGGGCGCTTTGTCAATAGCATTGACATTGATCCCAAACGCGCCCCGTTGATCAGGTGGGCATTCGAGCAGTACGCGAGTGGTGACTACAGTCTGACACGATTACAGCAGGAGCTGGCCGACCAGGGATTGACGACCCGGCGCACGGCCAGGTGGGAGGAGAAGATGGTCGCGCGGAGCAAACTCGGGTCCATCCTGCGCGATCCGTACTACTTGGGGATGGTGACCTATAAGGGGCAGGTCTATCCGGGCAGGCACGAAGCGCTCGTCACTCCGGAACTCTTCGAGCGGGTCCAGCGCGTCCTCGATATGAGGATGCAGCGCAATCAGCGCGACATCGTCCATTCCCACTTTCTCCGGGCGATGCTCCGTTGCGGACGCTGCCACGCCGAAGGGCGAGATCGTCAGCTCGTCTACACGCAGGCGGTCAACCGCCATGGTGATGCCTACGAATACTTCCTGTGCATGGGCAGACAGGATCATACTTGCGACCTGCCGCATTTGCCGGTCACGTTGGTTGAAGAGGCCATGCTGCGTGAAGTGGAGGCGTTGCAGTTGACCCCGGACGAGATCACCACTATGCGCGAGCAGGTGACGTCCCGTCTCGACCACCGGCTCAACTCCGAGCGCGAGGCTCACCTCCGCGTCAAGAAAGAACTGGCCGATCTTGATGTTAAGGAAGAGCGGCTGCTTGACCTCGCCGCCGACGGAGCGCTGACAACGGACAAGGTGCGAGAACGGTTGGGCAAGCTCCAGGTCCAGCGCGTCGCGCTCACGCAACGGTTGTCTACGACGGCCGATGTCGTCCAGCAGGAGAGCGACATGATCCTTCACTATCTGGACCTGCTTGAGAAGCCCGGCGCGTTCTACGCCGCGGCACAGGACAGCGTCAAGCGCAAGTTACTGGCGGCGTACTTCGAGCAGATCTGGATCGATGACGACGGACATCAAATAGCGCCAAACACGCAGAAGCAAGCGTTCGTGGCTCACATCACCGAGGCAGCTAAGAAAACTCCAAAGAACGAACACGCCCCCAAGCGTAGGCTTGGAGGCTTGGATTCATCGGACATGTCCCTGTTTTTTCAGGGGGCATGTTCGAATAAGAACGACTTGGTGCCCGGGAGAGGACTCGAACCTCCACGCCCTTGCGGGCTCCAGATCCTAAATCTGGCGCGTCTGCCATTTCGCCACCCGGGCGGGTGTGGGCGCAAGTGCCGCACCGGAAAGTGTACTACCCCGGTGGTTGCGGTAGGATTCGAACGATGCTGACTTAATTGATGGGATGGGGAGTCGGGACACGTGCGCTTGCTTTGTACTGGCGATATTCACCTCGGACGCAACCCCACGCGCATCCCCGCCGATCGGGCGCCGGATCAACGCCTGTTCACGACCCGAGCGATCTGGGAGCGGATCGTGAACCTGGCGATCGACGAGCGGGTCGATGCCCTCCTGATCTCCGGCGATCTCGTCGATCACGACAACCGCTTTTTCGAGGCGCTCGGCCCGGTTGAGGACGGCGTTAAGCGACTCGTTGATGCTGACATCCCGATCTTCGCCGTCGCCGGCAACCATGACTACGACGTGCTGCCCGCGCTCGCCGACCGCTATGGCGAAAAGTTCCGGCTGGTGGGTCGCAACCAGCGGTGGGAACGCGTCGCGCTGACCGACGAAACCGGCCGGCCGCGGCTCTTTATCGATGGTTGGTCGTTCGCCGCGCCGTACGTGCGGAATCCACCGCTGGCCGATTACCGGCCCGAACCGGCGGACGGCGTACCGGTGATCGGCCTGCTGCACACCGATCTCGATCAGACGGTCAGTGCCTACGCTCCCTCCCGCCTCGACGACTTGCGCGCCGCGCCGGTGAGCGCCTGGCTGATCGGCCACGTCCACGCGCCAGCGCACCATCAGGCAACGGGGGCTCGGTCGGTGCTCTACCCCGGATCACCCCAACCGCTCGATCCGGGCGAACCGGGAGCGCACGGCGTCTGGTTTCTCGACATCGAAGGGTCGGGACGAGCCGAGTTCTCGTTCCGACCGCTGGCTTCGGTGCGATACCAGCGCCTTCGGGTCGATATCACCGGGGCGCTGGACGTGAGCGAGGCCGGGCAGCGCGTATTCGACCGCGTTAACTCCGACGCGAACGACCTTCTGCGTGCTGCGTTCGGCGCATCGCCCGAGCTGATCCTCTACCGGGTCGAACTGACCGGTCGCACGCCGCTCGGCGCCTCCCGGACCACGGAGTTCGAGACATTCCGCCAGCAATCGACCGATCTCTGGGCGATCGAAACCATCCTGGATTCGACCAGGCCGGCGATTGATCTCGACCGGTTCGCCGGCGAATCGAGTCCGGCGGGCGCGGCGGCGCGACTACTTCAGGCGCTTGAACGCGCTGAAGCGCCGCCCACGCTGGCGAAAGCACACGCCGTGATTGAAACGGTCGTAACCGGACCTCACTACCGGTCTCTTGAGGAGGAGGCTCCGCCGACGCGTGAGATCGTCGCGGACGTGACATGGGAATTGCTCGAGGCCCTTGTTGCCAGCCGGAGCGGCGAGGCATGAGCAAGCGCCCCCGCAAGCCGGCCGTCACTATCGACACCCTCGAACTCCGGCGCGCGCCGGGCATACCGCGCGGATTCGACCTGCCCGGCCTCGGACCAGGGATCACGATCGTGCATGGTCCGAACGGCTCGGGCAAGAGCACCGCAGCGCGGGCGATCCACTCCCTCTTCTGGCCCGATCGCACCGATGATCAGGTCGAACTGGTGGCATCGTTTCGTCACGATCACTCGCATTGGAGCGTGCGGCGGAGCGGCCGGCACATCGAGATGAAGCGGGATGGCGTTGCCTGCTCGACGTTGACCTTCCCGCAACTCGACCGGGCGACGCGCGATCGCTACTTGCTGGCGCTGCACGATCTGATCCGGGCGGAGGACACCGCGTTCGCCGGCTTGATCGCGCAGGAAATGTCGGGCGGATACGACATCGAAGCCGCCGCCAAAGCGACCGGTTTCGAGAAATTGGTCAATCCCCGATCGCTGGGCACGGAGCTCAACGCCGCCATGCAGGCGCATCAGCGGCTGCTGGCGGACCAGGCGGATATCGCCGCCGACCGAGACCGCCTGACCGACCTGGAAGCAGCCTCGGCCGGAGTGGTCGCCGCCCGCGTACGCGGCGGTGAACTCGATCGGATCCGGCAATGGCTCGACGCAAAATCGCTTTACGAAGAAGCCGTAGCAACGTTCGATCAATTCGATCCGGAGATGGCGAACTCCCGGGCCGGCGATTCCGATCTCATCCAGACCTGGCGACGTGAGGAGCCTCGGCTCCGAACCGAACGCGAAACCTTCAGCCAGCAGCGCGACCGGCTGCTCGAACAGCGCCTTCAGGTGGGGCGCGATGATACCACCGCGGTCCGCCGCGTGATCCTCGCCGCGACCGATCGGTTGACCGCCCTGCGCGGCAGTGATCAGGCGATGGCCGAGCGGAGACGGGAATTGGCCGTTGCGCGGGATGTGGCGTCCCTCCGGCGCGCTGAGATCGGGGAGCGGCTGCCGGAGTCGCTTCAACTGGACGACGCATTGCGTCTGCTGGGCGCGTATGCCGATGCGCTCGATCAGTCCACCGAGGCGGACCGGATCGCCGCCGCCGAAGCCCGGCTCACCGGCTACGTCGATCGGCCGAACAGTGTGCTGGATACGTATGCACCGCAGAATCGGCTGGTCGGGCTGATGACGTGGATCCAGACCCCGCCACCGTCGGAGGCGCCGGCCGTGCCCCGCTCCATTCGATTGGTCGCGCTTCTGGCGGCCCTCATCATCATCGCGGAAGCCGCGCTCCTCGGCTACTACTGGAATGAATATGCCTACGTTCTGGCGGTAATCGGAGTGGTGTTGGGTCTTGCCGCGCTCATGGTCAAGGGGCCGGCGCCGGAAGTCGATCAGCGCCTGGAATTGGCCGCTCGCTACGAACAGAACGGTTACCCGGCGCCGGTCGCCTGGGAACCCGATGCGGTGGCGGACGAAATCGCCGTCGCTGTTGACGAACTTGGCCTCGCTCGTCAGGCGGCGCGCAACGCCGATTTCTGGCGCACCTTCGAACCGGAGTTGAAGCAACGGGAATCACTCCAACTCGCCGCTGCCGAGATTGTCCACACGCTCGAAGCCGAGATCGGGGCTGATCTTGAGCTCGATCCTACGACGCTGCGCCGCTTCGCCGCCAGTCTTGATGAATGCCTGAAGGCCGCGCACGATGTCGACACGCTCGAAGCGCGGGTCGCGCAATGCGAAGAAGCATGGAACGCCGATCTTCGGCTCTTCCAGGAGAGCCTGACGCCAATCATCCCGGACGCCGCGACAGTGCACGACGTCGTGACCGCCTCGGCCACGCTCCGCGATTTGAACGATCGTTGCAGCGAGCTTGAACGCCTCGACAAGCACATCTCGGACCTCGAGACGGAGTTGCGGACGGGCATCGACCCTGCTCTCGCCCGGCTGGAAAGTGACTGCAATGCATTGATCGAGCGATACGGCGGATTGTCGATCGAGGAGATCGCATCCCTCGCCGATCAACACCAGGCGTGGTTTGACGCACTGACGATCGTGAAACAGCGCGGCGATCAGCTCCAGATCGCTCGAAACCGCCTCGGGGAGGTGTTCAACGAAACCGAGTGGGACAACGAGCGGGTCGAACGGGAGCTGGCCGAATGCCGCGCGATCGAGCATCGCGCCACCGCCATGGATCAGGAAATCGGCAGCATCAAACAGCGCGTACGAAGCGCCGAAAACTCGACCCACGTGGCGAAGTCACTCCTGGCGATCGACGAAGCGCGCACCAAACTGCTGGACAAACGGCACGAGCAGATGCGGAACGCGATCGGCGCGCTGGTGCTGAATGAAATCCGGGCGGAAACCCGCGATGCCAATCTGCCGCAGGTGGCAAAACGGGCGCGGGATCTCTTCGTCACCTTCACGCAAGGTGCGTACGAGCTCCGGCCGGTGCCCGGCAAGGAACCGAAGTTCGCCGCTAAAGAGACTGGTTCAGGGCACGAGAAAACACTGGACGAACTCTCCAGCGGCACTCGCCTGCAACTGTTAATGGCAGTGCGGCTAGCCTTCATGGAGCATCAGGAAGCGGAATGGCAGTTACCGCTGATCTTCGACGAAACCCTCGCCAACGCGGACGATGACCGCGCCGACGCGCTGATCGATGCGACCCTCGAAATCGTCGCTGGCGGCCGGCAGGTCTTCTACTTCACCGCGCAGTTGGACGAGGTCGAGAAGTGGCGGACGCGGTGCGCGTCCGCCGGCATCGAACCGGTGATCATCGATCTCGCGGTCGCGCGCGATCTCGAGCAACGTGAGCGGCCGGTTTCCGTGATGCTCGCGCCGCTGGAAAAGCGCGCGTACCCGCCGCCGGGCGCATCGAGCCGCCACGAGTACCGGTCGGTGCTCGGCGTTTCAC
>JAPXTA010000142.1:0-13150 GCA_033812735.1 Hyphomicrobiaceae bacterium | reverse complement strand
GAGGTACAGATACGGCAGACCAAGGGCGCGGCAATGTTCAAGACCTTCGAGGATCATGTACGTCCCGAGTGACCGCTCGGCCATATCGGGATCGTAGAACGAGTAAACCATCGAAATCCCGTCCGACAGCCGATCACACAAAGCGACGGCGACCAGCGGGCCGCGGCCATTCGGGTCCGACTTGTCGGTGACCGGCAACCGGTATTCCGTGAGACTGGTCTCGATGATCGAGTCCTCGACCATCATTGCGAAATCGAGCACGTTCATGTCGACCATGCCGCCATCACCGTGACGAGCATCGATGTAGCGGCGAAAGAGCAGGTATTGCTCCGACGTCGGCAGCGCGGGCGTGCGGCGGACGACCAGATCATCGTTCGCCTTCATGACGCGGCGGAACGATTTGTTCGGCTCGAAATCGGCAACGACGACGCGCGCAGAAACGCAAGCCTGACAGCCCTCGCAATAGGGCATGTAGGCGACATTCTGACTGCGCCGAAATCCGCCGCGCAACAGATTGTCGATCAGTGCTGCCGGCTTCTCGTGGGTGAGATGCGTGAAGAGCTTGCGCTCCTGACGTCCCTCCACATACGGGCACGGCTGTGGCGCCGTGACGTAGAACTCTGGAAACTGCTTTTGATGCTCGGACATACTTGCCTCTGCGGCTGGTTACGCAAGCCGCTTTCGAGCCGGACCATAAGTGAGGCAGACGACCGCGATCAAGCACCTTTCGTCGTAGCTCTGCGAAAAGTCTCGAGTTGCACAAACCGTTGCATCGGCACGACAAAATTATTGCGCGCTATTGCAGTCGATCATGTGCGCCTCGCCCCTGAACGCTCCTGTCGTCGGCACCGAAAATTCCCTGCGGTTTGAGCGCGAGCCAGAGCGCAAGAAACGTAAATATGGCGACATCGCGGCTGTCGATTGTAAAGGCGGCGGACCAAATACTTTCGGCAAACCCGAGAACGATGGCGCCGGCCATCGCGCCGCCGAGCGAGCCGATGCCGCCGATCACCGCGGCCACCAGCGCCTTGAGACCGATGGTCAAACCGCCGGCATAACCGACGCCCCCGTAGGTGAGCGTTGTCAGCATCCCCGCAAGCCCCGCCATCGCACCCGCGACCACGAGGCTCGAGATCAGAACGCGGCGGCGATCGACGCCACACAATTCCGCGGCAAGTGGATCGTCGGCGGCGGCGCGCCAAGCACGCCCAAAGTGGCTCGTGCGCATGACGAGCAGCAACGCCGCGCAAGCAGACAACGAAAGACCCGCCGACACCACCGACATCGCAGACACCGTGACGATAAAATCGCCATGGCGCGCCATCGCGATCGGCGCCGAGAATAGCGGTGACATCCAGCGAACCCCGTTGCCTTGCAGCAGACGGATCGCCTCGGTCCACACGATCGCAAGCGCCAATGTCGCGATGAGCACGTGCTGTCCCGGTCGATCGGCGAGGCGCACGAGAATGTGCTGCCCAAGCGCGGCGCCGTGCGAAACGGCTGTCAGCAGACCAATGGTGCAAGCCGCGATCAACGCCAGGCCGGCCGCCTGCTGCCCAAACAGCGCAAAGCCCAGGAACGCCCCATAACCGCCGATGATCGTCACCTCGCCAAACGCGAGATTGATCCGCCCGATCAGACCGTAGACCAGCGCATACGCCGTCGCGATCAGCGCGTAGATCCCGATGACGGGAAGCGCCCCAGCGACATGCTGCGCGACGAGCGCCACCGGACGCGGCACCTCGACGGCCCGCGACGCCCCACTGACCGGCTCCGGATCGGACACCGCGAGATCACCGGACGCGATCCAGAACCGCTTCAACAGATGCAGCCGAAGGTCTCCGACAGGTCCATCCTGTGTGCCGAGATGCGTGAGTTCCGGCACGCCGTCGCCACGCGCCAGTGGCGCAAACCCGCAACGCAGATCGAAGATCTCTTCGCCCTCGAGCGTGCGCGCGCCGCCGACCCGATAGCGCACCCGCACCAGGGTACCGAAGCCGTGACGGCTCGCCTCGCTACCGACGATCTCGATCCCAGCACTCGATGTCTGCAACGCCGGAATGATCGAACGGCAGAACCTGATCTCGGCGTCGGCGGTCAAGCGCGCGCAGCCACCGACCATCACGGCAGCAAGGCCGATGATGACAACGTAAGCCAGCCCCTGCGCCTTTCGACACACCTCGCCCATGTCCCGCCGCCGCACGCCCGTCCCGGGCAACCCCTGCTACCGTGACTTTTAGCAAGGACTGATCAGCCAGCATACGTCGGCTGGCGGCGCGACAAACGATCTTCACGACAAGAGAGCAACGTCAGGCGTCGATCGGCGGTCAATAGTACCACCAGTCCGGATCGTCCGGCCGGAGCGGCTGAGATCGTCATGCGTCCAGATCGTGTCGACCCGGCTCGCGTCGTCGAACGTCGTCAACGAATCCGTCCGGCCCGCATCGTCGAAGGTATAGTGCGTGTCCGGCCGGTTGCCGTCGTCATAGACCCATTGATCGTCGAGGCGCCCGGCGTCGTCGTAGTTCAGAACATAGTCGATACGGCCGGCGGCGTCGTGGATCCAGAAGCCGTCGACGCGGTTGGCGTCGTCGAAGGTCCACTGGTAATCGAGGTGATTGTTGTCGTCGTGTTGCTGACGAAAATCGACGCGGCCGGCGTCGTCGTAGACGTTGTAAGTGTCGAGACGGTTGGCGTCGTCGTAGTCCCAACGTGCGTCTCGCCGCTCGGCATCGTCGTAGACACTCAAGTTGTCCAGCCACCCCGCCGTGTCGAACTCGCGATGCGCATCGATCCGCCCGGCCGCGTCGTAGTCGTTGTTCCACGTCCGCCCGTCGTCGTAGACGCCGGTCTGGTCGGTGACGAGGTGAGACGAATTAATCGCCGTGTACCGAAACTGCCAGTCGTTCTGCTCAAGAGGATCGTACTCCGCCCTTTCTACGTTGCCTGCCACATGAGCAACGTCAGACCGCAACAACATCTGAATGTCATTGCCCGTCGTGGCATAGTCTGCAGACACGGTATCACCATCCGTGGCCGTGAACACAGCGTGTGTTAAGCGACCATCCCCATCTTCAACCACACCCAAACTTTGCAGAATGATATTTCCTCGCACGGGCGCGTCCAAAACACTACCGCGCTCAATTGAAAAACCATTGATAAACGTCACCGCCGCGCTGTCTGCTGGAATATTAATAAGACCATCATTAACACGGTAGTCAGTTACCGGCGGCAGCAATGAGGCCTCGGTCGCAATTTGATCAGTTTGCACTCGGGCTGCCAACTCTTCCGCGTTACCGTCGGGAACCGTTGTCGCCAAGGTTCGAGCCGTGTGCCCTAATTCGTGAGCAATCATCAATCCGTCGGGGACAATCCACGCAGCTCGTGATCCCGACATAATGTCCCTTAATACACGCATTGGAATTACAACTGTGTTCAATATTATATTGCCTTGGAGGCAACGCCCACCTCGCGATCGGCGTTAACTTCAATCCCGGTCGACATCACACGCTGCTAGACCATACGTGGACTTGACCTCAAGATCAGATTTTAAATTCTGCTTAAGGAGGGTATTGGGTGGGCCGTTATAGATATACGAAAATTGAAATCGCACACAGGAAGCATCGGTTTTAATAACTATTTGACTCCGACTCCCTATGTTCGAGCTCTTAAACGATGCAATGTCATACATGCCCGAGTACAAGACATTATCCTTTGATAAGTCCACCAAAGCGCCGGAACATAAATCACCCGCGCATCCAGCTGGTGACTTCACTACAAAAAATGCTTCTGCCGCAAATCTGGGGAAAGCCACCAATATATATTCGTCGGACTTCGCGGCGCCGACCTGAAATCGCGAAACATTAAGCAACCGGAATACGCGATCGGCGATCGATTGATCGAGCAATCTGTGGTGAAAAGTACCAATCGACGCGTTAGCAGTCGGCACTAACCGAATAAACATCTCAACAGAGAGAAGCACCGCTACTAGGTGCCTTAAACCGAATCTGGTGGTGTTCCCTGCCATTGATATCTCGCAGATGTTGGTTTGAATACTACCAAGCGGCGAGCAAAACATGGCATGCGACGTTCGCGCGCATAGAGCGTTCACGGTTGGACCTCGCGCCGGTTGCGGGGCGTTCGTGGCAGCGATGAGATCGAGCGTGCCGCGCGCGCTCCAGGAGCTAGCAGGCTCTAGGACCTAATCGGCCCCTTCCACTTCTTCATGACAGCGAAGTCGCCCGAGTAGTCGGCCGCGCAGAACGTTCCGCCTTGATAATAGTCGCCGACCGGATCGGCCTTCGCCTTCTTTTGTTCGGCCTCGGCATGCGCCGCCATGTCCTCGGCGTTGTGCTTCGGCTTGTACCCGAGCTCGAACGCGCGCGAATTGTCCCACCACGCACGCGTATTGCCCGATGCGCCATAGAGCACCTCGTAGACGATATCGGGATGCTCGAGACCGATGCGGATGAGCTGCACGAGATCCTCGGGATGCAGCATGATCGCGAGACGGCGCACGTCGAGCGGCTGTTCGTTGACGTTGCCGATGCGCAGCGACGTCACCTTCATGCCGTGCTTCATCGCGTAGAACGCGCCGAGCGCCTCGCCGAACGCCTTCGACACGCCATAGCGGCTATCGGGCAGCACCGTCACGTCGTGCGGGATCTTATCGTGGCGTGGATAGAAGCCGACCGCATGGTTCGACGACGCGAAGATCACGCGTTTCACGCCAGCCTTGTGTGCTTCCTCGAAGAGGTTGTAGCAACCGACGATATTGGCGCGGTGAATGACGTCCCATGACCCTTCGACCGAGAAGCCGCCGAGGTGGACGATCCCCTCGACACCGGCGACCGCTTTCGCCACGTCATCGGCGTTGAACACGTCCGCCTTGCGGAACTCGAGGCCCATGGTGTCGGCGATCGGCACCATGTCGGAGAGGATCAGCTCCGGGTAGATCGCCTTCAGCATCGGCGTGATCCGCCGGCCGACGTCGCCACCCGCACCCGTGAGCAAAACCCGCTTCATGACCGTCTCCTCGTGTACTTGGTTTATCGCGAGGGACGTTATTGCGGACCGCTGAAGCCGTCCAGCCGTTACACGGGACATCCAGAGCCGGTGACGGACCGAGCCGCGTTTGCTATCCTCGCCCGAAAGAACGGAGCCAACTCATGCGCATCGAGATCGAATATTGCGGCCAATGAAACTATGAACCGCGCGCCCGTGCGGCGGCTGGCATCATAGAGAAAGCCAAACCTGGCGTGAAAGTCACTCTGGTTCGCGGCAAAGGCGGCGTCTTCGACATTCGCGTCGATGGCAAAGTTGCCTATTCCAAACACCAGACAGACCGCTTCCCGACGGACGACGAGATCGCCAAGACAGTCAGATGACGACCTGCGCGGATTACCCCCCCGCGCCTCTGAAAACCTGGATATTCAAGTCGCGGATCTTCTTGCGCAGCGTGTTGCGGTTGAGGCCGAGTAGATCCGCCGCCTTGATCTGATTGCCGCGCGTCGCCGTAAGGCATGCGATCAGCAACGGCTTCTCGACTTGCGCGAGAATGCGATCATAGAGCTGCGGCGGCGGTAGATCGCGGCCGAACTCGGCGAAGTACCGCGTCAGATGCTGCTCCACCATTTCCGAAAGCGAACGCTCCTCGGCCGGATTGGCGATCGTCGGCGCGCGCGTCGACACCTGCATCTCGCTGTCGACGATGTCGGCTGTGAGCGTGTCCTCGGGATGCAGCGCCGCGATACGCCGGATGGCGTTTTCGAGCTCGCGCACGTTGCCGGGCCAGCTGTGCCGCTTTAACCGGTCGATCGCCGCCGTCGCAATCGTCTTATGCCCGAGCCCTTCCTTCGCCGCCTGACGCAGGAAGTGCCGTGCGAGATCACCAATGTCGTCGAGACGCTCACGCAAAGGCGGCAGCCGCATCGGCACCACGTTCAAGCGATAGAACAAGTCCTCGCGGAACAATCCCTGCTGGATCTGCGCCGTCAATTCGCGGTGCGTCGCCGCGATGATGCGGACGTTGGTACGGATCGGCGTGCGGCCACCGATCGTCGTGTACTCGCCCTCCTGCAGAACGCGCAGCAACCGCGTCTGTGCTTCGAGCGGCATATCGCCGATTTCGTCGAGGAACAGTGTGCCGCCCTCGGCCTGCTCGAAGCGGCCGGTCGTGCGTGTCTGAGCGCCGGTGAAGGCACCCTTTTCATGACCAAACAGCTCGCTCTCGATCAGCTCCCGCGGGATCGCCGCCATGTTGATCGCAACGAACGGCCCATGCTTCCGCTTGCCGAAGTTGTGTAGCACGCGCGCGACGAGTTCCTTGCCCGTGCCGCTCTCGCCGGTGATCATGACCGTAAGATCGGTCTGCGTGAGCCGCGCGAGCGTGCGATAGATTTCCTGCATCGCCGGCGAGCGACCGATCAGCGGCAGCTCGTCGGTCGGCGGCTCGGCAACCGGCGCCTTCGCCTTGCGCCCAGGTTCCGAAAGCGCGCGGCCGACGACGCTGACGACCTCGGCAAGATCGAACGGCTTCGGCAGATACTCGTAAGCACCCTTCTCTGCAGCTGACAGCGCCGTCATCAGCGTATTCTGCGCACTCATGACGATGATCGGCAGATCGGGCCTGACCCGCTTGATACGTGGAATGAGATCGAACGCGTTCTCGTCGGGCATGACCACATCGGTGATGACAACATCGCCCTCGCCCTGGCTCACCCAGCGCCAGAGCGTCGCTGCGTTCGACGTCGCGCGCGGCATATATCCCGCCCTCACGAACGCCTGATTGAGAACCGTTCGGATCGCACTGTCGTCGTCTGCAATCAGGACTGTGCCGCGGGCCATGAGGCGCTCCTTCACTTGTTCGGGATGGGACGCGGACCCGCGTCCTCGATCGGCAACAGCACACGAAAGATCGTGCGTTTGTTGCCGCTGTCGCATTCGATGATGCCGCCATGATCGCCGATGATCTTGGCGACGAGCGCAAGGCCGAGCCCCGTGCCCGACGGCTTCGTCGTCACGAACGGGTCGAAAAGGTGCGGCTTCAATTCGTCCCGGACGCCGCTGCCGTTGTCCTCGATCTCGATCATGAACGGCAACGCGATGCGCCCGGTGGCGCCCGGCACCGAAAGCCGCATGCCCGGCTTGAAAGCGGTACGGATCAAGATGCGGCCACTATCTCCGGCACCATCAAGCGCCTCGGCGGCGTTCTTGATGAGATTGAGGAACGCTTGTACGAGCTTGTCGCGATTGACGGGGATGGCAGGAAGCGACGGGTCGTATTCCTCGGCAAAGCGTATGTTGCTCGCAAACCCCGTCGCGGCAATCCGCTTCACGTGATCGAGCACCGCGTGAATATTGACCGGCTGCTTCTCCAGCGGCCGCTCGTCGCCGAACACCTCCATCCGGTCGACCAGCTTACGGATGCGGTCGGTCTCGTCACAGATGAGTTGCGTCAACGTGCGATCTTCTTCGGGGATAGTCGATTCGAGCAGCTGCGCCGCGCCGCGAATGCCCGACAGCGGATTCTTGATTTCGTGCGCAAGAACGCTCGCCATGCCGGAAACCGAGCGGGCGGCCTGCCGGTGCGTCAGCTGCCGCTCGATCATCTGCGCCATCGAGCGCTGCTGCAGCATCAGCACGACAAGCCCCGGCTGCTCCGGCATCAATCCGCCGTAGACGTCGACCAACCGATCTGTACTCACCTTCATCAGCGAAATGGCGATACCGTACTCGTTGACGGTCGCGCCGGTTCGGCGCACTTGCGCGACGAGCGCGACCAACGGCGACCCCGCATGAAGAATTTCCGCCAGCGTGTGCCGCTTCATCATCGCTTGCGACGTATCGAAAAACGTCTCGGCTGCGGCGTTCGCGAAGATGACCCGGTCGTCATCGGCAAGGACGAGGATCGGAT
This sequence comes from Hyphomicrobiaceae bacterium, assembly GCA_033812735.1. GTDB lineage: Bacteria > Pseudomonadota > Alphaproteobacteria > Rhizobiales > Hyphomicrobiaceae > JABFRJ01. The sequence goes on along the minus strand of JAPXTA010000142.1, from coordinate 5,235 downwards.
GCGGCAGCGCCGAGAGCAGCATGTCATGCTCGACATGCCGCCGCGCCACCACCGGCGGCGGGACGGCAACGGTCGCAGCTTTCGGCACTGCCGTGGGCGCGGCTGCGGATGCATCATCCAGCACTGGCTTCTTGAGGGCGCGTGGCGCTTTGCTCATGCCGCAAGCTCCTCGGAGCGAGGTGAACGGTTGTCTCGTGCCGGACCGGCGTAGAATTCAGCAATCCCGGCAAGCAAGGCGGCCGGCGACTCTTCGGTGCAAAGGCGCTTGCGCCAAGCCTTCACTGTGGCAGCGTCTGCCCCGCTCGTTTCCAGATACCAGCCGACATGCTTGCGCGCGTTCCTGAGGCCAAGATGCGCGCCGTAGTGCGACAGCATCGCCTCGACGTGTGCGAAAGCCGTGCGCCCCTGCTCGTCGAGTGGCGGCACGACCGAACGCGCACCAGCGAGGGCAGCCGCGATTTCGGCCGGGCGCCATGGCGCACCATAGGCGCCACGCCCGACCATCACGCCATCAGCGCCGGACTGATCGAGGGCATCGCGCGCATCCTCAGGCGTAACGATGTCGCCATTGACGAGAACCGGAATGGACACAGCATCGACCACCGCGCGCACGCGCCGCCAATCCGCCTTGCCCTTGAAGAACTGTTGCCGCGTGCGGCCATGCACGGTGAGCAGTCGGACGCCAGCAGCCTCGGCCCGGCGCGCCAGATCGGGCGCATTGAGCGAGCGCTCGTCCCACCCGAGCCGCATCTTCAGCGTCACCGGGATTTTCACCGAGCCGACGACCGCATCGATGAGGCCGAGCGCGAAATCGAGATCCCGCATCAAAGCCGACCCAGACAGCCGCCCGGTCACCTCCCGCGACGGACATCCCATATTGATATCGACGATGTCGGCCCCTTGCGCCTCGACGATCCGCGCGGCCTCCCCCATCCAACGCGCTTCGCAGCCGACGATCTGCACCACGAACGGCGCGATACCCTCGCCCTCGGCTCGCCGAATGACATCGGCGCGCGATTGGACGAGCTCCCGGCTCGCAACCATTTCCGAGACCACCAGACCGGCACCGAACCGGTGCGCGAGTTGCCGGAACGGCAGGTCCGAGACCCCGGACATCGGCGCTAGCGCGACCGGGTTGGCGAGAGAGAGACCACCAATTTTCAAAGCGTTATCGGCGGCAACCCGCGCCTCGCCACCCGCTTCCCCAGGCGGCATTTCGTTATCCGGCGATGCAGCTCGACCCGTCATTGCCTATTTTTTGCCCATCCAAAATTGATGCAACTGTTTTGTGCATGATTAGCCGTTAGGCTGACGTTGCGCAAGTGCGAAGCCGCCTGATCCTGAGGCATCGGCTGATGCGGGCCGCATCGCATGTGGTAAGAACCACGGCATGACAAAGATCGCCGCCATCGTCGTCGCAGCCGGCCGGGGAACGCGCGTCGCGGGAGCCGGACGTCCCAAGCAATACATTGACATATCAGGTGAAATGCTTTTGACGCGGACGCTGACGCCGCTTCTTGAGCATCCCCGGATCGATCGTTGTTTGGTCGTCGTCCACCGCGACAACGTCGCATTGTACGAAGCGGCGGTCACGGCTCTGCCGAGGCCTGCTTGCGAGAAGTTGATGCCGCCCGCCCTCGGGGGGGAGACACGCCAGCAATCGGTTGAAGCTGGCCTTGCGGGCCTGGCAGATAACCCGCCAGACCTCGTCCTCATCCACGATGCCGCGCGCCCCTTCGTAATCGGCGCGCACCTCGATGCATTGATCGGCGAACTGGAAAAGACCGGCGCGTCAATCCTCGCGAGCCCGCTAGCGGACACGTTGAAGCGCGCACAGCCGCAGTCGCGGTCAATCGAAGCGACGCTCTCTCGAGAGAACCTTTGGCGCGCCGAGACGCCGCAAGGCTTCCGCTTCCAAGACATTCGCCGCGCCCACGCCGCCGCACGCAACTCCGGCCGCTCCGACTTCACCGACGACGCCAGCATCGCCGAATGGGCCGGCATGACCGTCACCCTCGTCGATAGCGGCGGCGGCAACACCAAGATCACCACAGCCGAGGACGTAGCGATGGCCGAACGACACTTCGCGACCCAAGCCGCGATGGAAACCTGTGTCGGCCAGGGGTTCGACGTGCATCGCTTTACCGACGGCGATCACGTCTGGCTCTGCGGTGTGAAGATCGCCCACACGCGCGGCGTCGAGGCACACTCCGACGGCGACGTCGCGCTACATGCACTGACCGACGCCATCCTCGGCGCGATCGGCGACGGCGACATCGGCATTCACTTCAAGAACACCGACCCGCGCTGGCGCGGCGCCGCGTCGGATCAATTCCTGCTCGACGCCAAGCGACGGCTCGAGAATCGCGGCGGCAAGATCCGCCATGTCGATGTAACGATCCTCGCAGAAGCCCCAAAGATCGGCCCGCATCGCCAAGCCATGATCGATCGCCTGGCCGCGTTACTCGACCTTCCCGCCAACCGCATCGGCCTCAAGGCGACAACGACGGAAGGCATGGGCTTCACCGGCCGCCGCGAAGGCTTCGCCGCGATGGCAACGGCGACGGTGGTGTTGCCGGCGTCGGCATGAGCGGAGTGCCGTCATCTGCGGAGATAAAGCAGTCCTCTTCCCCTCGCCAGAACCAAACCGATCCCGGGAGCTAAACGACTGGGGCCTCGACGCGGATGTCGTCAGTGAAGCGAACGAATAAGCGGCAACTTTGCCGCCACAAAAGGTACTTGCGTCCAATTGATTCGAAACTTCCTAATCCATTTCGCGAAACCAGGGATCATAATTGCTTCAGCAGCTTTCCACCGTGCTGCAAGCCGCCCGAAGTCTTGATGGCGGGCCATCGCCTTGATTGTCTGCTCGTCGTGGTACTCAGCGTCTCTCAACAGATATGTCAACGATACGGCGTCTCCTTCATCTTTAATCAGCCATGGGGCAATAGAGCCCGCCGGCGAGGCATCCATCTCGCAGGCGATCCGAGCCATCTCGATTGCAATCCAGCAATCAGGGAACTCGGTATTCACAACGTCGTATGCGCGGGCTCGCGCCTTATTGTCGAGAATGGCAGCGATACCATGGCCAATAACTTCCCAAGTAGGCGCCGCCGAGCGAGGCTTGCCCAGCCAATAGTCATCAATCCACTTCCTATCAGATAGATCGCCCTCGAAAGTGATCCAGTCACTATCTAATCTAGTCGGGGGAGAAATTGGGTGAAACTCTAATTCGTAGAGGTTCTTCTCGATGAAGTGGCCGCCCCACGCCCCTGCGATGCGGAGCGCCGCAGATCGGCTCTCGAAGAAGTACAATCCTTCAAGTCGCGATGCGTGCAACGGATAATTCTTCGAACGCTGGTCCTCGATAATCAACTCTCGCAGCAAACGTTGATTGTCCCCATGGAGGATCATCCCGGCCAGCATGAACGAGACGCATCCGGGCCCGTAGCTTGGGCTGCACCGTGCGGAAATCAACATTCCGCGCATGACAGCCCAGGCCGTGGGTACGTGATCCAGGTTCAGGTATGCAAAGACGCGCATGGCTCAACCAATCTTGCCTTCTACTATGTTGCAGCCACATACCCGCCAGTGCATGGACGGCTCTCGAAGATCGTCTATTCCGCTAACTGCGGTCCCTCCACTCAACGCCCAAACTCATCCCACAACAACTGACCAACCTCCCCCATCAGGCTGCCGATGCGCACGTTCGCGTCCTGCAGCTGACGCGAATTGCCGTGCGGCAGCTCTGTGTCGTCGAAGGTGAACATCGCGAACGCAATCGTGTCGCCCTTTCCGCGACGGATGAGGCCGACGTCATTGCGCAAGCCCCTGAGCGAGCCCGTCTTGTTGGCGACGCTGCCGAGCGGCAGATAGCGCGGAATGCGATCCTGATAGTGTTGCAGCTCCATGATGGCAATCATGTCGGCGCAATCTTCAGCCGTGCCGGCCTCACCCTTCGCGATCATCACCATCAGCTTCGCCATGTCGATGGCGGCGGCGACGTTATTCGACTTGCTCCGCGTATAAGCTGCCGATGAGAATTGCATCGGCGCGGCCTTCATTGCCGCCTTGAAGTCGGCATAGCCGAGCGGCGCGTCGAGCGGCAGGCCCCACGCCCGGCGGAAGAGACCATGACAGGCCGCTGGCGTATGAATGTGCTCGAGCCCAAGCGTGCGCATGCGGGCAATCACGTTGCCGAGCCCGACTAGATCGCACAGCATGTCCGTCGCCGTATTGTCGCTGACGATGGTCATCAGGACCATCAAATCCCGGATCGTCGGATTGAGCCCGGTGGCAAGCGTCTGCATGACGCCTGAGCCGATGATGCGATAGCGCTCGTCGAACGCCATGCGATCCGAGATCTTGAACTTGCCCGCGCGCGCCTGCGCATAGACCTCGACCATCACGGGCACCTTGAATGTGCTCGCCGTCGGGAACAGCGCGCCCCCATTGACGTCGATGGCCGTTCCCTTCTCCACCGATATCGCGGCAAAGCCGATATCGAGGCTGCTCGCATCGATCAGTCCAGAAATTTTCGATAGGGCATCCGCCACGTCGCAACTCCTGTCGTTTTCCTCGCTCGATTGGGCCCCGGGACCCGGCGCTTGTCCAGTGCGCGCACTGCATTGCAGCTGCGAGACGCCGCCTCGCATCTTCGCGCCGTTCGTGCTCAATTGCCGCCCGAACACGTTTCGCACCAATGGATATCCCGATGAGCAAACTGCCCCTGTTTCCGACCACCCTCGCCGGCAGCCTGCCGAAGCCGTCGTGGCTCGCCGAGCCTGAGAAGTTGTGGCCGGCCTGGAAACTCGAAGGCGCCGACCTCGCGGCGGCAAAGCGCGACGCAGCCCTCATCTGGCTCAAGATCCAGGAAGACGCCGGCATCGACATCCTCACCGACGGCGAGCAGTTCCGCATCCATTTCGTGCACGGCTTCTTGGAACATCTCGCCGGCATCGACTGGGCGAAGAAGACCAAGATGGGCATCCGCAACAACCGCTACGTCGTCGACGTCCCGACCGTGACGGGCGCGATCTCGCGCAAGAAATCAGTGCATGGCGACGACGCAAAGTTCGTGCGCGCACATACGTCGCGGAAACTAAAAATCACGCTGCCGGGACCGATGACGATTTGCGACACGCTCGCCGATACCCACTACGGGCGGCGCGCCGATCTCGCGATGGCGTTCGCCAAGGTCTTGAACGAAGAAGCGCGCGAACTCGAAGCGATTGG
>JAPXTA010000141.1:0-13320 GCA_033812735.1 Hyphomicrobiaceae bacterium | reverse complement strand
GCGCAGGGGTCGCGCGTCCCGCTGTCACTGATCAAACATCTTTCCGACAAGACCTTGCTGATCGGCGCGATCGACGTTGCATCCAACAGCATCGAAACGCCTGAAGCCGTCGCAACCGTTATGCGAGACGCCATGAAATACGCAGACAAGGAGCGGCTGCAAGCCTGCACCAATTGCGGCTTAGCGCCGATGCCGCGCGATGTGGCGGCCGCGAAACTCGCAGCGCTCGGTGCCGGAGCCCGGTTGTTGAGATCGGCCGGCTGACCAGCGCCTCACTCGGCGCGATGCCGCTACTCGTCGGACGCGAACGGCGACCAGCCGTCGCGGCCGAAGTAGATCGAAAGCCCGATGCCGTAGAGCGCGACGAGAAGCAGTGTTGCCTTGGCATAACCGTTCGAGGGGAAACCCATCCATAAGGTCCAGGCGGCGGCGATGCCCCAAGCGATCATCGCGACAAATGTGAGCCCGCGAAACGCGACGACCCGCATCGGATGCACCCACTTGAAGCGGACGAACGTCATCGCGACGCAGAATAAGAGAATGGCATAAGTCCAGAACACGGGCGGCTGGAACGCGAAGATGTAGAACGCAACGATGTTCCAAATCGCCGGAAATCCGACGAAGCAATTGTCTTCCGACTTCGAGCCTTCATCGCAGAAGTGGTAGAGCGACGACAGACAGATCAGCCCGGCAACAACGTGACCTGACACACCGGTCAGCACGTTGGCTTCGAGCAGAAGAACCGTAGGGATGAAGACATAGGTGACGTAGTCGATCACGAGGTCCAGGGTTTCGCCGGAAAAGCGCGGCAACACTTCCCATACTTTCACACGGCGAGCGAAATAGCCGTCGACCCCGTCGATGAAGAACGCGACACCGAGCCAGATGAACGCCTGCTCGATCCTGCCTGCGACACCCTCCCGGAGTGCCATCAGGCCACAAACGATCCCGAGCCCGGTGAAAACGTGGACGAGACCCGCCTCGACCTTGATGCTCAAGCGATGACGGCCCATTACGTCCAATGCCCTTTGTCAGTACTTGCCTTGTGCGCCGCCGCGTCCCGAGCGCCCCGCCGCCTCACCGGTATGCTAGCCGAGCCATCAGGTCCACGCCAAACGACAAAAGGGCGCCTGAGCGCCCTTCGTCAAAACACGGCAGGAGAGCCACGCCTCAGTTGTTATTGAAGCGATACTTGACCGTCCCGCGGATCTGCATGTCGCTGTCGTCGCGCTTCAGAGGTTCCTCGCGGACGCCCTTCTGCTCGTTCGCGCCGTAGAGAAGCTCCAAGCCGAAATCCAGGCGCGGCAATGTACCAATCGCGCCGAGACCGGGAAGCCGGATTTCCTGACCTTGCGCCTTCGGAATGCCCGGGAGCGTTGTATTGAGGCCAACAGCAGGCGCCTCCGCCGCGGCGGCCGGCTGCTCGCCTGCCTTACCCGTGGTCGTCTCTTGGAACGCAAGGGCAGCTTGGCTGGCAAAGCCAACCGCAGCACCTAGCAAAATCAACCGCACCGGCTTCATGGTCGTCACCTTGGCAAGTCCGCATACTACGGGTCGCGACGCGTACTTGACTCTTGGCCGGAACATGATCGCGCGCAGGTTCAGACGCAAGCATGTTTCCACCGTGGTTAAGCCTCCCTGAACGTTTCAGGCCCGGCCTGTGATCTTTCTGTCATGTTGCATCGCGGCAACAAAAACCCCTTTTTGAACATATCCACAGCAAGTTCTTGGTTCCGCCGTAGTTTATCTGGGGATTGTTGCGGCAAAGCCCAATACCTCCAGGCTTGCAGAGCCACCCGAAACGCACCCTGTGCAAGGCCGCCACACCCGCCCAGCACGTCCGCAAGCCGGTTGATTGACATGGCGCCCGCGGTCCAAGCTGGCTCTCCATCGCTATTCCCTGGAGCCCACAAATTGGACCCGTCGGCAGCCCTGCTCGTCGTCGCCGCCTGCGTCATGGCCGTTGCCTGCGCTTTGCAGGCAGCCGTCGGCTTTGGCTTTGCCCTCTTTGCAGCCCCCCTCCTACTCTTGATCGACCCCAAGTTCGTCCCCGGCCCGATTCTCCTGGCGGCGCTACCGCTATGCGTTTGGTCGGCGGTCCGCGAGCGCCATGCCATTGACCACCGCCAATTGAGGCTTCTTCTCATCGGAGTGACAGCCGGAACCGTTGCCGGCGTCCTGGCCCTGAAGGCACTCGCAGGGGCCGATCTTACGCGCCTGTTCGGCGGCATGATCCTCGCAGCCGTCGGCCTGAGCCTAGCCGCGACCAACATCAACCCGACGCCAGCCTACTTGCTCGCCGGTTCGAGCGTCGGCGGTCTGATGGGTGCCATGGTTGGGGTCCACGGCCCGCCAGCCGCCCTGGTGCTCCAGCATGCAGCACCCGCCACCATTCGCGCCATCCTCGGCGCCTACTTCGCCGTCGCTTATGCGCTGGCCGTCGTCCTGCTATGGATGCTCGGCCTGTTTGGCGTAGCCGATCTCACGCGAGCGGCAACGATCCTGCCTGGCACCTTTGCCGGCATGGCGGCAGGCCCCTGGCTCTCTCGCCACATCGACCGCCGCCGCTCCAGGATCGCGATCCTCACGGTCTCGGCGGCAAGCGGGGCACTACTCCTGATGCGGTGACGCGCGGCGAGCCAGCCTGTAAGAAGCAGCGACCATTGCAATAGGGAACGCCGATGCGGATCGCGAGCTGGAACATCAACGGCGTCAAGGCGCGGATCGACGGCCTCGTGACATGGCTGCGCGAGACCAATCCCGACGTGGCGGTGCTGCAGGAAATCAAATCCGTCGACGACGGTTTCCCGTCATCCGACATTGAGGCGCTCGGCTACAACGTCGCGGTCCACGGCCAGAAGGGCTTCAACGGCGTCGCGATCCTCTCGAAGACCCCGCTCGACGACGTATCGCGCGGCCTCCCCGGCGACGACACCGACCTCCAGTCGCGCTACATCGAGGCCGTCGTCGCAGCCGGCAAATCGATCGTGCGCGTCGGCGGGCTCTATCTGCCGAACGGCAATCCGCTCGGCACCGAAAAGTTCACCTACAAGCTCGCCTGGATGGCCCGCCTCGAAGCTCATGCCAAACACCTGCTCGCCCAGGAAGAGATGTTCGTTCTGGCCGGCGACTACAACGTCATCCCAGAGCCTCTCGACGCAAAGCGGCCGGGCGACTGGGTCAACGACGCGCTGTTCCAGCCCGAGAGCCGCACGGCATATCGCCGCCTCGTCAACCTCGGCCTCACCGATGCGATCCGCGCCTGCTACCCAGACGGCGACGTCTACACGTTCTGGGACTATCAGGCGGGCGCCTTCCAAAAGAACAACGGCATCCGTATCGATCACCTCTTGTTGTCGCCGCAGGCCGCCGACAAACTCGTCAGAAGCGGCGTCGATAAATTCACCCGCGCCTGGGAGAAGCCGTCCGATCACGCCCCGGTCTGGGTGGAGTTGCGGGTCTAGAGGAATTGGTCGCGCCCCTATTGGCGCGTAGCCCATAGTTGTCGGCCGCGAGTTAGTCCGTGGCGGCTATCTGCCGCGCACAACCGTACGCATCGCCGCCGCTCCGCATAGCTCACGAACTCGCTATTATGCCGACCGGCCCCAGCGCCATTATAATCGGAGCATGTCACGTTCTCTGATGGATATCGGCATGACGAAGCTCCAACTCAACCGCCGCAACCTCATCGTTGCTGGCGGCGCCTTTGTCGCCACAGGACCCTTCGCCGTCGTCTCGCCGGCTCGCGCCCAGGGCCTCGCACCGACCCCGACCATGCGCGGCGGCGCGAACAACTATCGCCCCGGTGCACCGATCGTCGAGCGCATCGGCCGCGGCGGCTTCTGGATGACGGGAACCGTGCGCCGCGCCGGTGATGGTGCGCCGCTCGCTGGAAAACGCATCCAGATCTGGGCGCACACCACGGAAGGCTACGAGGGAGACGCAAAAAGCCACGGTGCGACACTCACCGACGCGAATGGCGTGTTTCGCCTCGAGATGCCGCAGATCGTCCCAGCCTTCGGTCAACCGCATGGTCACCTCGCCTACGACAGCGGCGAGTTCGAGACCGTGTTCCTGCGTCCCGTGATGTCGAGCGCCAAGGCGACCAGCCTCGAAGCGCACTTCGTCCTCAAGCCAGCGTGACGGCTTGAGCACGATGAAGCCCACAGCCGGCCGCTCGATCGCGATTTGGGTCGCACTTGCCGCCGCACTGATCGTGCCCCTCGCCGCCGCAGCGGCAAGCCCCCTGCTCGCCTGGCGCGACCCGATTTATATCGCGGCCGGATTTGCCGGTGTCATCGGCCTTGGCTTGTTACTCGTCCAGCCGCTTCTGATGGGCGGCTCTCTCCCGGGATTGTCGCCCCGGCGCAGTCGACAGGCCCATCGTTCGATTGGCGCCCTGCTGGTTACGGCCGTTGTCTTCCACGTCGGCGCCCTTTGGATCACCAGCCCACCGGATGTGGTCGACGCATTGCTCTTTGCGTCGCCGACCCCGTTCTCCGCTTGGGGCGTCATCGCTATGTGGGCAACCTTCGCGGCAGCACTCCTAGCAGCCTTCCGGCGCCGGTTCCGCCTGCCGCCGCGCATCTGGCGCATCGGGCACATTGTGCTTGCCTTGGTCATCGTCACCGGAACCGCGGCCCACGCCCTCCTGATCGAAGGCACAATGGAAACCGTCTCGAAGATAGTCCTGTGCGCCCTTGCGCTCGCAGCGACAGTGAAGCTTATCGCCGACCTCCGCCCGTGGTCGAAGCCGACGGCACCGCGCTAGGGCCAAAAGCTGCCGTGCAGAACTCGTAGGTCAGCCGCAGCGACGTCCGCAACTTGCGCGACGTTGGCCTAGATCCGTCATCCGTCCGAACCGTACTCCTGCTTGACCGCCCCGCTTGGCCATGTCTGGCTGGCCAATAGCGACAGCGGCGGCTCACGTCGCAAACCACGCCGCCCAAGACGGAGACGCTGAATGTACCCGTTCGTGTTCATCGCCGGTGCGGCGGCCGTGTACTTCGCTATCGCGGCAATCCATCCGCCGCGTCCAGCCAAGATGCTCGCGGCGATCCTGTGGGCGGCCTATGCCCCCTACGAATATCTCGTTGCCAATGGCACCTTGTGCGACGCCAACTGCAACATCCGCGTCGATCTTGTACTGTTCCTTCCACTGTTGGGGTGGGCGACGTATCTCGCGCTTCAAAAGCAGCCGCGCCTGGGCGCCGTCACCCTCCTCGCCGTCATCTGCCTGCTCATGACAGCTTGGCTGGGATCCGCCTTCGGCAACAGGTGGGTCGCAGCAGCCGCCGGCCTCGCCGCACTCATCGCAGCCGCAGCCGGTTGGCGGGCGATGCGGCAAACTGATCGGACATGAAGCCCGGCATGAACAAGCCAGCATGCACAAGATGACGGCGCCCACGGTCAGGCGCAGTTGAACGTGCCGCGACGCGCGGCAGTAAGCCGCCGCTCAAGTCTCGTCTGCGCCATCCTTACGCTTCAACTCCCAACCGTCGTTAGTGAGCTGGATCATTGCCGCGCGGGCGGCACGGCCTGCGTCAGCCGCTGTGATCTTGAGACGGATCTCTGCAGCCGCGACGAGCACGGCCTGGGTGACAGCGAACAGCCCTTCGTTGAATTGTTCCTCGGGCGTGAGCTTGTTCCAAGGCGGCATCAGTCACTCCATCAGTTCGGCATTGCCGCCCTCTTTTAATCAGATGGCGTTGGAAATCCAATTGATGATGGCCATTGCTCGGCAGATATGCGCAAGGAACGCGAGGCGCTGCCCGCATTCCGTTCCACCGGTTGAAGGACTTTACCTCCGCCCGACTGGACGGCAGTCTGCCTTGGCAAGCGCGGCTTTCGTGCTCGCCTCGAAGGCGCGGCCTTTGTTGGGCGCGCGCACAACGATGAGCCCCTCGCGCGTCGGGCTCGTCACTTGCGCGGCATCGACGTCGGCGCGGCGCACGCCGGGCAGGATAAGCAACCGCTCGCTCGACGGTACGATCACGAAGCTCAAGTCCGTCGCCCGGCCTTCTATGCCCGGCGCTGCATAGAAGTTGTCTCCCTGCGGCGTGTAAAGCGCCAGCGACCAGCCGACATCGACGAGGGTCGCCGTTACAGCGACCGACGACGCAGAAAGATCGTAGCGGCAAAACGCGTATTGCATATCGGGCGTCAGAAACGGCAGCAGCGGCTCTGATCCCGTCACATCGAGCTTCAACGGTTTCATCGCGTTCGCCTCGAGCTTGAAGCGCAGCCGGTCGAACGCCGTACCCTTGCCGAACCAACCGGCAAGTGTCGGCATCGATAGCGTGACAGCGATGTGGACGAGCGCGGCCGTGACGAACGCGGTCAGCAGCATCATGAACAGACCGGCCATGCGGCTGCGCCCGCTCGCCCGGCGGCGGCGGGTCGCCTCTTGCGTGACCGAACGCGGCTTGAGGTCGATCGGCGGCGCGATTGACGGCAGCGCGCCCGCAAACGCGGAGGCGGCCCCTCCGGCCACCGGCATTACAGCTGTCTCCAGCAGCGGCATGTCGGAATCGATACGCTGGATGTGCGGCTCGATCGAATGCCCGGGCGACGTGGGCGACGATACCGGGACCAGCGCAGGTGTCTTCTTGCGCACGCGCGACAACGCACCAAGCCGGGCGTGAACCGCCGTCAGGCCGACACGGTTGATTGTGCGCGTGACGATGTTGTCTCGCGCAACCGGTTGCGGCGTCGCCACTGTAGGCGGCAAAGGGACGGCCTCCGGCACCGCAACGTCGGCATCGACAGAGGGCGGCCGATCCAACGCGAGGCTCTCCGGCTGCTGTATGGCAGTCCCGCCATCGGCTCTGCGAGGCTTTAAGAGAGTCTCGACCTTCGCATTGAGCGACGCACCAAGCCCTGCACTGTCCTGACTGAGCTGTTCCAGTCGCGCCTTGAGCCGCGCCCGCAATTCAGCCGCGCTCGCCATCCTGCCATTGGCAGCGTTACCGACGTCGTCCTGCGAGCCGGTCGCACCAAGCCGCGAAAGGCCGGCGAGGCGTGCCTTCAGGGACTGCAATGACGGAGGCGATTTCATAGGTCTGACTCTGATGCCCAAAGCTGGCAGATGAACATGCGTGGCGGCCTCATCCCGCGCAATTGACCTTCCTGATGACAGGCAATCCTTTCGCCTGATGCGGCCGATCGAGCGACTGGCTGGTCCAGCGCGGATCCTGCACCGTGAACGCCAGCGTCAGATTCCCGGCGCCTCGTGTCGGCAGCCAGTTGCCCGGCCGCGCATCACGCGCCAGCACCACGGTCGCCCCACCATCGGCATCGCGCGTCACTGTCGCCGCGTTGAACGCATAGCGTTCCGCCGCATTGGGGATCGTCCCACCAGCATCGTCGAACACCGCAAGGCTCCACCACACCGCATCGATCGGCTCGAAGTCTACCTCATAGTCGCAGCTCGAATGAATGCGCGCGCCTGTCTCGTCATTGCGCGCATGATACGTCAGCGACATCGACGAGTTGAGCGGCAGCAGACCGAGGCTCGCCGTGTGCGCGCGCGTATAGGGATCTGCGTCGCTGCGGCCCGATTGCGGCCAGGTCACCCACGGCCCTTCGACGACGGTCGACAACGCCGACCCCGAATGCACCATCACCCAGGCCGATCCGAATCCGCCGAGCACGACGATCGCGAGGAACATGGCAAGCCGCGTGACAAGGCTCACGAGCGAGATCAACGCCTCGATCAGAACGTTCATCGGCCGCAGCTCCCCTCGCGCATGGTCGTCATGAAATTTCGCGTCACTGACGTCTCACCGGGGCGCCATCGCCAGCTGCGGCATCGGCACGGCGGTCACCCGGTGGAGGAGCGGCCGGCGAACCTGATGGACTAGGCAACTGCCCGGTACGGCGCTGATCTGCGGGAGATCCGGGCGTCGGCGCTCCAGGCGCCGGTGTGGCCGGGCTCGTATTCGATGGCGCGACGCCCGCGGTCCGCCGCATGGCATCGGCGATCTTTCTCAGCAGATCCCGCGTTGCATCCGCCATCACCTTGTTGGAGCGCTGCGCCGTCTGCGCCATCGCCGCAGCGAGCCCCGGATCCGTCCGCTTCAACTCGGCCAGCCGCTGCTGCTCCTGTACTTGCCGCGGATGCGGCTGCAGCCCCGGAATCGTCGGCACATTCATATCGGCGTGAGCAACCGACATGAAGGCGTGCCATGTCTGAGCCGGCAAGCCACCGCCGGTCACGCCTGTCGCATTCCCGGAGCGCGCCTCCGATCGGATGTTCATCGCCCGGAAATCGTCGTTCCCAAGCCACACGCCGGTCACGAGCGCACCTGTGAACCCCATGAACCAGGCATCGCGATAGCTCGACGACGTGCCCGTCTTACCGGCCGCGTGCGTGAACTCGAGTGTCGCCCGCCGTCCCGTACCTTCCGTCACCACCGCCTGCATCATCTGGTTCATCTGCGCAACGACTTCGCGGCGGATGATCTGCGGCGCAGCCGGCTCGTCCTTCTCGTGCGAGTAGACGATATCGCCGCGTTGGTTGTAGAGCTCGATGATCGCATAAGGACGCGTCAGTTTGCCGTTGTTGGCGAACGTCGCATAGGCAGCCGTATTCTCGAGCGGCGTGACGCCGCCGTCGCCCAGCGCCATCGAACACGTCTTCTTGATTCCGGGCACGCCGAGGCGCTGCGTCATCTCGACGACCTTGTCGCGGCTGTTCTGCCCCATCTTGTAGAGCGACAGATCGGTCGCGATCGTATTGAGCGACGTCTTGAAGGCGTCTTGCAGCGTGATCGAGCGGCCCGAGCCTGAACCGCCATCATAGTTCTTCGGCTGCCAGCCGCGCGGCCCGCACGGCGCGGGCGCATCGTCGCGAACGGCGGAACGGTTGGTGAAGCCATTCTCGAGTGCCGCTGCATAAACGTAGAGCTTGAACGACGAACCGGGCTGACGCCGCGCGTGCGTCGCACGATTGAATTGGCTTTCGCCGTAGTCGAGACCACCAACGAGCGCGCGCACCGCACCGTCGGGCTCCATCGACACGATCGCACCCGAACGGACGTTGTGCGATTTGCCAAACTGGCGGATCGTCGATTGCAGGGCTTCGTCAGCCGACTTCTGCATGTTGAGGTCGATGGTCGTCCTTGCGACCAGCGAATAGACGCCACGCCCTTCGGCAACCCGCTGCACTTCTTCAAACGCCCAATCGAGGAACCAATCCGGGCTCGCCTGCTGACGATTATCGACGGCGACAGCCGGATTGAGCCGCGCCGACTGCACCTGCCCGGCCGTCATGTAGCCGGCTTCGACCAGGTTCGAGAGCACCTCGTTGGCGCGGCCGCGGGCCGACGCGATGTTCGCGTGCGGCGCATACTTCGTCGGTGCCTTGTAGAGGCCAGCCATCATCGCCGCCTCCGCGAGCGTCACCTCCCGAACCGACTTGCCGAAATAGAACTGTGCCGCCGCCTCGACGCCGAACGCGCCACCGCCCATGTAGGCGCGGTCGAGATACAGCTTTAAAATCTCGCGCTTGTTGAAGCGGCTCTCGAGCAGGAACGCCAGAAAGACTTCCTTGATCTTGCGTTGGAACGACCGTTCGTTCGTCAGGAACAGGTTCTTGGCGAGCTGCTGCGTCAGCGTCGAACCACCCTGCACCGTTTCGCCCGCGTTGACGTTTGCCGCGAACGCGCGCGCCGTGCCGATGAAGTCGACGCCGAAGTGCTCGAAGAACCGCCGGTCTTCGGTTGCCAGCGTCGCCTTGATGAGATGATCCGGAATTTCCTCCAACGGTACCGCGTCCGAATGCAGGATGCCGCGCTTGCCGATTTCGTTGCCGTTGCGATCGAGGAACGTGACCGAATACTTCACAGCATTGATCTTCGCCTCGTCGAACTCGACGAACGCGGGAATGGCCATCGCATAGAGGACGACGAGCCCGCCGCACGCCAGCGTCAGGCTTTCCGACATCGCTTCGGTCATCCCGCGCTTCCAGCCGGTAAGTCGGAAGCGGGCGAAAAAGCTCGAAGCCGCGTCGAACCGCTCACGCAGGTTGTCGGCCGACTGCGCGATATTCGAATCGATACATGAAGCGATCCGCAACCGTACCGCCCGCCAGTCGATCCTGTCCGACCGGCCACCGCCGCCCCTGTTGAACCAATCGTACACGCCAGAACCTCTCCATCAGTCTCGGGCCGCGACAGGACCCACCGAGGCGCCGCTCATCCGTCTCAAGCAACCTTCCGTGCCCGTTTTGGGGCAGCGTTCCCGCTCACTTGCAGCGGGAACACGCGGGATGTTACCCACGAGACGATGGACCACACCCGGGAAACGTGCGATCCGCTCCCGGGCCGAGGCGGGAATCGTCTGCCGTCGGCGATGCACGCTACCACAGGATAACGCCTGGACGCGAGCACCGCCCACCGTCCTGCTCATGAAACAGCATCCGCAATTTCAAAGGGTTGTCGTCAACGTGCCGCCCCGTTCAAAAGACCGCGCCCCGTTTTGGAAAACCAAAACGCTGGAGCAACTCTCCGACGCCGAATGGGAGAGCCTCTGCGACGGCTGCGGCCGCTGCTGCCTGAACAAGATCGAGGATACCGACACCGGCGAGATTTATCTCACCCGCGTCGCCTGCAAACTGCTCGATATCCAGTCCTGCCGTTGCTCGGACTATCTCAACCGCCAGAAAAAAGTCCCCGACTGCATCCGCATCGACGTTGAGCAGGTCCGCACCCTCTCCTGGTTGCCGAACACCTGCGGCTACCGCCTGATCGAGGAAGGCAAGGATCTGCCCTGGTGGCATCCCCTCGTGTCCGGTGATCCCGAGACCGTCCATAAGGCGGGCGTCTCCGTCCGCACCCTCGCCAAATCAGAGCGCAACGTGAAGCCCGAGAATATCCGCCGCTACATGATGGACGGCTACCCCAAGCCTCTCCCCCGCTCGAAGGCCAAGTCCTGACCACCCCGCCTTACTGCCGATTGCCGATTGCCAACTGCCCCCAAAAATTCACCAAGATCGCCCCAATTCCCGCCTCAGCCTGCTGTGCTATAGTTTTGCTATGACCCGGAACGTGGGCGACACAAACGCACCCACCCGAGAGTCTCCGCGGTTGATCGATTGACCGCCCTGCCAGCATCCAACCCACGGACACACCCACGCATGATGCCAGACGCCGCCGTCTGGGAGGACATTCGCGTTGCCTATGAGACCACCTCGGAGACCGTCGTCGAAATCGCCGCTCGGCACGGCATACATCGCAGCACCATCCTGAAGCACGCCAAGGCCAACGGCTGGACGCTGCGGCCAAGCGGCACCGCTGGCCTGTTGATCATCGGCGCCAAGCGCGCCGCCGGCATCACGTCCAGCGCCGCGATGCTGACCGAATTACGATCGCGATCGAAGACCTCCCGCACCCGAGGCAAAGCGACCGCACCACCATCTCCTGCGCTCCCGCGAAGAAGCAGATCAAAGAAATCCACTGGCGGCAGCGAAACGCACCAGCGCGCCATCATCGAACGGATCTACGACGTCACCGACGCCAAGCTCGCCGCCATCGAAAGCCGCATCATGTCGGCAACAGTGCTCAAACCCGCCGATGCCGAACGCGAAAGCCGCGAGATCGCAAGCATTCTGAAGACGATCGAAAAGCTCAAGGAACTCTCCGATGCCTTCGCCCGACCGACCGACGGACGCAGCGCCGGAAAACCCGCCGACGCCGCCCTCGCCAACGATGCGGAGCGTCTCCGCCAGGATCTTGCGGACCGCTTCGCGCGCCTCAAGGACGGCGACGCAAACACGACGCCTGCTCTCTGAACTGCCACCGGAGGCGCTCGAACGCCTCGCCTTCGACTGGCAAGTCTGGGCCCGCGACGAACAATTGCCGCCGCTCACCACAGCGAACGGCGAACCCTGGCGCACCTGGATGTTCCTCGGCGGCCGCGGCGCTGGCAAAACCCGCGCCGGTGCCGAATGGATCAGAGCCGAGGCCTTGGCAACGACCTCCTCCGGCCGTGCCAAGCGCCTCGCGCTCGTCGGCCCGACGATCCAACACGTCCGCGCGGTGATGATCGAAGGCGTCTCCGGTCTCCTCTCGATCCATCCCGCACACGAGCGTCCACATTTCGAACCCTCGAAGAACCAACTCGTCTGGCCGAATGGCGCAATTGCACAGATGTTTTCCGCCGACGAATACGAAACCCTGCGCGGTCCACAGTTCGACGCCGCCTGGTGCGACGAACTCTGCCGCTGGAAACACGCTGCCAAAGCCTGGGATATGTTGCAGTTTGCACTTCGGCTGGGCGACGCCCCGCGCGCCGTCGTCACCACGACGCCGAAAGCCTCCGCCCTCCTCAAACGCCTCGTCGGCGACACCTCGACCGCAGTCACGCACGCAACCACCGCCGCCAACGCCGCAAATCTTTCGCCAGCCTTTCTCTCCGAAGTCACCCGCCGCTACGCCGGCACCGCCACCGGCGCTCAGGAATTGGAAGGCAAGATCATCGAGGACCACTCGGGCGGCCTCTGGCGCCGCGATTGGCTCGACCAATCCCGTGTCACCGCGCGCCCCGAACTCACCCGCATCGTCGTTGCCGTCGACCCGCCGGTGAGTTCATCGCCCAACGCCGACGCTTGCGGCATCATCGTTGCAGGTCTCGGCATCGACGGCCGCGGCTACGTCCTCGCCGACCGCACCATCAAGGGCCGCGAGCCGCAAGTGTGGGCCCGCGCCGCCGTCGCCGCTTGGCGCGACTTCGAGGCCGACCGCATCGTTGCCGAAGTCAACCAGGGCGGCGATCTCGTCGTCCTCGTCCTTCAGCAAGTCGAACCCTCAGTCACCGTCCGCAAAGTGCGCGCGATGCGCAGCAAATGGGTCCGCGCCGATCCCGTTGCCGCGCTCTACGCCGAGGGCCGCGTCTCTCACGTCGGCGAGTTCCTCGCGCTTGAAAACCAAATGATTGCCTACGACGGCACCGCCAATTCGACCGGCACCAAAAGCCCCGACCGCCTCGACGCTCTCGTCTGGGCCCTCACCGATCTGATGATCACATCAGGCACGAAGCCGACAATCCGCAGCATCTGATTCCCCTCTCCCCATCGCCCTTCCGCGATGGGGAGAGGCCAGATGTGAGGTCCGACCGCTCACTCCACCCAAGCAAGCCGCATCGGCACCCCTCCCCCTTCGTGGGGAGGGGTCGGGGGTGGGGGCGCACTACCGTTTTCACATAATGACCCCGCGACACACGACACGCCAGCCCAGACACTCACGTTCGGACCAGCAACATGACCTCTCCCACATGGACTGAGCGCGCCCGTCACACGATCGCACGCGCGCTGATGCCATC
>JAPXTA010000140.1:0-13432 GCA_033812735.1 Hyphomicrobiaceae bacterium | reverse complement strand
CAACAATGTTGGGTTACGCGCTGTGCGCTAACCCAACCTACGCTACCTGCCCCATCCGGCTTACTTACGTCACATCTACTCTGCTGCCGGCGCCATTTCGTGAGTGCGGCCGGCGGCCTCCTTCTTGAGGAGATCGGCCACCAGGAAAGACATCTCCAGCGACTGTTCGGCATTGAGGCGCGGATCGACGAGTGTTTCGTAGACCTTGCTCAGGTCCTCGTCGACGATCTTGACCGCGCCACCGGTGCACTCGGTCACGTTTTGGCCGGTCATCTCGAGGTGGACGCCGCCCGCATGCGTGCCTTCGGCGCGATGGATATCGAAGAAGTGCTCGACCTCTTCCTTGATGCGCTGGAAGCGGCGGGTCTTGAAACCGCTCGACGCCGTCTCGGTGTTGCCGTGCATCGGATCGCAGGACCACACGACCTTGCGGCCCTCGGCCTCGACCTTGCGGATGAGATCGGGGAGGTGCTTGCCGACCTTGTCGGCGCCGAAGCGGCAGATCAGCGTCAGCCGGCCCGGCAGGTTCTTCGGGTTCAGGATGTCGATCAGCTTCAGCAACTCGTCGGCTGAGAGCGACGGTCCGCACTTCATGCCGATCGGGTTGAAGACGCCGCGGCAGAACTCGACGTGGGCGTGATCGGGCTGGCGGGTGCGGTCGCCGATCCAGAGCATGTGCGCCGAGGTTGCGAAGTGTTCGCCCGAGCCCATCACCTGATCCTGGCGGGTCAGGGCCTGTTCGTAGGAGAGCAGCAGCGCTTCGTGGCTCGTATAGAAGTCGGCGGTGCGCAGTGTCTCGGTGTTGGCTTCATCGATGCCGAGCGCGCGCATGATGTTGAGGGTGCGCTGGATCTCACCGGCCAGACGCTCGTACTCGACCTCGATGGGCTTGCCCTTCATGAAGTCGAGTGCCCATCGCTGGGTGTTGGCGAGGCTGGCGAAGCCGCCCTGGAGGAACGCGCGCAGGAAGTTGAGCGTGGCAGCGGACTGACGGTAGGCCTCGAGCTGGCGCTGCGGGTCGGGGATGCGGGCTTCCGGCGTGAAATCGAAGCCGTTGACGATATCGCCACGGTAGCTCGGCAGCGTGACGTCGCTGCGCTTCTCGACATCCGACGAGCGCGGCTTGGCGAACTGGCCGGCGATGCGGCCGATCTTTACGACGGGCATGCCGCCGGCGAACGTCATGACCAGCGACGACTGCAGGAAAACGCGGAAGAAGTCGCGGATGTTGTTGGCCGAATGCTCCTTGAAGCTCTCGGCGCAATCGCCACCTTGGAACAGGAACGCCTTGCCGTCGGCGACGGCCGCGAGCTTCTTCGTCAGGTCGCGGACTTCTTTTGCAAAGACGAGCGGCGGAAACCTGCGGAGCTGCGCCTCGACGTCCTCGAGCTTTTGGGCGTCGGGATAGGTCGGCACCTGCTGAACCGGCTTCTGGCGCCAGCTGTCTGGGCTCCAGGGTGCGGCGGCGGAGGTGGAGGGTGGCGTCACGGTCTTGGCAGTCATGTCAGGCTCCTGTTCTGGAAGGGGTTATAGGGGATCGGCACTGCCTTGACCACAGGAGGAACGGGTGGCGATTGCCCGTACTCGCGCTGAATGGTCCCAAGTGTTAATGAGCCGGCATGAACGGTACGGATGACATCGAAAGCGATGGAGGGGCTGGCGGCGGAACCGCGCCAGCCGGGGCAGTTGCGCGTCCGACCGGGCCTGAGGTTATCCAGGGGTATCTCAAGACGCTGCCGGGGTCGCCGGGCGTCTACCGGATGATCGACGGCAATGGCGACGTGATCTACGTCGGCAAGGCGCGGTCGCTGAAAGCGCGGGTGTCGAACTACGCGCGGCTCGGCGGGCACACGAACCGGATCGCGCGGATGATCGCGGCGACGGCTCAGATGGAATTCGTGACGGTCCGCACGGAAGCCGAAGCACTGCTGCTCGAAGCGAACCTGATCAAGCGGTTCCGTCCCAGGTTCAACGTGCTGCTGCGTGACGACAAGTCGTTTCCATACATTCTCATCCGGCGCGATACGGCATCACCGCAGATCTTGAAACATCGCGGCGCACGCACCGGCAAGGGCGACTACTTCGGACCGTTCGCGTCGGCGGGTGCCGTCAATCGCACGATCAACATGCTGCAGCGGGCGTTCCTGCTGCGATCGTGCTCGGACAGCGTCTTCGAGAGTCGCACGCGGCCGTGCCTGCTCTATCAGATCAAGCGTTGCGCGGGGCCATGCACCAGCGAGATCCTGCCGGCGGACTACAGCAAGCTGGTCGATGAAGCCGTCGCATTCCTGCGCGGCGAGAGCCAGAACGTGCGGGCGCACTATCAGAAGCTGATGGAGGATGCGGCGGAGCGGCTCGACTACGAGGATGCCGCGCGGTTCCGCAATCGTCTGTGGGCGCTGGCGCATGTCACGGCCGATCAGTCGATCAATCCCGAGGGTATCGAGGAAGCCGACGTCTTCGCCGCGCACCAGGAGGGTGGGCAGACCTGTATCCAGGTGTTCTTCTTCCGCACGGGACAGAACTGGGGCAATCGCGCCTATTACCCGCGTGCCGACCGGTCACTTGGTCCCGAGGAGATCCTGGATAGCTTCATCGCGCAATTCTACGACGACAAGCCGGTGCCGCGTCTCATCCTGACGAGCCACGATTTTCCGAGCCGTGAGTTGCTGGCGGAAGCGCTGTGCATCAAGGCTGATCGCAAGATCGAGATCAGGGTGCCGCAGCGCGGTGGTAAATCGGCGCTGGTCGATCATGCGTTGACGAACGCGCGCGAGGCGCTTGGCCGTAAGCTCGCGGAGACGTCGTCGCAGCGGGCCTTGCTCGAAGGCGTCAAGGAGCGGTTCGGGTTGGCACGTATGCCGCGCCGCATCGAGGTGTTCGACAACAGCCATATCAGCGGTGCGCATGCCGTCGGTGCGATGGTTGTCGCTGGCGCCCAAGGTTTCGTGAAGAACAGCTATCGAAAATTCAATATCAAGAGCGAAGGGCTTACGCCCGGCGACGACTACGCGATGATGCGTGAGGTGCTGACGCGGCGGTTCAAGCGCATCAAGGATGCGCAGAGCGGCGACGGGGGCGAAGCCGCCGGTGTCGATGACGCGTCCGCTGTTCTCTCATCCCGTCATCCCGGCGAAGACGGGGACCCACGACAACTGTCTGCGGTCGATTTGCAAGCTGAGGCGCGTGAGAGCGCCAAAGCGATACCTGATGTGCCGCGGCCTGACCTGGGTCCCGGCCTTCGCCGGGATGACGAGAGTGGAACGGCCTCATTTATGGCCGATCTGCCGCGAGGGCCGCTGACGGAGCCGGCGGTGCTCGACGAAAACGAGCGCGATCCCGAGGACATCGAGAGTGACGAGCCTAGTCCTATCGGCGACGACGATTTCCCGGACATTCCGGACCTCGTGCTGGTCGATGGTGGTCTTGGGCAGTTGGCGGTCGCGCAGGAAATTGTGCGCGAGCTCGGTGTCAAGGACGTGGCGTTGATCGGTGTCGCGAAGGGGCCGGACCGCGACGCGGGGCGCGAGCATTTCCACATACCCGGCCGCGCGAAGTCGCTGATGCTCGAGCCGCGCGATCCGGTGCTTTACTTCGTGCAGCGGCTGCGCGACGAGGCGCACCGCTTCGCGATCGGTACGCACCGGGCGAAGCGATCCAAAGCCATCGCGGCCAACCCGCTCGACGAGATCGACGGCATCGGCCCGACGCGAAAGCGTGCGTTGCTGACTCACTTCGGGTCGGCGAAAGCGGTGTCGCGGGCCGGCATCGAGGATTTGAAAGCGGTGAAGGGCGTCTCCGCGGAAATGGCTCAGAAGATCTATGACTTCTTCCATGATAAGGAGCGGTGACCAACGCCACCGCATCGGACGCACTATCGACAACGCCGGAGATCGCCCATGAATCGGACAGTCATCGGCTTGGCTACGGGATTGGCAGCGTCGTTCGCCATTGGGCTTGCGGCCGCCCAACAGCATGACCCCAAGATGCATGGCAGTTCCCATGGTGCGGGCCACGGACGTGCACCTACAGCAGACGCCCGCATAGAAGTGGCAATTCCGGAGCCGATGAAGGGTCATATGCTGGCGAACATGCGCGACCACTTGCTGGCGCTGCAGGAGATTCAGCTCGCACTATCGAGTGGACGCAACGCGGATGCCGCGAAAGTCGCCGAGACGCGCCTTGGGATGTCGTCGCTCTCGGTGCATGGTGCGCACGAGGTCGCGAAGTTCATGCCTCAAGGCATGCAGGACGCGGGCACTGGTATGCATAGGGCTGCAAGCCGGTTTGCGATTGCGGCGCAAGATGCTGGTGTGACGGGAGATCTGAAGCTGCCGCTCGCAACGCTGGCGGAGGTGACGGGACAGTGTGTGGCCTGTCATGCTGGTTACAAACTCAAGTGAGTTTGACTGTTTCCCTGATGCCAGTGTCACCTCTGGTCTGAGACGCCGAGGGTTGTCGCGAGCGCGAATTGCGGACAAAGTGCGCGGTAGCTGATTGGGATGGCAAACACGCCGTCACCCGCCGCTCTGCTTGCTGGAGATTCGTGACGAGATGTGGACGCTTTTCATTACGGCTGATGTGCCTGGTGTGACCGACGCCGACGTTGCCGGGACTATCGCTGCGATCAAACTGTTGCCGGGCCTCGCTCATGCGCGTGTGATGGTGCCGGATCGCACCCCGGCCGATCAGCCGTTCGCCAAGGACGGCCCCGGGCCCGCGCTCGCTTTGCAGCTCTACTTTGGCGACGAGGAGGCCGCCACGGCCGCGCTTGCCGCCGGCAGTGCAGTCGCAACGCTCCCACTTTTGCAAAGGGTTCCGGCTTCGGCCGTCACGCATCAGCTGATGCGGGGGCGGGTGTTCGAGACGGGGTCACGGGCGCCGACCAATCCTTGCCTGACGTTCTTGGTCTCCTATCGAGGGCCAACGGCGGATCTCAAGCATTGGCTCGATCACTACGATGCGAACCATCCGCCGATCATGGTGCGTTTTCCCGGCATCCGTGAGGTCGAGACGTATCGTCCGGTCGAATGGACGAGTGCGTTGCCGTTTGCGAAGGCGACTGCCATGCAGCGGAACAAGGTGGTGTTCGATTCACTCGGCGATCTCCTTGCGGCGCTGGCATCGCCTATCATGCTGGAAATGCGCGCCGACGGTGCGACGTTCCCGAAGTGGGAAGGCGGCAATACGCATTTTCCGATGACGACGTGGCGGGTCGACGTGGTTTGAGGCTGGTGGCGGAGCCGAGGACTAGGCGCTGAGCGTATCGGTGTCGGCCGGCTTCAAGCGTGGGCGGCGCGGCGGGCGCGGAAGCGGGCGCTCGTCACGCGGCTTGAGAATGTTCCAGGGCTGCGGCTTTTTGTGACGCTCCTGCCCAAGTGGCTGGAGTGGCGGCATCGATGCGAGCACGCGGGCGGCCGGGAAATTGACGATCGCCGAGGTGCCTTTGCGGAGTTCCGATTGAAGTTCGAACGAGCCGCCATGCAACTCGATGAGGCTCGATACGATCGGCAGTCCGAGGCCGGTGCCGCCTTCGGCTGTCTGATGCGCTAGCGAGCCTTGGCCGAAGGCTTGCAGCACCTTGGGGATCTCTTCCTTGGGGATACCGGGGCCATTGTCCTTCACGGTCATGCGTTGCCCGCCGTCTTCGGCGTTGGCGATCGAGACGACGATGCGGCCGCTGCGTGGCGTGAACTTGATGGCGTTGGACATCAGATTGAGAATGATCTGGCGGACGGCGCGGGCGTCGGCCCAAACCTGAGGCAGGCCTGACGCGACGTCGGCCTCGACGGTCAGCGCCTTGCTCTCGGCACGCAATTTCAGCAACCGGATGCAATCCTCCAAAACGTCGGACAGCATCACGGGCTCTTCGTGCAACTCGTAGCGGCCCGCCTCGATGCGCGAGAGATCGAGGATTTCGTTGATGAGATGAAGCAGGTGGCGGCCGCTGTCGTGAATGTTGCCGATGTAGTCGCGGTATTGCGGGTTGGCAATCGGTCCGAACAGCTGGCTCTGCATGACCTCGCTAAACCCGAGAATGGCGTTCAGCGGTGTGCGCAATTCGTGGCTCATGGTCGCGAGGAAACGCGATTTGGCGACGTTGGCGGATTCGGCGCGGCGGCGCGCTTCGTCTGCGATGGACTTCTGTTCCTCGAGTTCGGCAATCAGGCCTTCGGTCTCGGCACGGGAGGCGAACAACTTGAGGCTGGTCGCGTTCAGATCCTTGGCGAGGACGACAAAGTAGACCTGCAGGCCGACGGCCATGAAGGCCATCGCGTAGTGGAACAGCTCGCCCTGCAACATCAACCGCGCGAAGACGGCGACGGTCATCGGGATCGTGCCGGCATAGAAGATCGACATCACCGACGAGGCGAAGGTCATGCGGATGGCGAGGAGTACGATCAGGGCCGCGAGCACGAAGACGTGGGCGGCATCGTCGGACGTGGTTGCCGCGACCAGCGCCATGCCGCCCCAGCTCATGCCTGACACCAATTCCACCAGAATCATGCGGCGGCGCCAGTCGAGGACGTTGACCTCGGTGCGCGGCTGATTGAGGAACTGACGGCAATACTCCGTCATGAAGAACTTCGTCGCGATCACCATCGCGCACCAACCGAGCGCACCGAGCTGGTTCGGCGCCCAGAACATGAGGGCGAAGACCGAGATGACGGCGAGCGTCGGAATGGTGATCAGCGCTTGGCGCTCGTTGCGAGCGAACATGGCAAGCAGCTCATAGTCGAAGTCGGGCTTGCTGGCGCGGCCTTGGACGAGCTTCTGGCGGGCTTCGCGAAGGTCAGGGCGGGGCGCGCGGCGTGCCGATAGCGCCGGTGCTACCTGTTCGGCTGGGCGGGCTTCGGGGGGCAGTTCGGTCGCTGTATCGGCGGGGACGGCGGCAGGCAGGGCAGCCGTCTCCATCGCGCGAAGCGCGGTGATGCGCTTGCGGCTCAGGACGGCGGGCTTCTGTTCGATGGCCATAGTCGCGGCCAACCTGCTCGGATGATGTGGCGGTACGCGCCCGGAAACGTCCCGTGCGGCGTGATGACGAGCGTCGCTCAAATTCGCTAAGGGTTTGTTTAGGTGCGTTTCGACGCGGCTGAACGTCAGACAAAATTAAAGCGCCGCGGTCCAGGAGATTGGATCGCGGCGCTTCTTGTGCGTGCAACTACCTGCGAGGGTGGTCTATTTGGCCTCCTCTTTCTTGATGCCCGCGGCAGCGAACATCTTCTCGTAGAAGGCGAACTGCTCAGTCAGGAACTTGGCATGGGCTTCGGGGCTGCGCATGTCCTGCGGGAAGGGGACAGTGCCTGTTGCCGCAAAGCGCTCGACGATTTGCGGGTCGGCGACGAACTTCTTGATGGCGGCGTTCCACTTATCGATGATCGGTTTCGGCGTGCCTTTCGGGGCGTAGGCGCCATTCCAGATCGTGACGTTGAAGTCCGGGAAGCCGACTTCCTTGTTCGATGGCACGTCCTTGATGCTGGCGAGGCGATCAGGCGAGGTCACGGCATAAGCCTTTACGGTGCCGCCGGTGATCTGCGGAACGGCTGTCGTCGCCTGGTCGCAGAGGACGTCGATTTGGCCTGCTACTAGATCGTTCATGGCAGGACCGGTACCGCGATAGGCGACCATCGAGAGTTTTGCGCCGATGAGCTGTTGGAGCACCATGGCACAAACATAAGAGTTCGAGCCGACGCCGGCATAACCGATCGTGGCCTTGTCACCCTTTTCCTTGAGGTAGGCGACGAGGGCCGCCATGTCTTTGGTTTCGAGGGTTTTGCGGCTGAGCATCACCATCGGGCCGGTGTTGATGAGGCCGAGCGGCTCGAACGCGGTCCGGCTGTCGAACTTGAGGTTCGAATACAATGCGGGTGCAGCTGTCAGACCGCTGTGGTGGGTGAGGATGGTGTAGCCATCAGGCGCCGCCTTTGCCGCGCGGTCGGTACCGACCGTGCCACCTGCGCCTGCCACGTTTTCGACGACCAGCTGCTGGCCGAATTGTCGGCCGAGATGATCGCTGAGAAGGCGCGCTAGGGTGTCCGAAGGCCCACCGGCGGCGAACACTACGAGGACTGTGACGGGCTTGTTGGGATAGTCCTGGGCGCTGACGGGGTGCGCGATTGCCGACAATAGAGCGCCAACGATGGCCAGGGTTGTCAGCCATAGGCGGCGGACGCGTTGAGACATGTGATTTCCTCCGGTGCGACTTGTTGTGCGCGCGGTCGGCGGCAGCCAATGCAGCTGTGCGAACGCACGCCGGCCGCATTGATGCGGCCGATATGGTGTCACGGAAGAAGTCGATCAAACAACGAGAGCGCCGTCAACGGCCTTGTCGCCGGCGGTTGGTGCAAGGGGGAGGACGGTCGGTTCAGTCTTCCCGATAGACGCGCTCACGGCGCTCGTGGCGCTCCTGCGCCTCGAGCGAGAGGGTCGCGATCGGGCGCGCGTCGAGCCGCTTCAGGCTGATCGGTTCGCCGGTTTCCTCGCAGTAGCCGTAGCTGCCGTCCTCAATGCGGGCGAGGGCCGCATCGATCTTGGCGACGAGCTTGCGTTGGCGATCGCGGGCACGGAGTTCCAGGGCACGATCGGTCTCAGAGGTTGCACGATCGGCCAAGTCGGCATGCTGGAGTGTATCTTCATGCAGGACCTGAAGCGTTTCGCGGTTCTGCTTGATGATATCTTCTTTCCAGGTTTGCAGCTTGTTGCGGAAGTAAACCCGCTGCATCGGGTTCATGAACGGTTCGCTCTCCGTCGGCCGGTAGCCGGCAGGGAGCACGATCGACGACAGCTCAGCGCGCGCTTTCTTGTTCATCGGTTTCAGTTTCGCCCTCACTGGAGCATCCTCGGTGAGAGAATGCTGCGACATTCCAACTGCCGATTGGGCAGCCGCGCCGCCCTTCTCCACATGCACTTTGGGCGATTGCATGGCAGATGGCTTTTGGGGAAGCGATTTCGTCACTGCGGACGATGATGCAACCGACTTTTTCACAAGGATCGTCGAGCTGGTGGCCGCGGGCGTTGTGATCTTGGCGGGCGGCTTTTTGCTGGCAGGGTTGGGCGAGGTAATGGCCGCAGGCTTCGGCGTACGGGCTTTGGGGGCGGGGGCAGGGGATCTTTTTGCCGGGGCTTTGCTCGCTGAGAGGGTTTTAATTCTCTTCGATGCAGGTGTCTTCGCCGTTGCTTTGGCAGCAACAGCTCGCTTGGCAAGTTTACCGCTCTTGCCGGCCGGCTTGGTGGCCGCCGATGAGCTTCGAGTGGCTCTTCCCATTGTACGCCTCCAGCCGGCGCCTCCGTGATGCCCAGCCGATCGTCGCGACCTCGCCGAGCGCATGCGCGCCCGTATTTAAGTGCCTGAGTCTACAAGTCAAGTTAATCCCCGAGGATTGGTCACCGCCGCTGCGGAGAACTCAAACTGCGATGCAATCTTTGGTGTTGTATTCAATATAATGCACGTTAAACGTGTTTTTACTTGTTCGTGCGATTGTAGGTTGGTCGGCGGTTTTCCAACGACCAATGTCCCAGCAAGAGGAGACCCGAAGAACGCCGGCCCTGCGAAAGCCGGTTGATCAGACCGAGGTACGGCGCACGCCCCGGCGCTTCGAAGTCGTCCCCCTCCTCCCCACGCTCCCAAGGGGGCGACGAGTACCTCGCTGATCGCCAGACTGGCGGCATTCTCCGTTGCCGCACACAACACCCCTCCCGTCGTCCCACGGGAGGGGTGCTTTAGTTCGGCGGCTCAGTGCTGGCTGTTCAGGATGCGATAGACGCCGATCCGTGACGTCAGCATGCACAGGGTGGCGATCACGGCGACCACGATGAGCAACAGGACGTAACCGGACCAGTCCAACGTGCCGGTTCCAATCAGACGTTGCAATTCCGCGAGGGTGACAGTTCCCCCGCCAAGCAACTGCATGGCGAACGGCAACGCCAGGAACACTAGCATGGCGGCGGCAGCGCCGATGAAGCCGGAGCGGATACCCAACCGCAGGAAATGCTTTTCGAACTCGCGGGCGATGAACTTGTCGGTGGCGCCGACGAAGTGGAGCACCTCGACGATTTCACGGTTGGATGACAAAGCGCTGCGGGTGGCGGAGACAATGACGGCCGTGGTTGCGGCGCCGACCAGCATCAGAATGGCGAGGCCGCCGAGTGCAAACGAGCGCGTCACGGTGCGGATTTGCTGTTGCCAATGGCGATGATCGTCGAGCGAAACGCCTTTGAACTTGCTGTTGAGCGATTTCTTGATCGCGTCAAAATCCGGCGGCGTCGAGCGATCGACTTCGACCGCGATCAAGCGGGGCACGGGAAGGGTATTCAGGGTATCGGTCTGTGGCAGCCAATCGCTCGTCAGTTTTATGTTTTCGTCCAGCGACAGCGTGCGCACCCGTGCAATGCCGGTCTGCTGGCCGAGGAATTGGGCGACTTCTCGAACGACCTTGTCGATATCGGCCTTGTCGCGGGCTTCGACCTGTACGGTCACTTCGCTTGCGACCTCGCGGAGCCACGATGATGCCGCTTGGTTCATCATGTAGACGGCACCTGCGGTCAGGCAGGCGAGAAAGCACATGATGACGATGACGAGGTTGAGCGAGCGGCCGGTGACCGAGCCCCGCGGGACGATGGCGTGATTGACGCCGTCGATCGCATGACGCTGACGGGAGGGCGCCACCAAGTCGTTATCGTCGTCACGGGGCGGCGCCGATAGGGTTGGCTTGGCCTGAGTAGGGGGCGTGTCGTCGACATACTCTTCGTAAGTGGCGGCTGGCTGCCGGGTGCGCGCCGCTTGCGGCTCCGCCTGCATGGTCTCGCGCCAGGCCTCTTCCAGATCTTCGGGGGCCGGTTCGGCTGCTGGATAGGTTTGTGTGCGGGGGGGCGGCGGGGCCCTTCGGGCTTCCGACTCGTAGCCGTAGTCGGGGGCTGGGGCCGGGGCGTAGTTCGCTCGATTGGCGGACAGGCGCGCGGTCTGGTGGCGCGCCGTGTCAGGGGCGTAGTCGCCGTCGTACTCGGGACGCGCCGTTCTTCGGCGCGGGTCCAGCGGTTGCGGTTGGCGCCCGCCGCGGCGGCGATCGTCATACGAGTCGGACATGACCTTGCTCCAACTCGAGGCGGGGGGCTTTGAACTGCTTCATCAGCGCATGATCATGGGTGGCGATCACGACCGATGTGCCGAGCCGGTTCAGTTCGACGAACAACCGCAGCAGGCGGCGCGCCATTTGCGGGTCGACGTTGCCGGTCGGCTCGTCGGCGAGCAGAAGCTCAGGCTTGCCGATCACGGCGCGGGCGATGGCGGCGCGCTGCTTCTCGCCACCCGATAGGACGTTGGGGTAGGCGTGCATCCGGTCGCCGAGGCCGACCCATTGCAGAAGGTCGGTCACATCCTCCTTGTAGTGGTCGATCTTACGGCCGACGACCCGCAGCGGCAGTGCCACGTTTTCCCAGGTCGTCAGGTGATCGAGCAGGCGGAAGTCCTGGAACACGATGCCGATTCGGCGGCGGAGCTGCGAGCGCTTTGCCGTCGTGAAGTTCGTCATGTCCTCGTCGAAGATGCGGATTTGGCCGCGCGTCGGCTTGCTCGTCATGAACAAGAGGCGCAGCAGCGAAGTCTTGCCGGCGCCCGAGGGGCCAGTGAGGAAGTGGAACGATCCGGGGCGCAAATGGAACGACACATCGCGCAGCACTTCGCCGCCACGATCATATTTCAACCCGACGTTTTGCAACCTGATCACGCGTCAGGATCCGTAAATGGTTAGGGCGCATCGGCACGGCGAATCAAACGATTCCGTGCACTCTTATTCCAGAGCCAGCATTGACGGATCAATCGGTTCCCATTGTGGCAAGATATTTACCCCAACGGGGGCAATCGCGGCCAATTGGAAAGACTGCGCAATGATTTCGCCGGAAGTTGAAGCCGGGCTGGTCCGCCCCGGCCGCCTTTACCCTTGCCCTGCAAGGGGTTCGCGCGTATGGCATCACGCGGTTGCTGCCGGTTGATAGACAGGGGATCGTCGCCTGTCCCGGGAGTTGCCAGAGCGCCCGCCGGAATTCACCGGGCGGGTAGGAGCCAGGAGCTATGAGCTACAACGTCGCTGTCGTCGGTGCCACCGGGAACGTGGGCCGCGAAATGCTGAAAATCATGGACGAGCGGGGATTTCCCGTCAAAGAGGTGCACGCCATTGCCTCGCGCAAATCGGTCGGCACGGAAGTTTCGTTCGGCGACAAGACGCTCAAATGCAAGGATTTGGCGACGTTCGACTTCTCGACGGTGGATTTCGTCGTGATGTCGGCCGGCGGCACGGTTTCCAAGGAGTGGAGCCCGAAGATCGGCGCGACCGGCGCGCTCGTGATCGATAACTCTTCGGCCTGGCGCTACGACGCGGATTGCCCGCTGATCGTGCCCGAAGTGAACGGCCACGTCCTCATCGACTATATGAAGCAGACGAAGCGCAAGAATATCATCGCCAATCCGAACTGCTCGACGGCGCAGATGGTCGTGGCGCTGAAGCCATTGCACGATGCAGCTAAAATCAAGCGCGTCGTCGTCTCGACCTACCAGTCGGTTTCCGGCGCCGGCAAGGAGGGCATGGACGAGCTTTGGGCACAGACCAAGGGCAAGTACGTGCCCGGCCAGGAGGTCGAGGCCAAGAAGTTCCAGAAGGAGATCGCCTTCAACCTGATCCCCCAGATCGACGTGTTCATGGAGGACGGTTACACGAAAGAAGAGTGGAAGATGAAGGCCGAGACGGCCAAGATCCTCGATCCGAAGATCAAGGTGACGGCAACGTGCGTGCGCGTTCCGGTGTTCGTCAGCCACTCGGAAAGCATCAACATCGAGTTCGAGCGCCCTATCACAGCGGAAGAGGCGATGGAGATCCTGCGCAAGGCGCCGGGCTGCATGGTGTTCGACAAGCGCGAGCCCGGGGGCTACATCACGCCGCAGGAAGCGGCTGGTGAAGACGCGACGTACATCTCGCGCATCCGCGAAGATTCGACCGTCGAGCACGGCCTCAACATGTGGGTGGTCTCGGACAACCTTCGTAAGGGCGCGGCGCTCAACGCGATTCAGATCGCCGAGATGATCGTCAACAAGCGCCTGCTGACGAAGAAGGCGGCCTGATCCACTCGTCCCCTATCGAACCAATGCGAAGGCCCGCAGCGATGCGGGCCTTTTGGTTTGCCTTTTGGTTTCCCGAGCCCGTGCTGCGATCAGATCCAGATCGTCTGATTGGTCACGGTAGCCGCGGTTGTGCCAATGAGTGCGATGGTATGGGTACTGCCGCCGACGGCAGTCGTGACCCAGGTGTAATCACCGGCATCGAAGATAGACGTGGCGGCTTGCACGGCCGCCGACAGAACGAGGTAGTCGGATCCGGTGTCGAAGCCACCAACGATGTCATATTCGCCGGCGTTGACGCCGTCTGAGTGCATGTAGAAATAG
>JAPXTA010000139.1:0-13521 GCA_033812735.1 Hyphomicrobiaceae bacterium | reverse complement strand
ATGCGTCCACGGCGCGCGTCAAAACGCTCGTGCCGCTCGCCTCGCCTCTGGTTCTCAACCAGCTTCGGCCCGCGTTCGATCGGATGGAGGAACTGTGCGACCGGATCGGCTCGACCGGGCTTTACCCGTTCGCCTGCGATTTCGACGACGAGCGCACATATCATGCGCGCCAGTTCCCGAAGTCGTCAGGGTATCCCGAGGATGCCGCGACCGGCATCGCCGCGACAGCACTGATCTACGGCCTCAAGCAGTACGGCCTCATTCGTTCCCGCCGGACGATCCGCGTTCGCCAGGGCGAGGCCATGGGACGGCCATCGCGGCTCGCGGTCACGTTGGCGGACGGCAAGGACGGGAGCGTTGGGTGCTGGCTGTCGGGCGATGTCCGCATGGCCGGCTAAAAGCATCATAGTGCCGGGAGTCGGGGTGTGTTTAATGGTGCAGGGCTAATGCATGACCTGATCCGTTGACCACTCGCCCGGCCCGTCTTATTTCAGCGCCATGGCCAACAAACTTCCCCTCGTCTATCTGCCGGACCCGCTTTTGCGGCAAAAATCAGCGCCGATCGAAAAGATCGACGGCGATGTGCAGCGGCTGATCGACGACATGTTCTTCACGATGCACGAGCACGACGGGATTGGGCTCGCCGGCATTCAAGTTGCCGTGCCGCGCCGCCTACTGGTCATCGAGATGCCGGCCAAGCCGAACGACGACGACGCCGGCGAGGTCGGTGCCGAGCATGACCGGGCGCCGGGCGAGAAGATCGTCATGATCAATCCGGAAATCCTGACGCTCGGCTCCACCATGCGGGAACACGAGGAAGGGTGCCTGTCGATCCCGGAGTTCCGGGTCGACATCGAGCGGCCCGGCTCGTTGCGGGTTCGCTATTTGGATCGGGACGGCAAGACCATCGAGCGGGATGTCGAGGGGCTGCTCGCTACGGCGATCCAGCATGAAATCGATCATCTCGACGGCAAGCTGATCATCGACTTCCTGTCGCGGCTGAAGCGCGACATCGTCATCCGGCGGTACAAGAAGATTGCGCGTTCGGCCGATTGATCACTGCTTGTTGCGGTAGACCGTGAACTCGCCCTTCAGAACGCGCGGCTTCAGGCCTTCGACGAGAACGCAGACGTGATCTTCGCCATAGGCGGCGACGAGGTCAGTCAGCGCTGTGTAGATCGCGGCGTATGCCAGCATCTCGGGCGGGATGCCTTCGCCCGTCCCTTCTTCCCACGCTTCCAGCATGACATGCAGCGCCTTCAGGCTCTGATCGTCGCTCTCGGCGAGGCGGCGTTCCGGCTCAACCCCCTGCATAATAACATCCTTGTACTGGTGCTGCGCGAGCCCCCTGCTCAAGCGCATCAATGGAAATCTCGCGACGGCCAAGGCCTGCGATGGCGCAGTGCATAGCACCGACCGCATCGCTCGTCCCATCGACAACAATTCACCGTTAAAGCCGTGCCTTGTGGTACGCGAGAGGTAAAGCATCCGCCGTTGCGCACAGGCGCGATGGGGCGCCTTGACATCGCAGCACGATTCTCCGACTGCCACGGGACGCGGATCTGGGCGCGCATCTTGCTGTGGCGGACGATGGGGGGCGGATGATGCTGGAACTGAGGCCCGAGCGGCTCAACCTCAACGACGGGAAATCGCATCAATTTTCCATCTGCGGTAAACTTTTGGTGGCTGATCAATGCGGGGCTCTCTATTGGCCCGCCGAAAAGACACTGATCGTCGCGGACCTGCACCTTGAGAAGGCATCAGCGGCCGCTGCGCGCGGCCGGCATCTGCCGCCCTACGACACGCGCGAGACGCTGACGAAGCTGGCGGAGGCACTCGACGCTTTCGACCCGCGGTTCGTGGTTGCGCTCGGAGACAGTTTTCATGATCGCGATGCGGTCACGCGGATGGATCCGGAGGATCTCACGATCCTGCACATGCTGCAGGAAGATCGCCAATGGATTTGGGTTACCGGCAACCACGACCCGTCAATTCCCGAGGACCTCGGTGGGCGCGCGGTCGATCAGCTTCAAATCGATGGGCTGACATTCCGGCATGAGCCGAGGCCCGGCCGCGTGACGCATGAGATTGCGGGCCACATGCATCCGGCCGCAAAAGTCTCGGTCTACGGCCACACGGTCCGGCGGCCCTGCTTCGTTGGGAACGGGCGGCGCCTCGTCATGCCGGCGTTCGGCGTATTCACCGGGGGGCTCAACGTGCTCGACGACGCCTTCCAGCCGCTATTCGGCAACGACGGCCTCAACATTCACGTGCTCGGCCAGGAGGGCATTTATCCGGTGGCGGCGCGGCTTCTCAGGGGCGACTAATAATCGGCCTCTTAATCGTTGCCAGACGATGCCGGACTCGCAATCGCGGTATCGGGATAGTCCACCTTCGTCAGGTAGAGACCGAAGGGCGGCGCCACCGGACCGCAGCGCGTTCGATCTTTGGCGTCCAATGCGGCCTTCAGATCGGACTTCGTCCAACGGCCGTCGCCGACGAGTTTCAGGCTGCCGACCATCGATCGCACCTGTTTGTGCATGAACGAGCGCGCCGAGACGTAGATGCGCAGCTCTTCGCCTGATAGCTCGACCCGGAAGCGATCGAGCGTTTTGACGGGCGATTTCGCCTGACAGCCGGCGGCACGAAATGTCGTGAAGTCGTGGCGGCCTTCGAGCACCGGCGCAGCGTCGATGATCGCTGCCGTATCGAGCGGCTTTGCGACCCACCAGACGCGGCTTCTGTCGAGGACCGGCGGCCCACGCCGATTGACCATCCGATAGAGATAGTGCCGTCCGATGGCGCTAAAGCGCGCGTCGAAGGTATCGGGCACGATGGCGCAGTCGAGCACCGATATCGGCATCGGGCGAACGTGGTAGTTGATCGCCTCGCGGACGACGTACTCGGGGTACGTGCGAGCTAGATCGACGTGCGCCACTTGGCCGGTCGCGTGCACGCCCGCGTCAGTGCGGCCCGCGCCGCGTACGTCGGCCACCTCGCCCGTCAGCTTCGAGAGCGCTTCGGCGATCGTGCCCTGGACAGACGCGCCCGCGCCTTGAATCTGCCAACCCACAAAGGGTGTCCCGTCGTATTCGATAAGGAGGCGGTAGCGCGGCATGGATGGTGTGCTCGGGCACGATGAAACGATGTCGGGCGCGGAGATCGCCCCCACGCCCGTCACCTACTCTATCGATCACGGCAAGCCAACCGTCACACGACCGGCCCGCACTCGCCAGTCATTACTGGCGGCGTGCCAAAGCTTCGTTGTAGCCGGCGGCGTAGCCTTCGCTGTAGCCGGAGCCGTAGCGCTCGTTGCCGCTCGAAGGCGCTTCGGCGTGTGCCGGCTTGCTCTTGGCATCGATGTCGATGTTCACCGAAGCCTTGCCGTCTGGATTGATGATGATGCGGTCGTGCGGCGGCAGGGGGCGCCAGACGCGAACGCCGTTTTCGACAGTGACGACCGCACCGTAGTAGGGGCGTGTCTCGATGCGGGTGGTGACGGCGCCGCCGCTGCCGGCAAATGCGGGGGCGACGGCTGCTGCGGCGATGATGCCGGCAAGGAGGAGGCGACGCATGAACAAAGCTCCAATTCGAAACGATTTCGGTTCGAAAATAGAACGCTCCGTCACGTCGCGCTAACGACAATCGCCGCGCGTGCTTAATTGGTTACCGGCGCTGTGCTCCGTCGGCATCGTTCATAGCTTGGAGCCGACGGGGAGTTGAAAGCCGCGCAGGAACTCGCCCGCCGACATGGGCCGCTTGCCTGATCGCTGCACCTCAACCAGACGGACGGCGCCTTCGCCACAGGCAATGGTCGACTTATCGTCGAGCACGATACCGGGAAGGCCTGCTCCGGGCGCCAGGGACATGCGCAAGATTTTGAGGCGCTCCGCCTTGCCGCCAGAGGTGATCTCGATGAAGGCACCGGGAAACGGCGAGAGGCCACGGACGAGATTGTGCACCTCGCGCGCGGGCTTGGAGAAATCGATGCGGCCTTCGCCTTTCTCGATCTTGGCCGCGTACGTGACGCCTTCGGCCGGTTGCGGCGTCTCAGTGAGGCTATCGCGTTCGAGCGCGGCGAGTGCGCGGACCATCAAGCCGGCACCCTGCAGCTTCATGGTGTCGTGCAGTTCGCCCGCTGTCATGTCGGGTCCGATCGGGATGATCTCGGACAGGCAGACAGGTCCGGTGTCGAGGCCTTCGTCCATGCGCATGACCATCGCCGCTGTTTCCGTGTCGCCAGCCATGATCGCGCGCTGGATCGGCGCGGCGCCACGCCAGCGCGGCAGCTTCGAGCCGTGCAGGTTGAGGCAGCCGTACTTCGGCGCGGCGAGTACTGGCTGCGGCAGGATCAGGCCGTAGGCGACGACCACGGCGACATCGGCATCGTGCGCGGCGAATTGCGCCTGCGCTTCGGGGGTGCGCAGCGACTTTGGCGTGAACACAGGGATGCCGGATTGCTCGGCGAACTGATG
Source organism: Hyphomicrobiaceae bacterium (assembly GCA_033812735.1). Classification (GTDB taxonomy): domain Bacteria; phylum Pseudomonadota; class Alphaproteobacteria; order Rhizobiales; family Hyphomicrobiaceae; genus JABFRJ01. Next base: position 9,046 of record JAPXTA010000139.1, on the reverse strand, counting down.
CACCGGCGATTTGGTCTCGCTCATGCCGCGCCCGGCGGGGCGGGGCGGCTGGGAGTAGACGGCCACGACCTCATGGCCCGCGCCGATGATCTCGGCGAGTGTCGGCACGGAGAATTCGGGTGTGCCCATGAAGACGATGCGGAGCATGGCAGCCTCTTTTGTTGCGACCCGCTGCGGCGCTGAAACGCGCCGGATCGCAAGTCGCTCGCAGTCATTCCAACTTGCTGCGGCGCTGAAATGCGCCGGATCGCAAGTCGCTCGCAGTCATTCCAACTTGCTGCGGCGCTGAAATGCGCCGGATCGCAAGTCGCGTGTCGTCATGCGTTACGCGCGGCGTCCGTCACGCGCAAGTACGGCTGCGCGCCTCGGCGAGACACCGTTTGAAGGCCGTGAGATTGTCCATGGGCGCGAGCGGTTCGGTGCCGCGGACGACGTGTTGGCCAGAGGCTTCGGCTGAACTCGCGATCATCAAGTTCTCGGCGAGATCGAAGTCTTCGACCTCGTACTCGGGCCGGTCGCAGTCTTCTGGCAACCGCGACGAGCGGCGATAGGCATGGGCGCGGGTCGCGTAGTCGGAGGGTGCGTTGGTGTAGACGAACACCGGTTTGCCCAGCGCGCGCATGAAGCCGACTTCGTAGGCGGTGCCGCTATCCATCGCGACGCCGCGGAAGGGCGTGGCGTTGGCGATGATGAGATCGCAGGAGCGCATCAGCGCTTCGTTGGCATCGAGGATCTTCATGGCTTGGCCGTGCTTTGAGAGACCGGTGAGGTCGAGCACGTTGTCGAGTGGGAAGCAGCCTTCGAAGCCCGCGTCCGCGCACAGCCGCGCCTTAGCCGCGCCGATGGCCTTCGCATGCGGCAAGAAGACTTCAGGGCCTGCGAGGTAGATGCGGGGGCGCTTGCCACTCATATGCAATGCCCCGCCGATCCATGCCTGCGATCAATTCGGCTTTTCGCTGAAGAAGCTTGCGACTTTGGAGAAGAAGCCGCTCGACGCCGGGTGGTTGTCCTTGCTTCCCTCCCGATCGAATTCTTCGAGCAGTTGGCGCTGGCGCGGGGTGAGGTTCTTCGGCGTCTCGACATCGACCTGGATGTACATGTCGCCTGCCACCTTGGACCGCAGCACGGGCATGCCTTTGCCCTTCAGGCGGAATTGCTTGCCGTTCTCGCAGCCCTCGGGGATCTTCACGCGCGTCTTGCTGCCGTCGACCGTCGGGACGTCGAGCTGGCCGCCGAGCACCGCCGTCGTCATCGGGATCGGTACGCGGCAGAAAATGTCGGCGCCATCGCGCTGGAAGAATTCGTGCGGCTTGATCGAGAGGAAGATGTAGAGGTCGCCGGTCGGGCCGCCGCGTAGTCCTGCCTCGCCTTCACCGGCAAGGCGAATGCGCGTGCCATCCTCGACGCCTGCCGGGATGTTGACGGAGAGTGTGCGCTCCTTGGTGACGCGGCCGGTCCCCGTACAGCTCGTGCATGGATCGGCAATCGTCTCGCCACGGCCCTGACAAGTCGGGCAGGGGCGTTCGATGGTGAAGAAGCCTTGGCTGGCGCGCACCTTGCCGGCGCCGCCGCAGGTCGAGCATGTCGTTGGTGAGGTGCCGGGTTTTGCGCCCGAACCGGAGCACGTTTCGCAGCCGACCGAGGTCGGAACGCGAATTTGCGCGGTTTTGCCGTTAAAGGCTTCGTCGAGCGTAATCTCCATGTTGTAGCGGAGATCGGCGCCGCGCTCGCGCCCCGTACGGCGGCCACCACGGCGGCCCCCCATGAACTCGCCGAAGAGATCGTCGAAGATGTCCGACATCGAGGATGCGAAGTCGGGGCCGAACCCGCCGGGTCCGCCCGGGCCGCCACGGCCGCCTTCGAATGCGGCGTGACCGAACTGATCGTAGGCCGCGCGCTTCTGCGGGTCCTTCAGAACCTCGTAGGCCTCGGCGAGTTCGCGGAACTTCTGCTCCGCCGTCTTGTCGTCGGGGTTCTTGTCGGGATGGTATTCCTTGGCGAGCTTGCGGAATGCGGACTTCAGGTCCGCTTCGCTCGCGCCTCGCTTCAGGCCGAGGACTTCGTAGTAATCGCGCTTGGCCATGGGATGATCAGCCGATCAAATCAGGGAAGAATGAGCGTCTCTCCTGGGCCTTGCGGTGCGACGCCGCGACCCTTGGGGATCGCGGCGCAGTGCACTCGTCCAGCGGAGGGAGCTCGTACGTGAGCTCTGCTCAGCTGTTCTTCTTCTTGTCGTCCTTGACCTCTTCGAAGTCGGCGTCAACGACGTTGTCGTCTTTCGCCTTGTCGCCGGCCGAGGCCGATGCGCCGGGATCACCGCCCGGAGCCGCGCCTGCACCCGCACCGCCGTACATGGCTTCGCCAATCTTCATTGCGGCCTGCGCCAAGTCGTTCGTCTTGGCCTTGATCGCCTCTGCGTCTTCGCCCTTCACCGCTTCGCGCAGTGCGGCAATGGCGTCTTCAATCTTCGACTTGTCGGCGGGCGCGACCTTGTCGCCCAGGTCTTTCACTGACTTATCGGTCGAGTGGATCATCGCCTCGGCGTGGTTCTTCGCCTCGACGACGTCCTTGCGCTTCTTGTCCTCGTCCTTATGGGCTTCCGCCTCGTCCTGCATCCGCTTGATGTCGGCATCGGTCAGGCCGCCCGATGCCTGAATGCGGATCGACTGCTCCTTGTTGGTCGCCTTGTCCTTGGCGCCGACATTGACGATGCCGTTGGCATCGATGTCGAACGTCACTTCGACCTGAGGAACGCCGCGCGGTGCCGGCGGAATGCCTTCGAGGTTGAACGTGCCGAGAAGCTTGTTGTCGGCGGCCATTTCGCGTTCACCCTGGAACACGCGAATGGTCACAGCACTCTGGCCGTCTTCGGCGGTCGAGAAGACTTGCGACTTCTTCGTTGGGATCGTGGTGTTGCGATCGATCAAGCGTGTGAACACGCCACCGAGTGTCTCGATGCCGAGCGACAGCGGGGTCACGTCGAGGAGCAATACGTCCTTCACGTCGCCCTTCAACACGCCGGCCTGGATCGCGGCGCCGACGGCGACGACTTCGTCCGGGTTGACGCCCTTGTGCGGCTCCTTGCCGAACAGCTCCTTCACCAACTGCTGGACCTTCGGCATGCGGGTCATACCACCGACCAGCACGACTTCGTCGATCTCGGCTGCCTTGAGGCCGGCATCCTTGAGCGCTTGGATGCAGGGCTCCTTGGTCTTGTTGATGAGGTCGTCGACGAGGCTTTCGAGCTTGGCGCGCGTCAGCTTCATCGTCAGGTGGAGCGGCGACTGAGTCTGCGCATTCATCGAAATGAACGGCAGGTTGATCTCGGTCTGCTGCGACGACGAGAGCTCGATCTTTGCCTTTTCACCGGCTTCCTTCAGACGCTGGAGCGCGAGCTTGTCGTTCTTGAGATCGACGCCGTTTTCCTTCTTGAACTCGGCCGCGAGATACTCGACGAGGCGCATGTCGAAGTCTTCGCCGCCGAGGAACGTGTCGCCGTTGGTCGACTTCACCTCGAAGACGCCGTCACCGATTTCAAGCACCGAAATATCGAACGTGCCGCCGCCCAAGTCGTAGACGGCAATCGTCTTGGCTTCCTTCTTCTTGTCGAGGCCATAGGCGAGTGCTGCAGCCGTCGGCTCGTTGATGATGCGGAGCACTTCCAGGCCCGCGATCTTGCCGGCGTCTTTGGTCGCCTGACGCTGAGCGTCGTTGAAGTAGGCCGGCACGGTGATGACGGCCTGCGTCACGGTCTCGCCGAGCTTGGCTTCAGCGTCGGCCTTCAGCTTCTGGAGGATGGCAGCGGAGATCTCAGACGGCGAAAACTGCTTGCCGTTGCTTTCGACCCAGGCGTCACCGTTCGGGCCTTGCACGATCTTGTAGGGGACGAGCTTCTTGTCCTTCTCGACCATCGGATCGTTGTAGCGGCGGCCGATCAGGCGCTTGATGGCGAAGAAGGTGTTGAAGGGGTTGGTGACGCCCTGGCGCTTGGCCGGGAGACCAACGAGGCGCTCGCCTTCTGTAAAGGCGACGATAGACGGCGTCGTATTGGCGCCTTCGGAGTTCTCGAGAACCTTTGGCTTCGAGCCTTCCATGACGGCCACACACGAATTGGTGGTGCCGAGGTCGATGCCGATGACTTTAGCCATGTGAATTCATCCTCTTCGCTAGCGGCAGACCGCCGGGCCCTTCACGGCGCCCTTCACGACCACCCCGATGCGGCAAAAAAACCTTCGCCGGCCGGGATTGACGGAACGGTCCCCTGAGATCAGTCGATTACAGCCGGTATATAGGGGGGGCATCTGGGGGCTGCAACGGTGGATAGTGGGGCTAGATGCGCAATCCAGCGGTTCTTTCACATCTGTCGCAGCCGGGCCCGCCAATCTGGGATGGGGCCACGGGCGTAGACCTTACGGGCTTTTCTCCAGCGATACCGAAACGATGAGCAATCTCCAAAATTTCAGATACTTACCGGGTCAGCTGGGCCTGCAGCAGCAGCGGGAGCTTCTGACTGCAATAAGGGGGGTGCTTAGTGATGCGCCCCTGTTCCAACCGGTCATGCCACGCACAGGGCAGCCCTTCTCGGTGCGCATGAGCAACTGCGGCCCGCTCGGGTGGGTCTCGGATCGTGCCGGGGGATATCGCTATCAAGCGACCCATCCCGAGACGGGGCAGCCGTGGGCTCCCATGCCTGATCTGCTGCTTGCCCTTTGGACAGATCTTACGGGGTACAAGGCCCCGCCCGAAGCGTGTCTCATCAACTATTACGCCGGTAAGGCGAAGATGGGCGCGCACGTGGACCGGGACGAAGCGGATCGGTTAGCGCCCGTCTTGTCGGTATCGCTTGGGGATAGCGCCGTCTTTCATCTCGGCGGGCTCAAGCGCAGCGACCCGAAGACGCGCGTCACCCTGAAAACCGGCGACGTTCTGATCCTCGAGGGCGCAAGCCGGTTCGCCTACCACGGCATCGACCGGGTATTGCCTGGCACATCAGACCTGCTAGCGGAAGGCGGGCGCCTCAACCTCACGCTCAGGCGGGTAACCGTTCCGGGGTAGCTCGGCGCGCTACTTCTTGTGACTGCCGTCGGCGCACATGGTGTTGCGGATGCCGCAATTGTTGGGGACCTTTGACCGCGAGCGGCATTCGCTGAGCGCCTGATCGATCGCTTGGGCGAGCGTCGGCCGTACGATCGCGTAGGCGCCGTTGTGCTGCGTGCTGCCGACCACCCCGCTCGCGAAACTGACGACACCGCAGCCGTTGTTGACTGCCGTGACGACATTGCAGTTGCCGCCATTGAGCTTGCGGCAGCCTTCCAGGGAGGCCGCTTCGGCGTCCTGGCGCGTGCCGCGCAACCAGATCGCGGACGATCCGCCGCGGGCATTGTAGCCGATGGCCCCCCCAAGTCGTGGGGACGCTGGCGGACCGCAGCAGAGACACGTCGGATGCGGTCATGTCGCCGGTCACGGGCTTTTTCACATTGGCCTGCCATTGCCGGATGGCTTCGCGCGTCTCGTTTGTGAGCGCGCCGGTCTGCGGGCCGACGGAGTAGTTCAGATTATAGAGCTTCGCCTGCACTTCCCGGATCGTGGTCGGATTGGTCAACGCCGAGGCTGTTTGGGCGCGGACGTCGGCAGCGGCCTTGGCTACTGCGGCAGCGCGTGCCGCGTCGGCTGTGGCCTTGGCATCGGCGGCGGCTTTGGTGTCGTCTGTCGCCTTCTTCTGCGATGACGCCTCTTCAAGGGCCCGGATGCGCACCTTGGCGAGAGCGGCGAAGGCGCCATTGGGATAGGTTTCGAGGTAAGCCTTGAATTCTGCAGGGTTTCTGGCGTCCTTGACGGTATTCCAGAATTCGATTTCCGCGGGGCTTGCTTGCGGACCACCCGTTGCCGCCGGCGCGGTTGCAGGGGCAGGGGCCACCGCCTGTGCAAGGGCCATGGCCGTTCCCAACACCGTTGCGGCGGTCCAGGCCGCGATCCCCTGTGCGAAGCGCATCGTCTATCCCCGTCGGTTTCCTTATGCGGTGAGAATGCCCCATGATAGGAGCGGGGCAAAGGGGCGGACGGCGGCATTGTGTGGACTGTGCCCTGCCTGCATTTCGATTTCCGCTCACCGCGAAAGGGCGGTAGGGTCGCTCAGTCAACCACAGGGGATCGACAGCCCGTGCGCCTCAATCCGCCATCGTTGTTCATATTTCTCGCGTCGCTGATCCTCGCGATCATCGCGCTGGTGTCAAAGTTCGGCGCCATCGGCATCAACCTGCCGCGCTATTTGCCGCATCAGGAGTACTGGCTCGCGATGACGGCCTATGTCGTGCTGATGGTTGGTGTCATCGTGCGAGGTCTGTGAACGCAGGCCATGTGCTAGGCAGCACGGCCAAGTCCCCCTCCATATGTTTGACTTCGGCAACTCGGCCATCGCCGGGTAACGGCCATTTCAACGCGAGCCCCGTGCCATGACGTGTTCAAACAAGACCGCTGACCGCAATCCTGGGCTGGACCGCCGAGAGCTGCTCAAAGGGGCCAGCGGCCTTTCGCTCGGGATCGGACTGACGATATCGGAAGCCGCATTTGGTGCCGCAGAACCTGCCGGCGCCGTGGAAGCACTTGTTGGCTCGGCACAATCGTGGGTGGGCGGGGTGTCGCGTGATCTCGCCGTGAGATCCACCGTCTTTGTCGGCGATCTCGTAAAGACGGCACCCGAGACGAAAGCACTGCTCAAGCTCGGCGAACGAACCACGATCCGCCTCGGCGCCACGACATCGCTACGTATCGACCGCTATCTCAAAGACGCGGGCGGCGAGATTGACCTCGGTGAGGGCGCCATGCAGTTCGAGCGCACGGGCAAGCCGGCCACCACCGAACTCAAATTCAAGAGCGCGTACGGGCTGATCGCTGTGCGGGGGACGCGGTTTTGGGCGGGCATGAGCCGCGGCACATTCGGCGTGCTGGTCGGCACGGGCGCCGTTGCGGTGACCGGTGGCAACAAGACGGTCATCGTACGCGCGCAACAGGGAACCGACATAGCTCGGCCTGGTGCCGAACCGGCCGATCCCCGCCCCTGGCCCGGCGACCGTGTGACGGAGGCGCTTCGTACCGTGCGTTGAGGACTTGCGCTGCCGTCCATCAATGATCGTTCAAGCGGAGGCCGACCGTTCCCACGGCTTTCTTCCAATCGAACTTCGCCAATCGGCCGCTCGCCGAGAGCGTCACATAAGCCGTGCCCAAATCGGGCCCACCGAAGCAGATGTTCGTCGTCATGAGATCGGGGATCGGCAAGAAGCGGATATTGCCGCCGTCGGGGCTGATGATGGTGATGCCGCCGTTCATGAGGGTCGCGACGCACGCGTTGCCCGCCGCGTCGACCGCCATGCTGTCGAAGCGCTGGTAGCGGCCGCCGCACTGCGCGACAAAGCGTGCGCCATTGGGCGACGGGAACGGCGCGACCTTGGGCTCTCCCGGCGCCGCGAGATCCAGCGCCCAGAGCCGGGCGGATTCGGTCTCGACGAAGTAAAGCACCTTGCCATCGGGTGACAGAGAGCAGCCGTTCGCCGTCATGGTCGGACCGGCGATGCGTTTGATCAGCGAGCCGTCGCGCTTGGCAAAGTAGACGCCGCCGCGCTGCACTTCGTCGTCGGTGCGCTTGCCGAGATCGGTGAAACAGATGTCGCCGTTGACGTCGAGGACCAGGTCGTTCGGGCCTTTAAGAGGCTTGCCGTCGCACATGTCGTAGAGGGTCTCGATTTTTCCGGTCCTCGGATCGACACGTTCAATGCGTCCGGTGACATAATCCTTCGGACGGCCGCCGGGGAACAGGCCGTGCTCGCCGTCGTGCCATTCGAAACCGCCGTTATTCGTCACATAGATCATGCCGTCGCGGCCAAGAGCTGCGCCGTTCGGGCCGCCGGTCATTTGTGCGACGGTGGACTTGGTGCCGTCGGCCGCAATGCGGGTCAGCTTCTTCGACTGGATCTCAACCAGTACGATCGACCCGTCGGGCATCCAGACCGGACCTTCCGGAAAGCGCAACCCGTCTGCGATGATCGTCAGTTCAGGTGCGGGCAAGGCGGTGATCTGGCCGTAGGTCGTCATCGCAGTGGATCCTCCAGGCGGGCTCGCCGAAATTGTTATCGGCCGAGCGGAGGCGACGCGGTTGCGCCACCATGTTATTGGGACGTCAGACTTCAACAAATCTTTGCCCGAGTCACGCCGTAAGCAGCGAGGACCCGGCAAGCGGAGGATCAGGCTCATGGGGTGGCTGACGGCGCGGTATCTTCTTTCGCTTGGCAACGTGGCCTTTTCGTTGCTGGTCGGGCTCGTGGCGCTCGCCGCGACAGCCATCTACAATGAGGCTTTGCTGCTGCAATTGCTGAAGTATGCGGCCTCGATCCGCGACTGGCTCGTCTCGTTCCAGGGGTGGCCGAAGGCGGAGATCGTCGCGCGGCTGGTGCTGCACGAAAGCTCGATCCTCTTGATGTTCTACACCCTCATGTCCCGCGCGGTGATCGGCTTCTTCGTGTTGATTTTCAGGTGGCTTACCGGGCCGCACTATTGAGCGCAGCCCTTCCAGGGTGGCGGTATCGGCTGTCGAGCTTCGCGATTTCTGATATCAGACATCGAACACCCGTTACTGACCCCTGTTGAGCCATGTCACACAATACCTTCGGCCACCTTTTCCGCGTGACCACCTGGGGCGAGAGCCATGGGCCAGCAATCGGCGCCGTCGTGGACGGTTGCCCGCCGGGGCTGCCGCTGGGCGAGGCGTTCATTCAGGGCTTCCTCGACAAGCGCCGTCCGGGGCAGTCTCGCTTCACGACCCAGCGCCGCGAACCGGATGAAGTGAAGATCCTGTCGGGGGTGTTTACGAATCCACTCGGACAGCAGGTGACGACCGGCACGCCGATTGCGCTCGAAATTCAGAACGTGGACCAGCGCTCGAAGGATTATTCGAATATCGCGCAGGCCTACCGGCCAGGGCACGCCGACTTCACCTACGACGCGAAGTACGGCATTCGGGATTATCGCGGCGGCGGGCGGTCGTCTGCACGCG
>JAPXTA010000138.1:0-13565 GCA_033812735.1 Hyphomicrobiaceae bacterium | reverse complement strand
GGCGCCCGAACGCATGCTCTCCCACTAAGGCGGTCCGATGCCGACGCTCCCGCAAATCGATTTTTCCCGACTAGGTCCGGCTCGAGGCGCACGCGTCGCCGTCGTCGGCGGCTGCGGCGGCATGGGGCGCAGTTTGGTCAGCGCCCTCATCGACACTGGGGTGGACGTTGCGGTCATGGATCTGCCGGCGTCGATCGAGAGCCAAAGGCCAGACGGCGCATCGATCGTCATACCGGTTGACGCGAGCAACACCGAAAGCGTCGCTGGCGCCTTCGAGACCTTGAAGCTCCACTGGGATGGGCTCGATGGGTTCGTCAATCTTGCCGGCTTCATGAAGGGCTGGAAGCCAATCAGCGCTTTGCCGCCGGAACTGTTCGACGAAGTCGTCTCCGGAAATTTGCGCTCGCACTTTCTCGCAGCACGCGCTGCGCTACCACTGTTGGCGAAATCCGGCCATGGATCGCTCGTCTCCGTCGCCTCGACCATGGCGATGGACGTCTACCCGGGATATACCCACTACGGTGCCGCCAAGGCCGCAATCGTGGCACTCGTGAAGGGCATGGCGCGCGAGAACGCGCCGCGCGTTCGCGTCAACGCGATTGCTCCCGGATTGACCAATACTGCCTTCCTGACGGGCGGCACGGGGCGCCCGCAAATATTCGACAAGTTCGACCCCGAAATCTATGCCAAGCGCGTCCCCATGCAGCGGGTTGCCGTACCCGACGACATGGCTGGTCCCATCATGTTTCTTCTCGGCCCTGCATCCCGCTTCATCAATGGCGAAATACTTTCAGTCGACGGCGGCGTGTATCTGCGCGGCTAGCGTCACTCCTTGCCACGCAGAAAGTCGAGAAAGGCGGCGGTCGCGTCGGGGAATTCCCGCATAGGTTCGCCCCTGAGCGTCACGATCGAGCCTGAAAGATTGCTTGGCTCAAGCGGTATCGACGGCGTCTCGACAGCTGCGGCTCGTGCCAGCCGGCCTCCGCCAACGGCGAGGACTTCCGCGGTCACATCGCACGCCTCGGACGCGAGCCACGTCACAAGCGGCGCGACGTGTGCCGGGTCGAGTGCCGCTTTCATGGTCTCGTCCATATGCGCCGCCGTCATCTGCGAATAGGCATACGGCAAGATCGCATTGACGCGAACACCTGCGGATTTCCCTTCTATCGCAAGCGCCCGCATCAATCCGATGACCGCGCCCTTGGAGGCTGAGTACGCCGCGAGACCGTGGACGCCGAAGTATCCTGCCGAAGACGCCGTGAGCACGAGGCGCCCGTATTTCTGTGCCCGCAAATGCGGCCAAGCCGCCATGGCGACATCGAGGGTGCCGAAAAAGCTCGGGTCGAAGACCGAGCGGAACGATGCCGTTTCCTCCTTGTGAAACGGTGTCGCGATGCTGACACCCGCGTTCGCGATCACCGCGTCGATGCGGCCGAACGACGACAGAGCCGCCGCAGCAATCCGCTCTCCTGCTCCCGCACTCGATACATCATCAAAGTTCGCGACGGCTCTGCCGCCAGCGGCCTCGATGGCGCGCACCGTCTGAGCAGCGGATGTGTTTTCGTCGGTTTCACCGGGGTGGCGGCGGTTGTTGACGACGACCGAAGCGCCCGCTGCCGCCAGATCGATGGCGTACGCCTTGCCGAGCCCCTTTCCAGCGCCTGTCACGATGGCGACGCGGCCCGTCATGGCTGCTTGGTTCATCTCACGTACCAGCCTTCGACCAGGGAAAGAATGCGGGAACCCGGGCGACATAGACCGCATAGCCGGGCTTTGTCTTTGCGAGGTAGCGCTCTTGCATCGGGGTCGCCGAACCTTTGGCCATGAACCAGGTGACGTATATGGGCGCAACAACGGTTAGCCAGCCCCAGGGATGAACAAGCGCACACACCCAAAAGGACCACCAAATGACGGCCTCGCCGAAATAATTGGGATGGCGGGTCAGCGCCCACAGGCCACGATCCATCACCTCGCTGCGATCCTTGCGTGTCTGCTTGAACTGCTCGAGCTGCCAATCGCCGCCGGCCTGGAAGATCAAGCCGATTGAGAAGACTGCTATCGCGAGGACATGCTGCCATCCGAACGTGGTGGGCGCCGCATAGAGCGCAAGTGCCAGCGGGAGGCACCAGAGCCAGATCAGAACACCTTGCATGACGAATACCTGGAAGTAGCTCCACCACCACCAATCAGTCCCGAACCTGCGGCGCCACGAGGCATAGCGCGCGTCTTCAACGCCGTGGCCGAGGTTCCGCCAGGCGAGATATCCCGACAGCCGAATGCTCCATATCAGAGCAATAACGACCACGAGCATCTCGTGGACAGACCATACGCCGCGCCACGAGACGAGGATTGTTGCGGGAAGGGCCGCCGCCAGCGGGTAGAGGATATCCATGATGCTCGAGTCGCGCCGCACCAGACTGATCAGCCATACCAGCGTCACGAGCGCGAGGATAAGCATCCCATACAGGAGATAGAAATGGAGGAAGCGCGATAGCCCGGAGCCGGCAGGTGACACTGCCCAAGCCAGACCGACAACAGCGGCGGCGGCCGGGAAGACGAAGTCTCGTGCGGCCCCGATCTTCAGTTCCGGCCGCGCGCGCCACCTCAACAGCGAGGCGACCCATACGAGCCACAGCGTGATCCCAACTAGCAAGGCCATGTTCATCAGGCACCGCGAACCGCTTCAAAGACCTACGACGAAGCTCACGACTGTGCCGCATGAGCCGCCGATGTTGAGGGTCTGGAACGTCTTGGCTCCCTCGATCTGATATGGCCCCGCTGTTCCCGTGACCTGCTTGCAAGCGTCGTGCAGCATGCGCGCGCCTGTCGCGCCGACCGGGTGGCCACCGCCAATAAGCCCCCCGGAGGGATTGATCGGGATTTTTCCGCCCATCTCGATCGCGCCTGATTCGACGGCTTTCCAGCATTCGCCGGGGGCCGTGATGCCGAAGTGGTCGATCGCCATATATTCAGTCGTGGTGAAGCAATCGTGCGTCTCGACACCTGAGATGGCTTCGATCCCTGCGATGCCCCCGCGCCGCCATGCGTCAGTGATCGCGTCGCGAACATGCGGAAAGACGTATGGCGCATTCCGGCTGCGCTCGATCTTGTCGTGAAAGCGGAGCGAGCCGTTACGGTGGCCCCAGCCAAGAATGCGCGGCAACTTGTCGAGCGTGCTGCCATGGCGCTTGGCGTGTGCCGCGGCAAAGTCCTGCGACGCCAGAACTACGGCGCACGCGCCGTCGGTGATCTGGCCGCAATCCTGCCGCCGCGTGCCGGGTTCGATCATCGGATTGACCGCATCGTCATCGGTGAAGGTCTTGTCGTTGAAGGACCACTTGCGGGTCTGGGCGTTCGGATTGCGCTTTGCGTTGGTGTAGTTCAGTTCTGCAATGCGGTTGAGATGACGCCGGTCGAGGCCGTAGCGGCGTTCGTACTCGCCGGCAAGCAATCCGAAAACGGCGGGCCACATGAACTTGCAGTCGATGTCCTCGCGTCCCTGCCAGCCCGCCGCGTTCTGGTTCTGCGAGGAAATATCGCCTTGCAGGTTTTTGAGTTCTTCAGCGCCCACCACGAGAACGCAGTCGTAACGGCCGGCTTCTATCTCCGCCATGGCCGTTAGAACGGCAAGCGAGGCCGACGCGCAAGCACCTTCGTGGCGCATGGCGGGGATGCCCCACAGCTCTGGCACGACTTGCGCCACCATCGAGCCGAGATGCGCCTGATTGCGTTGCAGCTCCGCGAATGCATTGCCGACATGGATCGATTGAACGGCGCCCGGCTCGAGGTTGCAGGCAGCCAGCGCGCTGCGCGTCGCCTCGCCGATCATATCGGAGATGTCCTTGCCTTCACGCGACCATACGCGCGCGAAGTCGGTCTGATGACCGCCGAGAACGTAAACGGGACCAGCCATTGCCGGAACTCCTCAGTTCGAGTGTGTCAGGGTTTTGAAACGGCGCACCGCGGCTGCGTATTCCCCGGCGAGACATTCGACTACTTGTGCCGTTGTCTCGATGGCCTTGCTTGCACCAACGCCCTGCCCTGCTGCGAACGTCTCGCTCCAGCGGGCGGGCATGGATTGATTGCTGTCGTAAGCTCGCTTCGGCTTCTCACCCATATTGTCGGGATCATAGCCGACCTCACGCAACGACTGCTTCAGCCAGGACGCAGCGGTGCCGGTAATCGCGGGGCTGACGACGAGATCGTCAATGCCCGCTTCGACGACAAGATCCTTGTGGCGTTGTTGCGCGACACTCTCGACGGTCGGGATGAAGCGTGTGCCCATGTAAACGAGGTCAGCGCCTGCTGCGATAGCACCGGCGACTCCGGCACCGTCGCCTATGCCGCCGCCGACGATTAATAGGCCGCCGAAGAACTCACGCACAGCTGAAATGAAAGCGAACGGGGACAAGAAGCCCGTGTGGCCGCCGGCACCGGCTGCAACACATGCCATGCCGTCGACACCAGCCTGCGCTGCCTTTCGGGCCAGTCCAAGGTTGATCACATCGGCGATCACGGCGCCGCCGTAGCCGTGCACGACTTCGATCGCTGGTTTTGGGCTACCGAGAGCGGTAATCACGATCGGCGGCTTGTATCTGGCAACCAGCGCTAAATCGTCAGCTAGGCGCGTGTTGGTCGAATGGGTGATGAGATTGACGGCCCAAGGCGCGATGCGCGCCTGCGGGTCTGCTGCTTTTGCCGCCGCCAAACCGTCGGTGATCCGGTGCATCCATGCGTCGAGATCGGCAACACTGCGGCAGTTGGGCGTCGGAAAGGCGCCGATGACGCCGGACTTGCATGCCGCAAGCACGAGATCAGGCCCTGATACGAGGAACATCGGCGCGGCCACAACCGGAAGGCGCGTGTCCGCGGCTATCAAGCGCCTGAGGTCTTCCGCGCGGCTCATGCGATCTCCCCAATCCATCTGAGTAGCGCCGCGCAGACCGCTTCCGGCAGTTCGAGCGGCGACATATGTCCGCAACGATCGATCCAAGCGACCGCCGCCTGCGGCATCAACTGGGAAAGCTCTTGCGATCGTTGCGGCGGGCAGATCATGTCGTCCCGGCCGCAGACAATAAGGGCCGGCAAGCGCGTATCAGCCAGGAGTTCCCGTCGATCTGGCCGCTCCGCAACTGCTGAACATTGGCGGATGAAGGCATCTGCACCGATCGCCAGAAACATTTTTTGGAGGTGATCCATCAGCGCGTCGTCATCGAGCCGCGACGGATGAACGTTCGAGGGTTTGAGCCGCGCCAATACGGCCTCGAAGTCCTTGCGTGCCGCACTCGCCGTCTTCGCCATGATGACGCGTGTGGCTTCGTCGGCGGCACCGGCTTGCGTGTCGACAAGCGCAATGCCACGGACACGATCCGGCGCCAAGGCGAGAATTTCCTGCGCCACGTAGCCTCCCATCGAGAAGCCGACGAGGGCGACCTTTCCGGGCCCTGCCATTGCCAAGGCTCGGTCCGCCATCTCACTGATACGTGTCTCTTGCGTAAAAACGGGCATGACGAGATCGGCGTGTTGGCGCAGGGCTGGAGCGATCCGGTCCCAGAGTGTCTCGTTGTTGAGCATGCCGGGGAGCAGCAGCAGCTTCAGGCGTTCACTCGCGGCTTTCATGGCGTGCCCTCGCGCTGCATTACCACATCGTTGGCAAGGAGCCGCAAGTCCCGCTTCAAGATCTTGCCGACCGGATTGCGCGGCAATGCTTCGACCACCATCAACCGCTCGGGCAACTTGTATATCGCTACTTTCTTCACGTCCCTCAGGAACGTCTTGATCTCATCCAGTGACAGGGTCATGCCCTCGCGCAGGGCCGCGACGAGACAGACGCGTTCACCCAGGATCGGGTCCGGATAGCCGACGACGGCTGCCTCGCGTAGGGCTGGATGCTCGATCGCCAGCGTCTCGATTTCTTCCGACGAGATGTTAATGCCACCGCGAATGACGATGTCCTTGGCGCGGCCGACATATTTGTAGAACTGCTGCTGATCCCCAGCGATCTCGAAAAGGTCGCCCGTGCAGTAGTAGCCATCTGCATCGAAGGCTTTCGCCGTCATCTCCGGCGCGTTCCAGTAGCCTGAAAAGACGGTCGGGCCGCTGAACCGCAGTTCGCCCGGCCTGCCACTCTCGGCGATCGGCTTTCCGGTCGCGAGATCGACGATGCGAGTGCGATTGCGTCTGTTGCTGTAGAGCTTTGTCGGCACGCCATCGACGCCGAGGCGCGGAAAGTAGGCAGCGCGATGCTCCGGCTGTGGGATATCCATCCGTGTGCCCGCAAGCGAGGCGCCTTCGTTGGAGCCGAAGTGATTGACGATATCGACGCCAAACTTGTCCTGAAAGCCCCGCACCATCCAACTCGACAATGGCGCGCCGCCTGAACCGATGGTCTTCAGTCGCTTGAAGTCGACGCCGTCGAGCAGATGCGGATGCTGCAACAGCATGTTCAGGACGGCTGGCGGCGCAACGATATAGTCGAGCTGCTCATCCCGCATCTGTTGCAGCAAAACCGGGACCGACAGTGGATGATGATGAACAACAGTGCCCGCAAGCCGCAGCCAAGTTGCGATGTTGATCGAGACGCCGGACATGTTGACCATCGGCGAGGGATTGAGCAAACGGCAGCCGGGCGATAGCCGTGACGCTTCGATGATGTTCGGTGCGATCACTAGCCACTCGTTGTGGCTTCGCGGTACGCCTTTGGACCGCGCTTCCGTCCCCGATGTCCAACAGATGGTGAGGATGTCATTCGGTGTCGCTGGACTGGGCGCGCTGATCGGCGCTGCCCCCGCCATCGCTTCATCGAGAGCGACAACACTTGGTGGAAGATGCTCGCCCCAGGCCATCACGTGCCGCAATTCCGGCAGCGCCTTGCGCATGGCATCGAACATCTCGGCGTGGCGGTGTTTGCCGATGCGGGCTGCCGTCAACACCGCCTTTGCGCCGGTGTGCGACAGACAATAGCTCAACTCGTGCTCGCGGTACTGCACCGGGACGGGCGTAACAATGGCGCCGAGCCGCGCCGCGGCCAGATATGTCGCCGTCAGCTCGACGATGTTCGGCAGTTGAACGGCAATGACGTCGTCCGGGCCGATACCGCGATCGACGATGACCGCCGTCAGACGGCCGACCATCTCGTCGAGGGCGGCATAGTGCAGTCGTTGCGGTGCACCATCCGTGATCTCTGACCGATTCGGCGCATCCACCACGGCTTCGCGATTGCCGTGGGCTGCTACATTGGAACGGAACACGTCATCGATGGTCTGTGTTCCCCACCAGCCATCGGCCGTGAAGCGCGCGATCCGCTCGGCGGACGCCAAGATCATGCAGTCCTCCCCGTCACGCCGCGTGCTTTCCTGCCTCGAGGTCCGGCAGGTTGCCCACTGCTCCAGTCGTGCTAGGCTACCTGTATGATTTGCGCGACGGCAACCGGTTTTGCAGTGCGCGCGAGCGGGAGGGGCATGCAGATGGCTCATTCGGTCCGCAATGCCAGCGACCTGGCTGCCGCGACGGCCCTAGGAGAGGCTGCCGATCTGGCGATTACAAGGCTGAACGTCCGTATGATGGCACCGGATGGGACCTTGCCGCCGGATGCACCCGACTGGATCTATCGTGTCGATCAGCCGTACCTTCACGGAGTCTTTGCGCCGACGGCCCGCGAATATGAGGCGGACGATCTGGTGGTCGAAGGAGAGCTGCCCGCCGACCTCTATGGCGCCTATGTCTTGAACGGGCCGTCGCAGCGTTTCGAGCCGATCAACAAGTATCACTACTACGACGGCGACGCGATGCTGCGCGCCATCTATTTCCGAGACGGCAAGGCCTCCTTCCGGCAGCGCTGGATCCGGAACGAGGCGTTCGCCGTCGAAGACATCGCCGGCAAGAGCATCTGGCCGGGACTTGCGGGTCCCTATAATCCGCGACTGCCGGGGTTCCCGATCAAGGACAGTTCCAACACCGATCTGGTCTTCTACGCCGGCAAGCTGTTGTCGCTCTGGTACATGGCTGGGAACCCTTACGAGATCGATCCACTGACGCTCGAAACGCGCGGCAAGGAAACGTTCGGCGGCAAGCTGCGGCACACGCTATCGGCGCATTCCAAGACCGACCCGAGAACGGGCGAGCTCTTCTTTTTCACTTACGGCGACAAGCCGCCCTACATGCGTTATGGCGTCGGCACACCCGACGGACAGCTCAAGCTAGATATCGCGATCGATCTTCCAGGTCCGAGATCGCCGCATGACCTAGGCCTCACCGAAAACTACGCGATCCTGCACGACCTGCCGTTTTTTCACGATGTCGATGTCCTCACGAAGAGCAAGAAGCGCATGGTCAGGTTTCATCCTGAGATCCCAGCGCGCTTCGGCGTCATTCCCCGCTACGGCAGTGCCGACCAGATCCGCTGGTTCGAGACCGAACCGTGTTATGTCCTTCATGTCGTCAACGCCTACGAGGATGGCGACTGGGTGCATCAGATCGGCTGCCGTCAGGCCAACCCTGAGTACACGCGCGACCCAAAGGATGGCCCCCTCGCCTCGATGCTGGCCCAGCGCCGCCGTAAGCACGTGCTCTACCGCTGGTCGTTCAACATGAAGACCGGCGCGGTGAAAGAAGGGCCGCTCGACGACGCCAATACCGAATTTCCGCGGGTCGATCCCAACGTTCTCGGTCGCGCATCACGGTTGTCGTTTCATCAACTCTTGCCAGAAGCCGTCGAGGGGCATGTCGATGGGCAGTGCCAGACATTCGATGCGCTTGTGCGTTATGATACCGAGACCGGCGCGAGCCAGCGATGGGATTATGGACAGGGCGTCTACGGCAATGAGGCGCCCGTTGCGCCACGCAAGGGTAGCCTTGCCGGCAAAACGCCCGAGACCGACAGCTACGTCGTGACCTTCTTGACCGATACCAACGATTGGACGTCGTCGTGCGCTGTGTTTGAAGCACGCGATATTTCGCGCGGTCCGATCGCCAAGGTTAAAATTCCGCATCGGGTCTCCGCCGGCTTCCACAGCACGTGGATCCCGGGCGAGGAGATATTCGGCCGCGCCTGACCGGACTTGCCAAGCCCGTACCGAACAGCCACCTTGACGCAAACGACAAGACGTTACCGGAGGAACCAATGCCGATGGATCACCCCATGAGCGGGCCCATGAGCGGACACGGCGGCCATGCCGTAAAGACGCTCAATCCAACCGATCCCGATGCCCCCTTTGGCCGTGGCGTTAGCCCGTTCCTCGAGGGTGCGAATGCGCCGATCTTCGAAGAGAAGACCATCAGCGAGTTGCCGATTACCGGTGACGTGCCAAAGGATTTGAACGGTATCTACCTGCGCAACGGCCCGAACCAACAGGTGAAGCCGATCAAGGGCTATCACTGGTTCGACGGCGACGGCATGCTGCATGCTGCTCATTTCGAGCGCGGCAAGATCTCCTACCGCAATCGCTGGGTCCGCACGGATGCATTTGCCGCCGAGCGCGAAGCGCAGGCCGCCAAGTTCTACAGCGTTCTCGAGGCGAACAAAGACAACAAGAAGCGCCCGATCAAGGACAGCGCCAACACAGACATCGTGTTCCAGGGCGGTAAGGGCATGGCGCTCTGGTATCTTGCGGGGGACGTCTACGAGTTCGATGCCTTGACGCTCGACACCATCGGCAAGGCTGATTTTGCCGTTCGGGCAGGCCTCAAGGTTTCGGCGCATGCGAAGGTCGACGAGGACACCGACGAATTGCTCTTCTTCGACTACGAGGCCGAATATCCGTACATGACCTATGGTGTCGTCGGTTCCGACGGAAAGTTGAAGCATTTGGCGCCTGTCGTCCTGCCGGGGCCACGCCTTCCGCACGACATGGGCATCACCAAGAAATATTCGATCCTGCACGACCTGCCACTTTATCAGGACATGGATGCCTGGCGTCAGGGCCGGCACAAGATCACGTTCAACGCCGACTTGCCGTCACGCTTCGCCATCGTCCCCCGCTACGGCGATGCGCAATCGATCCGGTGGTTCGACGCGGAGCCCTGCTTCATCTATCACGTGGTCAATTGTTGGGATGAAGACGACGCTGTTGTGATGATCGGTTGCCGCTACGGCATGAGCACCGACAAGGGCGCACTCGCCAAACAGATCGCCAATCTGTCGATGGATGCCAAACTCTACAAATGGCGTTTCGATCTCAAGACCGGCAAGACGACAGAGGGCGTGATCGAGAAGGCGATGAACCTCGAGTTCCCGACGTCGCCCACGGCGCTCAACGGCAAGTTCACGCGGTACAGCTACTGCGTGACGATGGTCGAGGACCCGGTTCCGCGGTTCTCCGGCATCGTGAAACACGACGTCCACACGGGCGCCTATTCGGCCTGGAGCGACGGTACCGGCGTTTACTACAGCGAGCCGTGGTTTGCGCCGAGCGATGATCACAAGGCAGAAGACGACGGCTATGTGGTTGCCTTTGCCTACAACGCGCCCGCCGACAAATCGGAGATCCATATCTTCGATGCCCGCGAGATCGGCCGCGGTCCGCGCGCCCGCATCACAATCCCGACGCGCGTTCCAGCCGGCTTCCATGCGACATGGGTGAAGGCGACGCAGCTCAAGGCCGGCTGACGGTTCGCAGCACTCCGCAAATTAAGAAGGCCCTGCGACCGCTCGGGTTGCAGGGCCTTCGCCGTTCTGGACGTACGCGTTCGTGTTACTTAAGCGGCTTAGAGACCGGCACCCACTTGCCGTCCTTGACCTGCTCGACCTGTGAGTTTTCCGGGTCGATGTGGCCGTTTTTGAATGACTTCGGCGCGAAGAACACGGGGTGATCAGTCGTTGTCTTGCCGAGCGCTTCCGCCACCGTCTCCGTCGTCACGTTCTTGCCAGCAGCCGTCAGGGCCTTGATGAACCAATCCATGTAGGCGTACGCCAGCATGCCGTTCTCATCCGGCTCCATGTTGAAGCGCTTCTTGAAGCTTTCGGCCCAGGCCTTGACGGCGGGCGGTTCGGTGCCAGGGTTGTAGATGTTCCAGGCCGAGGTGCCGTAGAGGCCTTCGACGTTCGCCTTGCCAAGCTGCGCGACGATCATCGTCCGGCCCGGGTTTGCGGTCAGCACCTTTACGTCGTTCCAGCCGAGCTTCTTCACTTCGGCCATCACGCCGACGGTCTCACGCGTGATCGTCGCGATCATGATGAGATCGACGCCGGCGGCTTTCATGCGGGCCACCTGCGAGGAGAAGTCGAGGTCGCCAGCCTTGTAGCCGGCCTCGGCCGCGAGCGTCATGTTTTTCGCCTTCATGGCGACGTTGACACCGCCCCGCACGAGGTCGCCGAACGGGCCTTCCTGATAGATGAAGCCGACTTTCTTCGCCTTGAATTCATCGATCATCCAGCCGAGTGCCGGACCGACGGTGCCGTCGTAGTCCGGCGTCGTCGTGAACAGCAGCGGGCTATTGCCGGAAATTTTGCGCAGCACTGCCGATGCGCCCCATGGTGAGAAGTAGAGCACCTTGGCATCGACGGCCCGCTTGACGGCCGCCGCGTTGGGGCCGGACCCGAACGGGTTCACGATCGCGAAAACGCCGTCGGAATTGATCAGCTTGTCGGCCGCTCGCACCGCGAGCTGCGGTTGGCTGCCATTGTCCTCGACGATCAACTTCAACTTGCGGCCATTAACGCCGCCTGCCTCGTTGGCTTCGTCGATGCGCATCTGCGTGCCGTTGCGGATCTGCGGCATACCGGCCGCAACTGGGCCCGACAGATCAAGATGAGTGCCGAGCACGATCTCGGTGTCGGTCACGCCGGCTGCGTGAGCCGTGCTCGTCAATGCCGCGACGGCTGTTGCCGCCAGCAGTCCTCTTAGGCGTTTCAGCATTTTCCGTTTCCTCCAATTGGTCCGAGGCTTGTCCGCGAGGGCGCCTGGACGTTCGTCATTCAGTGACCGTACATTCCTGCGATGAGCGTTTCGTAGCGCTTGGCAACGACACGCCGCTTCAGTTTCATGGTCGGCGTCAGCTCCTCGTCATCCGTGGTGAGCAACTGCTCGATGATGCGGAAATCCTTGATTTGCTCGACCCGCGCGAGCTTGCTGTTCACGCCCTCGACCGTCGATCGGATCAGTTCACGAACGGCCTCCGTCCGGGTGAGTGAGGCAAAGTCCGTAAACGGCACCTGACGGTCTTGCGCGTACTTCGAGACCGTATCCTGATCGATCATGACCAGGGCCGTCAAATAATTGCGCCCCTCCCCGATCACGACCGCGTCGGAGATGTAGGGGCTGAACTTGAGCTGGTTCTCGATGCTGCTTGGCGAGATGTTCTTACCGCCTGACGTAATGATAATGTCTTTCATGCGGTCGGTGATCTTGAGATATCCGTCCGCGTCGATCTCGCCACAATCTCCGGTATGCAGCCAACCCTCGGCGTCGAGCGTCTCGGCGGTCTTTTCCGGCATGTTCCAATAGCCTGCGAACACGTTTGGCCCACGCACCATGATTTCGTCTCCAGGTCCAAGCCTGACCTCCGTGCCCTTGGCCCTGATGCCGGCATACCCGATCTTGATGCGTTCGCGCGGCGTCGCCGTGCAGAAGCCCGCCGTCTCAGTCATGCCGAACGCTTCGAGCAGATCTATGCCGATCGACATGTACCATTTCAGCAGATCTGGCGGCACGGGAGCTGCGCCCGTCATCGCAAGTTTGACATTCTGCAGTCCGAGGAATTCGCGCACGTGGTCGAGCGCCAGCCGTTTGACGAGGCCGAACCGCGCCTGCTGGAACGCGCGGCTCGGTCGGCCGGCGATACGATCATCGGCGAGCGACTGGCCATCGGCAAACGCCAACTTATAGGCCATGCGCGCGACCGGGATCGCGTCCTGCATGAAGAGTTCGACCTGAGCGTAGAGCTTCTCCCAGAAGCGCGGCGGGCCGAAAATGAGATGTGGTGCGACTTCGCGCAAATCGTTGATCACGGTGCCGCTGTTTTCAGGGAAGTGGACGATCTGCCCCTGCGATAACGGGTTGAATACCGAGCTCATGCGTTCGGCGATATGGCAGAGCGGCAGGAACGACAGCGTCTTGTCGCCGAGATCGAGCTTGGCGTACTGCGGCACCGATGCAATTTGGAACATGAGGTTCGCATTGGTGATCATTGCGCCCTTGGGGGCGCCCGTTGTTCCTGACGTGTAGACCAGGAAGGCGATGTCTTCCCCCCTGCCCGCGTCGATGGCCTCTTCAAACGCGGCACCTTTCGCCCCTGCCAGCCGGACACCGTCCGCAAGCATGGTCTCGAAACTCGTCACGCCGTCGTCTTGGAAGCCACGCAGCCCCTTCGCGTCCATGACGACGATATGCATGAGCTGCGGGCATTGGGCGCGCACCGCGAGCGCCTTGTCGAGTTGCTCGTCGTTCTCGACGAAGAGCACGCGGGCGCCCGAATTGTTCAGCACGTAGGCAACCTGCTCCAGCGACGACGTTGGATAGATGCCGTTGCCGATCATCCCCATGCACTGAGCGCCCATGTCGGCGTAGAGCCATTCGGGACGGTTTTCCGCGAGGACCGCGATCACCTCGCCGCGCTTGACACCACGC
>JAPXTA010000137.1:0-14094 GCA_033812735.1 Hyphomicrobiaceae bacterium | reverse complement strand
CCGACTTCTGACTCGCCGGGGCGCGGCGATCAACCGATATCGTCGAATTTTCCGTGCCGTCCTTTGCCGCTCGAGAAGCGGGCGGCGCCGGCGATGCCCTCCTTGACGACGATGTCCTTCGAGATCTTCCATTCCGTGCGCAGGCCGTCGCGAATGTGTTTGCCGTGCGATTTGTAGACCGAAGCGCGGTCGGAGCGGACGCAAGCTTGCGGAAAGCGGGCAATTTCGTGCGCCATGGATTCGGCCACTTCGCGGGCTTTGCCGTGCGGGGCGAGGCGCGCCGCGAGGCCAATCGCCAAGCATTCCTCGGCGGGGACTTTGCGGCCAGTCAGAATGATTTCCATGGCGCGGCTTTCGCCGATCAGGCGTGGAAGGCGAACCGTACCGCCATCGATCAGCGGTACGCCCCAGCGGCGGCAATAGACCCCCATGAAGGCCGACTCGGCCATAACGCGGACGTCGCACCAGAGCGCGATCTCCATGCCGCCGGCAACGGCTGGGCCTTCGATGGCGGCGATGACGGGTTTCGACAATTCCATGCGGGTCGGCCCCATGGGACCGCGTGGCACGGGTGCCTCATTGCCGGCCGGAAACTCGAGAGCCGCGAGAGGATCTTTGCCGACGAGGCTGGCGCCGTACTTGAGGTCCCAGCCCGCACAGAAGGCGCCGCCCTTGCCCCAGATAACTGCGACGCTGGCGGTGTCGTCCCGGTCGAACTCATTGAAGGCGTCGAAGATGGCGTCCGCACTCGCGGGGTCCATGGCGTTGCGGGCCTGCGGGCGATCGTGGACAATGGTCCAGACGGCACCGTTCTTCTCGATGGAGACGGTCATGACGATCCTTACCTACGTTTTCCCTGACACTTTGGGCACAGAAACGTCGAGCGGCCGGATTGGACGATGCGTTTGATGATGCCGCCGCAGCCGGGCGTTACGCACGGGTCGTCCTCGCGACCGTAAACTTGGAAGCTATGCTGGAAATAGCCGAGCGTGCCGTCGACTTGCTGGTGGTCTCGCAGGGTCGAGCCGCCTGCGTGGATCGCTGCCTCAAGAACCATCTTGATGTTGTCGACGAGCAGGCGGGTCTCATCGGTCGGCTTGCCGGATCTCGTCGCAATGCGGTTTGCCTTTGCCGTCGGGGCTAGGCGCGAGCGAAAAAGGGCTTCGCAGACGTAGATGTTGCCAAGGCCGCAGACGATGCGCTGATCCAGCAGGAACGCCTTGAGGTCGGTCTTCTTGCCATGGGCTGCGGCGGCGAGAAAGTCGGGCGTAAGTTCGCCGTCGAGCGGTTCGATGCCGAGGCCGTCGAAGGCGCTGTGGGCGCCGATTTCGGCGGTAGTCACAAGATCCATGAAACCAAAGCGGCGGGCGTCGTTGTAAATGATCGTCGCGCCCCGATCGGTGTGAAAAACGACATGGTCATGTTTGGCGAGGTGACCTGCTTCATGTTCGTACTCGCCGAGCATGCGGCCGTTGGCGCCGCCCGGCTCCGAGATCGTGAAGCGGCCGGACATGCCTAAGTGCATGATTAGCGTTTCACCGCTGTCGAGGTCGGCGAGGAGGTATTTGGAGCGCCGGCGCAATTGTTCGATCCGGCGGCCTTCGGTGCGTTCGACGAAACGATCCGGGAAGGGAAAGCGGAGATCGGCGCGCCGCTGCTCGACGCGCGCGAGACGGCGGCCGACCATGACCGGGGCAAGGCCGCGGCGCACTGTCTCGACTTCGGGAAGTTCAGGCATGGCAGTTTTTCAATTCGATACGTTCGACGTTTCGTGTGCGCGGGTCTTTCGAGCCCACGTCGTTGGCTATCCTTCACCCTAGCCCTCTCCGGGGCGAAACGGGGAGAGGGATTTATAGCCATGCAGGGGAAAGTGGGCCGGCATCCGACGTCGCGTGCCTGGCGGGCGACGAACCGTGGTACACGGGCCGAATGAACGATACGAACCAGACGTCGAACATCAGGCCGGGTGGCGCGTTCTCGCAGCCTGGATCGGCGCCGCCGGCGTATATTGGGGCGTTGTTGCTGGCTATCGCGTCGCTGACGGTCATTGCGAACGCGGCTGTCGCGCCGTCGATTCCAGGGTTGCGCGACGCGTTCAAGGATACGGCGCACGTCAACACACTCGCGGCGCTGGTCATCACGCTGCCGTCGCTCGGGATTGTCCTGACGGCGGGGCTCGGTGGGTGGCTGTGCGACAGGTTCGGACGCCGGCCGGTGATGCTGTGGGCGTTGGTTCTATACGGCGTCGCCGGGGCTTCAAGTTTCATCGCGCAGTCGCTCGGCGACGTGCTGATCGGGCGGATGCTGCTCGGGATCGGTATCGGCGGGACGATGACGTCGACCATCGCGATGATTGGTGATCGCTACCAGGGGATGGCGCGCGCAAAGCTGTTTTCGATCCAGCCGGCGGCGATGTCCGGGTCCGGCCTGGCAATGATTTTGATCGGTGGCCTGCTGGGCGAACTCGGCTGGCGCTATCCGTTCCTGATCTACGCCATCGCTCTGGCTTTGTTGCCGCTCGCCTATGTGTACCTGCCGGAGACGGAGCGGCCGCAGGTTCAGGCAACGGCAAGCAAGGCTCCGTTCTCGATCCGGCCGTTCATGATCGTCGGCATCAGCGCGCTGCTCGCGATGGTGATGTACTACATGCTGCCGACGCGGTTGCCATTCCTGCTGCGCGATCTCAACGTCAACGCGCCGACGGCGGCAGGGTTGATCATCGGGGCCGGCAATCTCACCATGATCGTCATGGCGCTTTTCTACACGCGGTTTGGTACGCGGTTTGGGCCATATACGATCTACGCCATGATCTTCGCGGCGACAGGGATTGGTTTTTCGTTGATTGCTTTTGCGCCGTCATGGCCGCTTGTCGTCGCTGGCGCGGCTATTGCCGGTGCGGGCTACGGGTGGCTGTTTCCCGTCAACAACATCATTCTGATGGAGCGAGCGTCGGAGGCCGAACGGGGGCGGGCAGCCGGGTTCCACACCACATCGATCTTCCTTGGCCAGTTCCTGTCGCCGGTCATCAGCGGGCCGATTGCTGACCACTCCAGCAATGCGGGTGCGTTCGGCTGGTTTGCCGCGGGCTCGTTGGTGGTGGCGGCCGTGTTCACGGGTCTGAAACTCCGGGATGGACGCTGATCTCAGCCGTTAATTCCGTTGCCCGGTGGCGTGGCGCGTGGCGATCGCCGGCGCTATAAGCATAGCCATGACACACACATCCAAATCCGACACGTCCGGCACCTTTGGCTTCGAGGCCGTCCGCCCCGAGGAGCGGCAGGGGCGGGTCAATCAGGTCTTTGCTTCGGTTGCGGAGCGCTACGACCTCATGAACGATCTGATGAGTGGCGGGCTGCACCGGCTTTGGAAGAGCGACATGGTTGCGTGGCTGGCGCCGCCGCGGACGGAGCAAGCTTGGTCGTTGCTCGATGTCGCGGGTGGGACCGGCGATATCGCGATGCGCGTCATCGGTTCAGCCGGACGCGGGGCGAAGGCGACGCTCTGCGACATTAGCCCCGAGATGGTCGCGGTGGGTCAGCGGCGGGTGGATGCGGCGGGGTTGTCTGATCGGATTACTTTGACGGTCGGAAACGCGGAGACGCTGCCGTTCCCAGACAAGTCGTTCGACGCCTATACGATCGCGTTCGGCATTCGAAATGTGACGCGCATCGATCGAGCGCTGAAGGAGGCGCATCGCGTGTTGCGGCATGGTGGGCGCTTCATGTGTCAGGAGTTCTCCGAGGTCGATGTGCCGATGCTCGATCGCGTGTATGATTTCCACTCGTTCGAGGTTATTCCGAGGCTTGGCGCGCTCGCGGCTGGCGATCGGGCAAGCTACCAATATCTGGTCGAGAGCATCCGGAAGTTTCCGAAGCAGGAGGCGTTCGCCAGCATGATCCGGGAGGCCGGGTTCGAGCGCGTGTCGTATCGCAATCTGTCGGGTGGCATTGCTGCCATCCATTCGGGTTGGCGGTTATGATGGCGAGAGCGCTGCGATTGATCGGGCTTATCGTTGGAGCGCTGGTGATGACCACAACTGCAGGACCGGCGCAGAATGCGGATGCTGGCCGGCGGTTGCTGGAGGCCGCATCAAAAGGCGACGTCGCCGCGATTTCGGCAGCACTCAGTGCTGGAGCTATTGTGAACGCGCGCGACGAGGCGCAGCAGACGCCGTTGTTGCTAGCCGTGCGTGACAACCGGCTTGATGCCTTCAACGCGCTGCTTGCTGCGGGCGCCGATATCAATGCACAGGCGGCGAACAAGGATACGCCGTGGCTGCTCGCCGGTGCCATGGGACGCACCGAGATGCTGCGAGCCATGATTCCGAGGGGGCCCGACTATTCGATCCGTAATCGCTACGGCGGCAATGCGCTGATCCCGGCGTGCGAGCGCGCGCATGTCGATACGGTCAAGCTGCTGCTGACGACGCCGATCAAGGTCGATCATGTCAACAATCTCGGTTGGACGTGTTTGCTGGAGATCGTGATCTTGGGCGACGGCGGGGCGCGGCATCAGGAGGTGGCGCGGATGGTGCTGGATGCCGGTGCCGATCCGAATCTTGCTGACAAGGACGGCGTTACGCCTCTCGCACATGCGCGTGCGAAAGGGCAGCGTGTGATTGCCGAGATGATTGCCGCCAAGGGTGGGCGCTGAGATCTATTTCAGACGTGCGAAATAGTGGCCGTCGCGGACGTGGCAATAGCTCACCCGCCATTCGATCGGGCGTTCGTCCAGAGCAAACGCGATGCGCTCGATCTTCAAGAGGGGTGTCGCGGGTTCGATACCGAGATCGGCGGCTTGCGACGGCGTGGCGAGGACTGGCGTGATGCGCTCGTCGGCCCGCGTGACCAGGACGCCGAACGACTTCTGAAAGAGATCGTAGAGGGTGTTGGGTACGTCGGTCCGCCCGGCCAGAGATGCGAACAGGTCTTCGGGAAGCGTGATCGTTTCGGTGATCATCGGTACCCTGCCATTGTACCGCAGCCGGTTGATGACGACAACGCTTGCGCCGCGTTCCAGCGCTAGGGCGGCGCGTGCCTCGCGGGTGGCGGGAAGTTTTTCGGCGATTGCCGGCGGGCTCGCCGGTTTCAACTGGCGGCCGGTGTGATCCTGAAGCTGGAAAAAGCGGAACAGGACGTCGGCGGCGGTATGTTCTACGACGAACGTGCCCTTCCCCTGGCGGCGGACTAGAAGGCCGTCATTTGCCAGGGAATCCAATGCTTTGCGGGCCGTTCCTTGGCTGACGCCGAATTCGGCGGCGACTTCGAACTCGTTGGGGATGAGCTGGCCGGGGCGCCATTCGCCGGATTTGATGCGTTCGACCAGGGTCGTCCGGATCCGGGCGTAGAGCGGCTTTATGTCGTCGGCCGGCACGTCAGACGCCATTGTCCCCTCACCCTCGCCTTGGTCGTTGCCCATGGCGCATTGCTCTTATATAAGACTTTTCGGTCTTCCAGACACGATATCACAGTCCACACTACCGCAAGGGGTACTCGCCTTGGCCAAGCCCAATATTCCGCACTTCCTCGTCCATAGCCCGAAAGACAACGTCGGCGTCATCGTCGTCGAAGATCTCAAGAAGGGCACCGATATGGCCGGTGTAATCACCGAGACCGACGGCGATACGGCCGTGAAGGTCAATCACGACATCCCGATCGGCCACAAGGTCGCGCTCAAGGACCTCAAGAAGGGCGACACGGTCATCAAGTATGGCGAGGACGTCGGCATCATGACGGGCGACGCCAAGAAGGGCGATCACGTCCACATCCACAACATGAAGACCAAGCGCTGGTGAGGGTCTGCCGCCGTCTTCCGCCTCGCGTGGAAACGTGCCGACACCTCCACTTCAGTCCCGCTCGACCCTTTTAGACGGATCAATCCAATGGCCTCCAAGGCATCATCGAAAGCCCCTGCGAAGTCGTCGCAAGCCAATCTGACATTCAAAGGCTGGCGCCGTGAAAACGGCCGCGTCGGCGTGCGCAATCACGTCGTCATCCTGCCGCTCGACGATCTCTCGAACGCGGCATGCGAAGCCGTCGCCAACAACGTCAAAGGCACGCTCGCCATTCCGCACGCTTATGGCCGCCTGCAATTCGGCGCCGACCTCGATCTCCACTTCCGGACGCTGATCGGTACCGGCTCCAATCCGAATGTCGCGGCTGTCGTGGTGATTGGCATCGAAGATCAGTGGACCGGCCGCGTCGTCGACGGCATCAAGAAGACCGGCAAGCCGGTGGTCGGGTTCGGCATCGAGGGCCATGGCGATATCGCGACCATTGCCAAGGCGTCTTACGAAGCCAAGAAGATGGTGCAGTGGGCGAGCGAGCTGCAGCGTGAAGAGTGCGATATCAAGGATCTCTGGGTATCGACGAAGTGCGGCGAGTCCGACACGACGACGGGGCTTTCGTCGTGCCCAACCGTCGGCAACATGTACGACAAGCTGCTGCCGAAGGGCATCTACGGCGTGTTCGGCGAGACGTCTGAAATCACGGGTGCTGAGCACATCTGCCGCGAGCGTGCGATCAACAAGGAAGTCGGCGATCGCTGGTACAAGATGTGGAAGGCGTATCAGGAAGACGTGATCGAGGCGAACAAGACCGACGATCTGCGCGACAGCCAGCCGACCAAGGGCAACATCGTCGGCGGTCTTACGTCGATCGAGGAGAAGGCGCTCGGCAATCTTGAAAAGATCGGTCGCACATCGCGCTATATCGACATTCTCGAGCCGGCTGTCACGCCGACGAGCGGTCCTGGGCTCTACTACATGGATACGTCTTCAGCGGCGGCGGAGTGCGTGACGCTAATGGCGGCGGGCGGCTACGTGGTGCACACGTTCCCGACGGGCCAGGGCAACGTCATCGGCAACCCGATCGTGCCTGTCATCAAGATCTCGGGCAATCCGAAGACACTGCGCACGATGGGCGAACATATCGACGTCGACGTGACGGGTGTGCTGCGGCGCGACCAGACGCTCGACACGGCGGGCGATGCGCTGATCGAGATGATCATTCGGACGGCGAACGGGCGTTTGACGGCTGCAGAAGCGCTCGGGCATCGCGAGTTCTCGCTGACGAAGCTCTATCGGAGCGCGTGATCGCCTACGGCACGGAGAACGTTCGATGAGTTCGGTATCGTTCTTCGATCGATTGAAGACAGGCGCGGCGGACGACTGGCGCGCCTATACCCATCATGCGTTCACGAACGCCATGGCGGACGGAACGCTGCGGGAACCGGCGTTCCGTCACTATCTGGTTCAAGACTACCTGTTCCTCATCGAGTTTGCGCGTGCCTATGCGGTCGGGATCTACAAGTCGCCGAGCCTCTGCGACATGCGCAAACATCTCGCCGGGATCAGCACGATCCTCGACGTCGAGATGGACCTTCACGTGAAGCTGTGTGCGGGGTGGGGACTGTCGCCTGCTGACCTAGAGCATGCCCCTGCGGCGCCTGAAATGCTCGCTTACACGCGGTATGTTCTCGACACGGGAATGCGCGGCGATTTGCTTGCGCTCAAAGTCGCGCTCAGTCCGTGCGTCATCGGTTATGCGGAAATCGCCGCGCGGTTGGCTGAGCATCCGCAAGCGAAGTCGGCCGACAACCGTTACCGGGTGTGGATCGACGAGTATGCGGGTGAAGCCTATCAGGCGGTCGCGGCGCGCGCGCGAGCCGATCTCGACGACCTTGCTCAGCGGGTATGCCACTCCGGCGCGAGAGGCCGAGCTGATCGCGATCTTTCGGGAAGCATCACGGCTCGAGGCCGATTTCTGGGAAATGGGCTGGCGGTTGCAGTAGTGGTGCCAGCGGGCTCGCCTTGCGTCACCAAACACGGTGATGGCCGCGAGCGTCTCCCCTTTTGATTTTGCGGCACTCCTGAAGCTGACGGCGCACGTCAGCGAGCTGTAAGGCAAACTCCGGTAGAAGCGGCGGCGTCGCGTCCAGTGCGCGGCGCCGTTGGTTCTTCTCATCATGCTCGATCGACCCACCGCGATTTCCGATCACGCGCCAACCGGTAGCAAGGCCCGCGTCTGGGATCTTGGTGTCCGGCTGTTTCATTGGCTGCTGGTTGCGTCGGTGGCCGGAGCGATGCTGACGGGCTTTTTCGCGCCGCGCCCCTGGCTGGATTTACATCTCGTTTTTGGATCTGCGGTTGCGGCTCTTTTGCTGCATCGGGTCGTCTGGGGTTTTGCAGGTTCCGCTTATTCGCGGTTCTCCAGTTTCGTCGTGTCGCCGCTCTTCGCGCTCAAATATGCCGTCGCGCTCCTGCGCGGCAGATCAGTGCCACATTACGCTGGGCACAACCCGATCGGCGCGATGATGATCGTAACGCTGCTCGCCGTGCTGACGGCGTTGACGATCACGGGGGTCGTCACGCTTGGCGGTGCGCTGAAGGATGGTCCGCTCGGTTTCGTGACGAGCTTTGCGACTGGAAGCACCGCAAAAGCAATTCATGTGGTGCTTGCGTATGGATTGCTTGCGCTCATCGGCGGGCATCTCGCCGGCATCGCGGCAGAAAGTATCAGGACGCGCGAGAATCTCATCGCGGCAATGGTCAGCGGCCGCAAGCGCGTGAGCGGTCCGGGACCGCGAACTGCAACAGCCCATCCATTCTTGGCGGCAGTGGTTGTCGCGTCTGCGTCAGCAGGCATCGGTACGATCGCCGTTGTTGCTTCCAATCGTCCGGCACTCGGTGTTCCGACGGCCGCGCTGGAGGGGACCTACGCGAAGGAGTGCGGGGCGTGCCATGCACCGCATCATCCCAGCATCGCCCCAGCGGCGGCCTGGCAAGCGATCCTCGAACGTCTCGACGATCACTTCGGCGACAACGCGGAACTTGATCCGGCGACCGTGGCGCAACTCCGCACTTATTTGCTCGCGCAAAGCGCGGAGCAGTTCGACAGCAAGGCGGCCAACATATTTCGTGACGTCGCTGCGGGTGAAACATTGCCGCGCGTGACGGAGACCGCAAGCTGGAAGCGGCTGCACAGGGCCATCGCTTCCAACGTCTTCCAGGCGAAACCGGTCGCTGGCCGAGTGAACTGTCAAGCGTGTCATGCCGATGCCGCGACAGGTGGCTTCAAGCCTCGAAACATTTCAATCCCAAAGGAGATCACAAAATGACTATTCGATTCATCGCCGTTGCGGCGTGCACCATGCTTGCCGCTGCGAACGCTGTCGCGCAACCGAACGCGAAACAGCAAGTTCTCGGGTCGCAATACGAAGCGGCCGCGAAGGCGGCGGATCAAGCATTCAAAGCTGCGTCGGCCGAACGAGGCCGCGCTTTCTTCATGGGGAAGCACACTGGTGGGAAGGCGGATTCGCCGTCGTGCACCTCGTGTCATACCGCCGATCTGACGAAGACCGGTAAGACGCGCGCGGGAAAAGATATCGAGCCAATGGCCGCATCGGTTTCTCCTGCGCGCTATACGGACGCCACTCAAGTCGAGAAGTGGTTCAAGCGCAATTGCGCGGATGTACTCGGACGGGAATGCACGGCTGGTGAGAAGGCCGACATTCTGGCCTTCCTGCTCAGTCTCTGAAACCAAAACGGACCGACGGAGACAACCATGTCACGTTTCACCGCCTTTGTTCTGCCGGCTACCTTCATCGGCAGCATCGCAAGTTTTGGATTGATTGCTGTCGCCGACGGGTTGCGGACGCCGCCGGTCGCCGATGCGATCGTCGCGAAGGAATGCAGCGCCTGCCACATGCTTTATCCTGCGGGACTATTGCCGTCGCGGTCGTGGGCAAAACTGACGGCAGGGCTCAAGGATCACTTTGGCGATAACGCCGAACTCGACGCCGAGACCACCAAAGCGGTTCAGACTTACTTGATGGCCAACGCCGCGGACGCGGGCGGCCGATTGCCGAAAATGCTACGAGGACTGTCTGCCTCCGCCGATCCCATTCGAATTACCGAGCTGCCGTGGTGGAAGCGAAAGCACGAGCGCAAAGACCGGACATCGCCGGCGACGCTCGCGAAGAAGGGCGCGAAATTCAAGGGTGATTGCGTGGCATGTCACAAGGACGCGGTGCAGGGCGTCTTCGAGGACGATTGAGGCGGTCGCGGTCACACCAAGATGCGGTGGTGGCCGCGGGCGGTCAGACATTCTGGGTCGCCCGGCTGGCATTCGCGGCAGACGTGGGGGCGGATGTCGTAGATGGTGCAGGCGACCTGCTTGCTGATTTCGCCGGATAGCGCATCGCATCTGTCACCAGTGCAGCGCATGCGCGATTGACTGTCGTCGATCAACGCCGGGGGAATACGGGCGAGTTCCTCGTCGGTTTCCAGCGAGAAGCGCGGCCATTCGCGCGAGTACGCGCAGCAGGCGCCGCACATCACGCAGTCGAACTCTGGTTGCCGGAACTCGCTCAAAGCGTCGTCTCGATCCGTCAATTGCCGGGCTAGAAAAGCAGAAGGCCGCCCGTTCGTCACGGACGGCCTCTTTTAATGCGCGTACCGACTCCCCTGTGGGGAGCCGGCCGGTACGCGCGTTTTCCGGACTTCAGGGCCGCTACACTCGTTCCGTTGATCCCGGCTCGGAGGCCGGGAGATCGCCAAGCGCGCCTTAAGCTTGGCCAGCGGCCTTGCGGACTTCCTCGGCGAAGTCTTCCTTCTTCTGCTCGATGCCCTCGCCGAGCTTGAAGCGCGTGAAGCCCTTGCAGGTGATCGGAGCACCGACCTTGCCCTCGGCTTCCTTGATGGCCTGAGCGACCGTCTTGGAATTGTCGAGAGCGTAGACCTGGTCGAGCAGCGCCTTCTCCTTGGCGAGCGTCTTCAGGCTCGACTGGAAGATCTTCTCGAGCACTTCGGGCTTCTTGCCAGCGTTCTTTTCGACAAGGATCGCCTTCTCGCGGTCGAGGAAGTCTTGCGGCAGCGAGGCTTGGTCGAGCGAGATCGGCTCGAATGCGGCGACGTGCATGGCGATCCCCTTGGCGAGAGCCGTCAGCTCCTCCGTGTTCTTGCCTGCAGACTCGAGCGCGACGAGCACGCCGATCTTGCCGAGGAGTGTACCCGGCTTGACGGCCGAGTGGATATAAGCGCCGACGACGCCCGACGACACCGACAGCGAGGCGGTGCGGCGGACATTCATGTTCTCGCCGATCGTTGCGACGGCATCCTTCACGGCGGCTTCGACGGTCATCGACTTG
Organism: Hyphomicrobiaceae bacterium; assembly: GCA_033812735.1. Classification (GTDB taxonomy): domain Bacteria; phylum Pseudomonadota; class Alphaproteobacteria; order Rhizobiales; family Hyphomicrobiaceae; genus JABFRJ01. The sequence goes on along the minus strand of JAPXTA010000137.1, from coordinate 2,946 downwards.
CCGGGGAACTGTGCGCCCAGCAGCTTCGCAAGATCACCGTCAGCCGCCGGCGCCAGCGACGTGACCGTGGCAACCAGATCCTGGAACTGGTCGTTGCGGGCAACGAAGTCCGTTTCAGAATTGACTTCGACGAGGGCGCCCTTGGTGCCGGAAGCCGTTACACCAACTAGTCCCTGCGCCGCGACGCGGTCGGACTTCTTCTCGGCCTTGACGATGCCCTTCTTGCGCAGCCAGTCGATGGCGGCGTTGATGTCGCCATTGGTTTCGACGAGTGCGGTCTTGCAATCAGACATGCCGGCGCCGGACCGGTCACGGAGATCCTTCACAAGGGCGGCTGTTACAGCGGTCATTTGGTCCTCGTCTTGTCAGCTGCCGGTCGGGCCGGACCCAATTCCGGGACATTCGACAGCGCATCGAAACGTTAAATGGGGCGCCGATAGATGACGCGCCAGGGTGTCAGTTCACGGCTGATAGCGCGCTGTCATCGCAAAACGATGACTTTGCGCGCTATCCTAGCCGTTCATGTCCAATCGGTTGCCACCAGGTGGGGGCAATGCCGACGTCAGGCCTCACGTCGGGTGAGACCTCAGGCCGCTTCAGCAGCGACCAGCTTCTTCGCCTGATCGACCCACTTGTCGCGCTCGATCTGGCCCTTGAGGCGGAGTGTACGGTCAAGCAGCTGCATGTTGTCTGCATCGAGATCGGCGATCTGCCAGAAGTGGAAGATGCCAACGTCGTTCATGCGCTGCTCGAGCTTACCGTTGATGCCGGTGATGCGCTTGAGGTCATCTGCGTCGCCGCGCGGCTCGTCGATGCCCTTGAACTTGGTGCGTCCACCCGGCAGGCCTTCGGCCGGCGGATTGTCCATAGCGCCGATGTCGACGCCAGCGCCCGCCTGGCTGCGCTCGATGCCGTCGATGCAAGCGCGAGCGATGAGATCGCAGTAAAGCGTGATCGCGCGGCCGGCGTCGTCGTTACCGGGGATCGGGAAATCGATGCCGTCCGGGTTGCAGTTGGTGTCGACAATGGCGACGATCGGGATGCCGAGCTTGCGAGCTTCGGCGATGGCGATCGCTTCCTTGTTGGTGTCGATCACGAACAACAGCTCGGGCAGACCGCCCATTTCCTTGATGCCGCCGAGCGACTTCGTTAGCGTGTCGCGATCGCGCGTCAGTTCGAGGATTTCCTTCTTGGTGCGGCCCTTGGCATCGCCCGACAGCAGCTCGTCGAGCTGGCGGAGGCGGCGAATGGAGGCCGAGATGGTCTTCCAGTTGGTCAGCGTGCCGCCGAGCCAGCGATGGTTCATGTAATACTGGGCCGAACGCTTGGCAGCCTCGGCGATACCCTCGGACGCATTGCGCTTGGTGCCGACGAAGAGGACGCGGCCGCCCTTGGCGACGGTATCCGAGACCTTCACGATCGCCTGATGGAGGAGCGGAACGGTCTGTGCGAGGTCGAGGATATGGATGTTGTTGCGGGCGCCGTAGATGTAGGGGGCCATCTTCGGGTTCCAGCGGTGTGCCTGGTGGCCGAAGTGGCAGCCAGCTTCCAAGAGCTGACGCATCGTGAACGTGGGCAGAGCCATCGTGAGTTCCTGTTTTCCGGTTAAACCTCCGCGGATGTTGGAGATCGAAGCTCCGGATTGACCGGAAACGTCAAAATCCACCGGAGCACATCGATGGGGCTTTTAATCCACCGAGCGCGAAATCCGCGTGCGAGATGGCGGGTCTATAAGACGCAATGCACAAAACTGCAAGAAAAAGTGGGCCGGGTTGAACCAAACCCCTTCTGACGGCGTTTGTCTCGTCGCCACCCTTGTGAGGGCGCTGTAAAGTCGTGGGGTGGCGATCGGTATCGATTTTTGGATGCCTGGGGGTGCGTCATTTCACGTTCGCTGGATATTATTCATCTATTTCAAAGCTTTACGTCCAGCGAGCGTAAGGCAGTCGAGGGGCGTTGCATCTGGCAACGGCATCGGCCTGGAGAGACGATTGCCGCTGCCCAGGACCAGTCCCGCGAAGTGTTTTTTCTAACTGCTGGCATTGCCAAGGCGTACATGGCGTCGGCCACAGGTGCGGTGGTTGCCTTCGGCGATCTATCTCCCGGTGCCATGTTCGGTGAGATCGCGGCGATCGACGGCCTCCCTCGGCCGTTGGAGGTGGAGGCTGTCACGGCGTGTACCGTCGCTCGGTTGCCGCATAAGGACTTCGTACGTTTGATCGAGGACCGGCCTGGGTTTGCCATGGCCGTGCTCACGCAGATCGCGAGCAATATACGCCGGTTATCGGGGCGAATTTTCGAGTACTCGACTTTGCCGGTCAAACATCGGGTTCATGCCGAGTTGCTCAGGCTTGCGGCGCATTCGGCCAATGGTCAGGGTGCTGCGTCTAAAACCAAGGGTTCCAGCGAGATAATTTTGTCTCCAGCACCAAAGCATGCGGCGTTGGCGGCTCGGATCAGCACACATCGAGAAGCGGTTACCCGGGAACTCAATGCGCTCGTCAAGCAGGGCGTACTGAAGAAGGCAGGCGCCGACTTGGTGGTTTGCGACGTTGACCGCTTGAGGCGCTTACTCGAAAACGCCATGTCGACGAGCCTTAAATAAGGTCAAGTTATCTATAACGAATGCTCATGCAAATTCTTGCCATATTGTGATTTTTGCCACTGAAATCAGTGGAGAGGCACCCTATCTTCAAGTCAAGCCCAACAGGGCCGATGCCACCTGCGGGCTTCCCCCGGCCGGTTTGGTGGCTGGAGAGAGCGGCCGTTCCCCCAAACGGCTCTTTCGTCTGTAGACCGCTGGGTGACGTTGGCTTTCCCTCCCCCCGATGCCAGCGTCACTCAGCGTCTACGTTTCCTCACCCATCAGTCGTTTGGAATGACGATCGGCGGTTCGATCAGCCGGATCGGGATGCGGCGGCGTGCGACTAGTGCGGGGTTGTTGGC
>JAPXTA010000136.1:0-14189 GCA_033812735.1 Hyphomicrobiaceae bacterium | reverse complement strand
GAAATGGTTCTCGATATATTGAACTTTCCGCGGTCCTTCATCGGCGTTGTCATTGCCGCGCTGGTCCTTCTGCCGGAGGGGCTCGCAACTTTGCGGGCCGCGAGGGCAAACCGGCTGCAGACCAGTCTCAATCTTGCGCTAGGTTCGGCACTCGCGAGTATTGGGCTGACCATTCCGACGGTCGCCGTGATTGCAATCGCGATGTCGCTGCCGATCGATCTCGGGCTCAGCTCAAAAGATCAGGTGATGCTGGCGCTGACAGTGCTGCTCGGCGTTATTACGCTTGGGACGGGCCGGACGACGGTGCTGCAAGGCGTCGTGCATCTGGTGATGTTCGCGGCCTTTATCTTTTTCGCGATCGTTCCGTAGAGCGTCGATCAGCGTGCCAAGGCGGCCTTCATCGCGGCCACGAGTTCTTCCGGGCTGTCGTGGTTCAGCCAATGGGGGAACTCGGCGTTGGCGCCCTTGATCTCGGGGCGCAGGCTTCCCGCGGGGCCGAAGAAGAGTGTGCGCGGGATGTAGTTGAGGCCCGGGCCGAGTTTTGCCGTCTCCGCCTTTTCTAGGTCGCGGTCCATCATCACCATGACGAACGACTTCGCGAGATCGACGACGCGCGGGTCGTAGAATTGCTTTTTGTAGCGATTGCAGAATGGGCACCAGGTGGCGTGGACGACGACCAGCATCGGCTTGCCGGTCTTCTTCTGCTCAGCGAGGCCGTCTTCGTAGTCGAACCACTCGACGTTGGCATTGTTCCAGCCGTCGGCGACGGAGCCGAGGTTGGCGCGGGTGGGAGTGGTGAGTGCAAGCAGGATCGAAAGCACCCCGGCCACCATCAAAGCAGATAGGCCAGATCTCGTGTGACGCTTACTCATGGCCGCGTCTCCCTGCGTGATCGCCGCAAGTCAGTGAGGCGATTGCGGCTCGATCTATCCCGGGCACACGATGCAGGTGTGGGCCCGGGCTGACAGCCTGGAACTACTTCTTCTCGCTCGGTGCCAGGCGGATGTGGAGTTCGCGGAGTTGCTTGATGGAGACGTCGCTCGGCGCGCCCATCAGGAGGTCGTTGGCCTGCTGGTTCATCGGGAAGAGGGCGACGTCGCGGACGGTCTTGCAGCCGGTCAGCAGCATGACCATGCGTTCGATGCCGGCTGCCATGCCGCCGTGAGGCGGGGCGCCGTACTGGAACGCGCGGTAGAGGGCGCCGAACTTGCTTTCGACATCGGAGCGGCCGAGGCCGGTGATTTCGAAGGCCTTCACCATCGTTTCGGTCAGGTGGTTGCGGATCGAGCCCGACGCGATCTCGTAGCCGTTGCAGACCATGTCGTACTGGTTGGCTTTGAGGGCGAGGAGGCCGTCGCGGCCGGCCTTTTCTGCCGCCTCGATGCCTTCCTTGCCGCCCTTCGGCATGGAGAACGGGTTGTGCGAGAAGTCGACCTTCTTGTCCTCTTCGTTCCATTCGTAGAACGGGAAGTCGATGATCCAGGCGAAGGCGAAGCGCTTCTCGTCGACGAGCTTCAATTCGCGTGCGACTTCGTCGCGGGCGAGGCCGGCGAACTTGTAGAACTTCGCGGGGTCGCCTGCCGTGAAGAAGCAGGCGTCGCCGATCTTGAGGCCGGTCTGCTTGAAGATGGCTTCGCCGCGTTCGGCGCCAATGTTCTTGGCGATTGGGCCGGCACCAGCGGGGCCTTCTTCGGCGCGCCACATGATGTAGCCGAGGCCGGGCTGGCCCTCTTTTTGGGCCCAGGCGTTCATGCGATCGCAGAACGCGCGCGAGGCCCCGCCCGGCGCGGGGATCGCCCAGACGCGGACCTTCGGGTCCTTCTCGATCATATTGGCGAAGACTTTGAAGCCCGAGCCTTTGAAGTGCTCGGTGACGTCGCACATCTCGATCGGGTTGCGGAGATCGGGCTTGTCGGAGCCGTACTTGGCGATGGCCGTATCGTAAGGGATGCGCTGCCAGCCCTTGTCGACCTTCATGCCCGCTGGCGCGAATTCCTCGAAGATCTTCGTGACGATCGGCTCCATCGTTGCGAACACGTCTTCCTGTTCGACGAAGCTCATCTCGACGTCGAGCTGATAGAATTCGCCGGGCAGGCGGTCGGCGCGCGGGTCCTCGTCGCGGAAGCAGGGCGCGATCTGGAAGTAGCGGTCGAAGCCCGACATCATCAGCAGCTGCTTGTACTGCTGCGGCGCTTGCGGGAGCGCGTAGAACTTGCCCTCGTGGATGCGGCTCGGCACGAGGAAGTCGCGCGCGCCTTCCGGCGAAGAGGCGGTCAGGATCGGCGTCGGGAACTCGTTGAAGCCGGCGTCGTGCATGCGGGCGCGGATCGACCGGGTGATGGCGAGCCGCTTCATGATGACGGCGTGCAGCGTCTCGCGGCGCAGATCGAGGAAGCGGTATTGCAGGCGGAGGTCTTCCGGATAGTCGGGCTCGCCGAAGACGGGAACGGGTAGTTCCTTGGCGGCAGAAAGAACCTCGATCTCGGTGGCGTAGAGCTCGATCTCGCCTGTCGGCATGTCCTTGTTCTCGGTGCCGGCCGGGCGTGGACGAACCTTGCCGTCGATACGAACGACCCATTCTGAGCGCAACGTCTCGGCGACCTTGAAAGCGGGGCTATCGGGGTCGGCGACGACCTGCGTCATGCCGTAGTGATCGCGCAGGTCGATGAAGAGAACGCCGCCGTGGTCGCGGACGCGGTGTACCCAGCCGGACAAGCGCGCAATCTTGCCTTCGTCCGCCTTGCGCAGGCCGCCGCAGGTCTGTGAGCGGTAGCGGTGCATTTTCGACTCGGCCATGGCCGGAAGATCCCCGTTGCGAGCGTGTCTTTGAGTTGAGCGGGGAGTGCGCTTTGCGCCTCAACTTGTCAAGGACGCGCAAACAGGCAGGGGGTGCTCAAGAAGCGATCAGGATGATGCCTTTTTGAACAAGGCATAACGGGCATTTTGTGTGCAAATACAGCATTTTATGTCGTTCTTGCCACATCGCGCGAGATTGCATGCGCCGCAGCATGATTGCCGTTGCGGCAGTGCGCGCGATTGAGTTGTTTGGGCGCAACGGGAACGCGAAACGGGGTTCGGGAAAATGCGCTTCGCCAAAACATTGCTGGCTGCCGGTCTGGCCGCTTCAGCCTTTGCACTGCCTGCGGCTGCCGATGACAAGCCGGAATTCAAGTACTCGTTTAATCTCGGCATCACGTCCGATTACGTGTTCCGCGGCTTCTCGCAAACCGCGGAGAAGCCCACCGGCCAGGCCGGTTTGGACGTGAGCTACGGTATCTTCTACGCGGGAATTTGGGGCTCCGGCCTCGATTTCGGCAAGGATGGCGGTAAGAGCATCGCCAAGGCAGAAGTCGATTTCTACGCGGGTATCAAGCCGGTCTGGAAAGGCATTACGTTCGATCTTGGCGCCATCTACTACGCTTACCCGGGTGCGCGGGACAAGGCGACGGTCGTCGACGGCGAGCTCGACTATCTCGAACTCAAGTTCGGTATGAGCCGTGAAATCTGGAAGGACGGTACGCTGTCCAGCACGTACTACTACTCACCTGATTATACGAACAGCACCGGCGACGTGTTCACGTCGGAGACGGGTTTCGCGCAGGTTCTGCCTTCATGGGGACCAATTACACCGACGGTCAGCGCGCTCGTTGGTTATCAGAAAGGTAGCGATGATCGCTACGTCAGCCTCGTCGGCAACGGCAAGGACAACTACTGGTATTGGAATGCGGGCTTGACGCTCGGCTGGGAAAAATTCTCGCTCGACTTGCGCTATTGGGACACCAACATCAAGAACGACAATTCGGCGAACGGCTTCTCGGGTAATTTCTGCAAGGGCAGCACGTTCCAGTGTGACGAGCGCTTCATGGCGACCTTCAAGTTCACCTACTGATACGCTGACGACGTGAGCATGAGACTGAGGCGGGCTCCCTTGCGGGGGCCCGTTCTGTTTTGGCAAGCGCGTTCCGGATGTGTCGCGTGGAACAGCGCGAGCGCTCGAGTTGGTGTGATTTTGTGCCTCCGGTGCGCCATTTGCTCCGGCCTCGTCACATCACCAACCGAACGGAACAAGCGGTCATGATCATTCGAAACAGGACGTCCATTCTCACCGTTGCCCTCGCGGTCGCAACGGCCACAGGGGCCACCATTGCCGGCGGTCTCGCGGGCGCTTCATCGGCAGAAGCCGGCGGCAAGGGCGCAAGCAAGCCGAACACCACAAACGAGTCAGTGAAGACCGCCACGAGGAATGCAGGCGCAAATGCGGCCGCGAACTTTGCTCGGCAGAATTCCATCGGCGCCGCAATCCGCTCGCTGGGAGAGGCGCTGAGCCCGCTCGCTCGCAAGTAAGCGCGCAAGCCGTGTCGTAACATTTCGGGCGGGTCCGGGGACGGGCCCGCCATTTTCTTTTGGGTCGCCTCGCGCCATTGCGTCTTTTTTCGCGCACGCACGTCCTGTCCCGTCAGGAACAGCGCGAGAGCCGCGTGTCCGTCAGTTTGAGGTCAGTCCGGTTCGCCAGTTGCGGCAACCGGCAAAGCAACAAACTCAACACTGGGACAACTCGCATGATCCGTTCACTCAAATCGGCAGCCGTGGCTGTCGCTCTTACCTGCTCCGTTGCCGCTGGCGCCACGCTTACCGCTGGTGTCGCCGCGCCCACTCCTGCCGAGGCCGGTATTTTTTCGGACGTCAAGAATGCCGCGAAGACCGCCGTCAAGGCGCCGTGGATCGGCACGAAGATCGTCGTCAAAAAGGTCGTTTTTCCGGTCATCAAAGTAGTCAAGAAGCACGTGCCGAAGTTGCCGCCGATCGTTTGCGTACGCGCGCCCTGCCGGCGCTGAGCGGGGCAAAGCCAGCGAACAGACAGAGGGCGGAGCCGCAAGCTCCGCCCTTTTCAGTCGTCGTCCTGACGACTGCAGGCGTTGCTGCGCGATCGCAAAGTCCTGTCCCGTGTGGAACAGCGCCGCCACGCCCATTCGCTCATTGTCCGATCAGCCCGGTGCTGGGCAGCGCCTCGCCGAAACACGGTCAAAACGCCAACCGTTCAACGATCGAAGGACAATCCTCATGTTCGCCACACTCAAGAAGCTTGCACTCGCCGCCGTCCTCACGTTCGGCGTCGCCACCGGGATGACGGTCGCCAGTGGCATTGTATCCCCTGCGCCCGCAGAGGCCGGCGTCCTCTCCAGCGTGAAGAATGCCGCAACCGGAGCGGCAAAGGCCGTCGGCCGCACCGCAGCAGGCGCCGCCAAAGGAGTCGTCAAGGGCACCCGGATCGTTTCGCGGGTCGTGGAAAAGCGCGTGATCCAACCGGTTGGCAAGGGCGTGATCAAGGTCACCTCGACCATCGGCAAGACCGTTCAGAAGCTGCCCGGCCCGTTCAAGTGCATCGTCAAATGCCCGCTTTGAAGCACGCGATCGCATGCTCGTTTGCCGTCACCACAGTCAATTCGACACTTCATCGGAGGACTTCCCATGTTCGCCTCACTCAAGAAGATCGCATTCGCTATCGCTTTCACACTGTGTGCGACGACCGGCATGACGCTTGCCACCAGCGTGGCCGTTCCTACCCCGGCTGAAGCAGGGATCGTGTCGAGCGTGAAAGGCGCCGCCAAAACTGTTGCTGGCGGTGTTGCAAAAGCTGCGAAAGTGACGGCAAAGCGCGTCATCGTTCCGGTCGGCAAGGATCTCTACAAAATCGGAAAGGCGGTTGCCAAACCGTTTGCGCCGGGCGTCAAAGTCATCGCATCAGGCGTGAAGAAATCGTGGGCGCCCTTGAAGAAGGTCGCGAAGATCGCCTTCCCCGTGCTGCGCTGAAAAATCGATACGGTCGAATTGAAGGCGGGTCCTGATGGATCCGCCTTTTGCCGTTCGTCGGGCAATCGAGATCGCGTCTTATTGCGATGTGCATTGGCCGCCGGCTTCGCGCGAGATGCTTCGGCCGGTTCCGCGCGGAACAGCGCCATCATCGGTTTTCACTGATCTTCCTGTGACGCCGGCGCTTTCCTGCCGGCTCAACCACCGCTCAGGAATGATCAAAGGATTTCGCCATGCTTGCCTCACTCAAGAAGATCGCATTTGCTTTCGCTCTCACGTTTTGTGCCGCCACCGGTATGACGGTCGCAACGGGCATTGCGGCTCCGGTTGCTGCTGAAGCCGGCACTCTTTCCAGCGTAAAGAAGGTCGCGGTCGGTGCTGCCAAGGGTGTCGCGGGCGGTGTATCGAAGGTTGCCCAGGGCACTGCGGGCGGCGCCAAGCTCGCAGCCCAGAAGATCGCAGTGCCTTTTGTGAAAGGCATCTATCAGAGCGGCAAGACCGTCGTGAAGGCCGCGACACCCGCTGTGAAAAAGGTCGGCGCGCAGGCCGGCAAAGTGTTCGGTCCGATTGTGAAGACGGCGAAGAAGGTCATCCTCCACCGGGGTTGAGCCGGGTTCCGGCATGATGTTGCGAGGGCGGGTCCGGATGGGTCCGCCCTTGGCGCATCGGTGTCATGCCAAAGGTGCACGTGCGATGCGCTCGCGTTTTTCTCGTCTCCCGCATACCGTTTGCCAAAGTCGATAAATACGGACGAGGAAACGGATATGCCGGGGACCAAATCAAAGGCGACGAAGCCGTCGCTTGCGAAATCGAAAATGATCCGCGTGACGACGCATGCGGGGCCCGGCGCTGAGCCGGTCATGAACGAGGTGCCGTGGCCCAAAGTGCCGAAGAAGGGTGCGCTGATCCAGATCGGCGCTTGCGGCGTCTGCGGTACGGACCAGCACATTCTGAAAGGGCACTGGCCGAAGCCGCTACCGTGGCCGTTCACGCTTGGGCACGAACTCGCTGGCGTGATCGTCGAGATCGGGTCGGAACTCAAGACCGACCACATGGGCAAGCCGATCACTGTTGGATCGAAGCTGATGCTGCCGCCGCTGATGCCGTGCGGGTTCTGCGCGTGGTGCAAGCGCTATCCGGAGCAGTCCAACAAGTGCCTGACGCCGGTGTACTACGGCCGCTATCTCGGCTTCGACAAGCCGCCGCACCTGTGGGGCGGGTGGTCGGAGTATGTGTTCGTCGACTTCGACGAGTTGCCGGGTACGAAGATCTACAAGCTGCCCGACGATATGAGCCTGCTGCTCGGCTCGCTGTCGGAGCCGCTGACGAGCTGCATCCGCGGCTTCAACAAGGCAATCCGGCAGGGCGTGTTCAAGTGGGGTGACACGGTCGTCATCCAGGGCACCGGGCCAATCGGCATTCTTGCGATCGCGGCTGCGCTCGAGATGGGCGCTGGACGGGTGATTGCAGTCGGTGCGCCGGAAAATCCGCGTTTGAAATTGGCGCGTGAGTTTGGCGCAGAGGCGACAGTAGATATAGAAAAGTTCAAGACGGCGGACGAGCGCATCAAGGCCGTGCGCGATATCGTCGGCGGCTATGGCGCCGACGTCGTGATGGATTGTTCGGGACATCCGACCGCGGGGCCGGAGGGGATCGAGTTCCTGCGTGACGGCGGCTGCTACATCGAGATGGGGCAGTTCACGGACGCGGGCGCGATCATGACCAACTGGCACCGCATCTGCACGAAGGACATCTCGCTGCTCGGCTCGTGGGCGTTCACGGCGAACGATCTGGCGCTCGGCGTCGACATGCTGGACCGTGCGCGCAACAAGTATCCGTGGCGCAAGATGCAGACGCTCTATCCGTTCACGCTCGACGGCGTGAAGACGGCGGTGGCGGACGCGATGGCGATGAAGACGGTGAAGAGCACGATCGTGCCGTTCCCGGAGTTGGCGGAGTAAGGGGGAGCACTCCACCGTGCCGTCACCCCACCGCGCTCATTCACCCCACCCCTTACCCCTCCCCATCAAGGGGAGGGGGATTTATGCCCCGTTAGGGCCGTTACCGTATTGTTCACTCTTTCATGCTGATGGGCACTCCCTCATGCGAATCATAGTTCGGCTTTTTGGCATACTCACACTCAACGGGCTTCTGCTGGGGTGGGGCGGACTTGCCGCCCTTGCGGCATTGGGCAACGGATGGCCGGTGACGGGATTGCTTCTGATCGCAACGATCGTTCTTGGGCAGGTGCACTTAAGCCGACGATTGAAACGTCTGTTTTCCGATCTGCGTCCCGACATCCAAGATGAGGAGCCGGCGGTAAACTCAAAGCGCTAACCGACCACGCGCATGCCCTTGGCGAAGACTTCGAGGACGCGGGCGAGTTCGTGGCCGCGCTTGAGGATTAGACCTGTCGCGGTGATGACCGAGTAGGCGCCCTGCTTGCGGGCGAGTTTCGGGTTCTTTTCGATGCGATAGAGCGGGACTTCGCTGGTACGGCGGTAGACGGAGAACGTTGCCGCCTCGCGCCCGAAGTCGAGGGCATAGTCGCGCCATTCGCCGGCGGCGACCATGCGACCGTACACGTTCAGGATCGCGTTGAGCTCTTGCCGGTTGAAAGCGATGACCGGCGGGCTGGCGTTCGGTTTACTCTGCGATGGGCCGGAGACGGTCGCCCGCTCGATGCGCGGGCGGAACGGTATCGGCTCAGTATCGCTCACAGGCACCCTCCTGAGGTGGTCCGCACAAGGTTATTGTCGTCTTGTTGTCACAGGTTTTCAAGCCACACCCGGCGGGGTTGCGTTGTGAAATATTCAGACACAATTCTTGAGTTTGCCATGTTCAATTCAATGAACGGCCGTAATTTTCAGTAGGATGGCACTCATAGGCGTCTGGAACGCCGCGCGTGCCGAAGTCAGGCTTCCCCCCAAGTCCCGTTGACGGCACACACGGCTCGGCGTTCCGGGCTCTATCTCTCCAGAGACACACTCCAGGCCGGCACGGTGGTGCCGGCCTTTTTTCTTGTGTTTTCTCGCGTGGCCGGAGCCGTTGGAGGGCCCCTCGTCGAGCCGCAATTTGGCCGCGAGGTCGACGCATTGACCGGGTAGGGTTTCGGCGTTGTCTTGCGATCTGGCATGTCTGATGCCTCTGCCCCAAGCCCCCCACCCAACAGGGTCATCGGTGCGCCGGATCGCGGGGCAATGTCTGTTTCATATCGCTTGTTCGATTTGCCGAGCGTGCCGCTGACGATGCCATAGTGCATCCTGGGCGCATTCTCGGCGCGTCCTGGGGCCAACTTAGTTGGCTGGCAAAAGCGCCGCCCCAAGGATGGGGCCGGCATGGCCTTGCTGGAGCACAACCGCATAAAGATCCGCGCCGGTTTGCGCGATCGTCTGTTTATCGAGACGGATCGACAGAGGCTCGCCGCTCCACATCCCGATTGGGGCAAACTCACGCACTACATTGAAGTAGGTCAGGGTTTTCCCAGCGTTTTCGCCGCGCTGAATGGTGATGTCGACTTTGCGCGCCATTGTCACGAACCACACGGTGGCCGTCTGAAGAGGGGTTTTGGCCGCTGCCGCAGGGGTGTCGCCGGTTTCAATGTGAAGGCTGCCCTGATCAGAACGGATTTTGATCGGGATCCACTCGGGGGCGGTTTGGCGTGTCTTGCCGAGCGCCTTTTCGATGGCCGGCAACTCGCTGCCGACGACGTGAGCGGCGCCATTCACGACGATTTGCGGGGTGTACACTTGGCCGTCGCCGCGCGCCTTTGCGTAGGCGCGCTGGCGTTTGGTAAATTTGTGGCTGGCGAGCGTGTCCTTCCAACCGAGGTAGTCCCAGTAATCCACGGAGAACGACATGGCGACGATATTCGGCCGGGTCGACAACTCGCCGAGGAGGGCGTCCGCGGCCGGGCATGCGGAACAGCCCTGGCTCGTAAACAGCTCCACGACACCTTCGATCGCGCCAGATGACTTGTCCGGCTGGTTGCCCGTCTGGGCCGCCGCCGTGGTGGCGCAGCCGAAAAGCACAATCAGGGCCGAGATCAATCGAGTCGGGCGCATCGGGCTCATCAAGGTTGGTTACTGGGCGGGCGCAAAGGGATGCCTTCGAATGGTCATCAGATTTGACCACCCAGAGAAGATATCGGCTTCAGGTCCGCAACGCGTCTAATCCCCTGCCGCTTTATGTGGCATGAGGCACGTCAAATGCCACTCACTTTTGGGTGACGGTCTCGTCAAGAGGATGTGGCGAGGCGCTCCGCGCGGGCTGTCGCCACGGGCAGGCGGTAGAGAAAGCGGCGGCGCTGGTCCGGTTTTAGGCGGAGGGCCGGATCGGGGTGCCTCGCACAGGCTTTGCGGATGGCCGCAACCCCGGCGCAAGTTAGCCGGTCGGGGGCGGATGACCATCGCGCGCGCTGGGCGACGTGGGGGGCTGCAAGGGCGACGAGGCGTTCGAGATCGCGTTCGCGGATCGCCAAGTCCTGTAGGTGGTGCACCGTGTTGATGAGATAGTCGAGGTTGTCGCCCGATAGTCCGCGGGCGCCGCGGATCTGGTGCGCCTGGGCGGCGAGCGGTAGGCGCACGAAGCTCGGATGCGCGCGTTCGACGATATACGTGATCGCCGATACGTGCGGCTTTTGCTCGCCGTGAAGTTCGATTGTGGCGAGGGACTCGCGATAGACGCCGCTCACCAATTCCCGCTCGCGCAAGTAGGAGATGGTCGCGGCCACGTTTGCAGCGGCAATCCGGTAGGCGACACCTTCGCACGTGCCGCCGCGGTCGAGGCCGAGAACAAGGCCCGGGCGGGATGGGCTGCCGCGATGATGTGTCGAGGAGATGCAAAAGGAGCGGTGGTACCCGTCAAGACGGGCGCGCCTGCGCTCGACATACGCGAACCCCGGCCGCCACATCAAGGAACCGTAGCCGAAGACCCAGAGGTCCCTGTCTGCTACCGCTGCCATCGGTCAGCTGCCCTGGTTGCCGTCTTTCGCCGCCGCTGCTGCGGCGCGGGCTTTGTAGAACTCGGCAGAGCCACCGGTATCCTGGCCGGCCTCGACGACGCCGCGGCGGATGGCGCGGGACTTCGTGAACATATCGAAGAGGGTCTCGCCGTCGCCGAAGCGGATGGCCCGCTGCAGCATCGTCAAGTCTTCGGAGAAGCGGCCGAGCATTTCGAGAACGGCTTCCTTGTTGTTGAGGAAGACGTCGCGCCACATGGTGGGATCCGAGGCGGCGATGCGGGTGAAATCGCGGAAGCCGCCGGCCGAGAACTTGATGACCTCGCTGTCGGTAACGCGCTCGAGGTGGGCTGCGGTGTTGACGATGTTGTAGGCGATGAGGTGTGGCAGGTGGCTGGTGATGGCGAGCACCATGTCGTGGTGTTCAGCCGTCATGATCTCGACCCGGGAGCCGCACGCCTCCCAGAACGCCTTGAGCTTTTCGACGGCAGCGGGGTCGGTGCCGTAGACTGGCGTAATGACGCACCAGCGATCGTCGAACAGCGTCGCGAAGCCGGATTCGGGTCCCGAATGCTCGGTTCCGGCGATGGGGTGGCCGGGAATGAAATGGACGCCCTTCGGAACGTAGGCCTCGCAGTCGCGCACGATGGCTGCCTTGACGGAGCCGACGTCGGTGAGGATTGCGCCCGGCATCAAGTGGGGCTGCATCGCCTTGGCAAGCGATCTGCAGGCGCCGACGGGCGCGCACATGATGACGAGATCGGCGCCGGCGGCGGCTTCGCCCGGCGTTTCATAGGCCTTCGAAATAAGCCCAAGCCGGAGGGCGGTGTCGCGAGTGGCCGCAGTCTTGGCGTGGCCGACGATCTCCTTGGCGAGGCCGGCGCGGCGCATCGCATGCGAGAGCGAGGAGCCGATCAGGCCAATGCCGATCAAGGCGACGCGATTGAACATCGGTGCGGGGGCGGAGGACATGGGGGCGTGGCCGGATCAGAGGACTATGACTGCCGGTTCCTAGTCGGAAGGGGCCATCAGGGCAATGGTGCGGACGGTCTCACCATCAGATCAGCGGACCTGTGCGATACAACTTGACCCTTAGCCCGCCGTGATTGACCGGTGGTCCCGGCGGTTCGAAGGGTAGTGCCGCCGCCTCGGCGAGCCAGCCTTCGCTGGTCACGAGGCCGACGCGCCAGCCCTGGAAGCGGGTGCGCATGACTTCGCCGAACGAGCGGTAGAGGCTCTGCAGGCGGCCCTTGTCGCCAAGGCGCGCGCCGTAGGGCGGGTTGACGATCACGAGCCCGGGCGGGCCGTCCGGCGGCGTCACTTCGCTGATCACGCACTTGCGGAAGCTGGTGATCTCCGCGACGCCCGCGTTCGTGGCATTGGCCTTCGCCATCGCCACGGCCGCTTCGTCTCGATCGCTGCCGTGAAACCGCAGGTTGGGCGTGGTGACTTTCGCGAGCACCTCGGCGCGCAAAACGGCCCAAACGCCCGGTTCGAACGTGGCGAGTTTCTCAAAAGCAAACTGTCGCTGACGGCCGGATGGCAACCCGGCAGCGATCTCGGCGGCCTCGATGACGAATGTGCCTGAGCCGCACATGGGATCGATGACCGGCTCGGTGCCGGTGTAGCCGCATTGGCGCAGAAAGAGTGCGGCCATCGTTTCGCGGATCGGGGCTTGGTTGACAGCGTCCTTGTGGCCGCGCTTGTGCAGCAACTCACCCGAGGTATCGACGCTCAAGGTACAGACGTTGTCTTCGATGCGCGCCATGATCGTGACGGCGTTCTCGCCGTCTTCGATCTTGGCGCGAAGGGTTTCATGGATGGCTTTCGAGATCCGCTCTTCGGTGGCGCCGGTATGATAGATGCGCGATTTGGTGCAGGTCGCCTCGACGCGGACCGGCACGTCGCGGCGCAGCGTTCGGTGCCAGGGGAACGCTTTGGCGCGGGCTTGGAGTTCATCGATCCGCTCGGCCTTGAACGAGCCAAGCCTCGCGAGCACGCGGTTGGCGCCGCGGATTTCGAGGTTCGCGCGCCAGACGTCCTTCCAACCGCCCTTCATGGTGACGCCGCCCGGCACGAAGCGCGCGCTTTTCCAGCCCTTTTCGCGGGCCTCGGCCCAAAGAGCCTGTTCCAGACCCGGCGCGGACGCCAGGAAGATTTCGAAGTCGGTGCTATTCCTCATGTGCGCTCAATAGCGGTCAGTCCGCGATCATGCGACTGGTTTGTCGCCTTCGATGGACCGGTTTACTAACTTTACGGGACGCGAATGGGGGAAACGAATGGCAACTCACGATCCCGGCAGTCATCTCGGTGCGGTCTATGGTGCCCAAAGCCCCGAGGAGATCGCACGGCACTATGACCGGTGGGCCGGGACGTACGACAGCGACATGTCGGCGGTCGGGTATCGGCATCCGACGATCTGTCTAGCGCTGCTGACGCGGTATCTGCCGCGCGGTGCGACACCGGTGTTGGACGCAGGCGCCGGGACGGGCTTGATCGGCGAGTGGCTGAAGATCGCGGGCTACCCGCACATCGAGGGGCTGGATATTTCCGAGGGGATGCTGGCCGTCGCAGCCAAACGGGGGGTATACGACAAGCTGCACTGTGCGGCGCTCGGCGGGCCATTGCCGTTGGCGACGGCGTCGTTCGCGGGCGTGGTATCTGCCGGTGTCTTTACATCGGGGCACGTCGGCGCCGAGGGGCTCGACGAACTCATTCGCATCTGCAGGCCCGGCGGGATCATCGTGATGACGGTCAAGACGACGTTGCTCACGCGGTCCATTGCGCCGCGTCTTGCCGACTTGGAGCAGCTAGGACGGATTGTCCTTGTCGAACAGACGGCGCCCTACGTGTCCATGCCGGGCGAGGCGGGCACGGTGCCAAGTGCTGGCATTGTAATGAAGGTGGTGGCGTGAGCCGCGACAGGCGGAGCGCTTCGCCTGCAAAACCAAACGCACCGCCTGTCAGGGTCGGTCCCTCGGCCCTTGCGGACCACGACCGCCGGCACGTGATCAGTGCACAGCGTTGAGGTCTACTGCTCATAAACGGAAAGCTGTTTTCCGGCCGCAGTTGTCCCGTTTTCGGCTGGTTTGAGGGGAATATTTGCGTTGCCGCCCCGACGGTGTAACGAATTCCGCCCGTCTTCCGAAAAGTCTCGAAAGGCCTACCGTGCCGCCGCCGGACTCAAAAGCTGATCTGTCCGCGCTGATGCGCGCGGCGAATGCGGGTGACGCGGTGGCGTACCGGCAGGTGCTGGCTTCGCTGGCCGGACTGCTGCGGGCGCATGTCCGGCGCGGGTTTCAGCGGTTCGGGCGCGGTCCGGAGGATGTCGAGGACGTGGTTCAGGATGCGCTATTGGCGGTACATTTGAAGCGGCACACCTGGGACGCGGCGCAACCGCTCGAGCCCTGGGTGAGGG
>JAPXTA010000135.1:0-14223 GCA_033812735.1 Hyphomicrobiaceae bacterium | reverse complement strand
GTATTGTGAGAGTCCATACGCCTTGATGAAGCGCGCGCGCTTCTCGTCCGGCAGCTCGGGCAGATGCTTCTTCAGTTCGTCGACGTAGCTCTGCTCGAACTCGAGCGGCAGGAGGTCGGGATCGGGGAAATAGCGATAATCGTGTGCTTCTTCCTTCGAGCGCATCGAGCGCGTCTCGCCCTTCACGTTGTCGAAGAGGCGGGTTTCCTGATCGATCTTGCCGCCGTCCTCGATGATCTCGATCTGGCGGCGCGCTTCGTATTCGATCGCCTGGCCGATGAAGCGGATCGAGTTGACGTTCTTGATTTCGCAGCGCGTGCCGAGTGGAGCGCCTGGTTTCCGCACCGAGACGTTGACGTCGGCGCGGAGGTTGCCCTTCTCCATGTCGCCGTCGCAAGTGCCGAGGTAGCGCAGAATGGTGCGCATCTTGGTGACGTAGGCCTGCGCTTGTTTGGACGAGCGCAGGTCGGGCTTCGACACGATCTCCATCAACGCGACGCCCGAGCGGTTTAGGTCGACGTAGGAGTATTCGGGGTGCTGGTCGTGGATCGACTTGCCGGCGTCCTGCTCCAGATGCAGGCGTTCGATGCCGACCTTGATCGTCTCGCCGTCGGCGTCGATCTCGACTTCGCCCTCGCCGACGATCGGCTGCTTGTACTGCGAAATCTGATAGCCCTGCGGCAGGTCGGGATAGAAGTAGTTCTTGCGGTCGAAGACCGAGCGCAGGTTGATCTCGGCTTTCAGGCCGAGGCCGGTGCGGATCGCCTGGGCGATGCACTCCTTGTTGATGACCGGCAGCATGCCCGGCATGGCCGCGTCGACGAGCGAGACGTGGCTATTCGGCTCGGCGCCGAATGCGGTCGACGAGCCCGAGAACAGCTTTGAATTGGAGGCGACCTGAGCGTGCACCTCCATGCCGATGACGACTTCCCAGTCGCCGGTATCCCCTTTGATGAGATTGGGGTTTTTGGTCGCGGTGGCAGCGGTCATGGCATCCCGTCAGGCGGATCGAACTTGCTCGAACCGCTTGTAGAGCGGGCGGTGAGAAGTGGCAATGGCGGCGGCGGGCCCTGGACAATAGTTGAAACCTAAAATAACTTCCGATGCGGCAGCGGTTGCAACAGCAGACGCGAAGGCGGGAGGTTGTCCATGAAGCCCGACAAGGTTCTCTACGAAGCGACGATGACGGCTCATGGCGGCCGCGATGGCCGTGCGGTGAGCGAGGACGGCAGGTTCTCCCTGGCGCTGTCGGTGCCGAAGGCTCTCGGCGGGCCAGGTGGCGATGGTACGAATCCCGAGCAATTGTTCGCCGCTGGGTATGCCGCTTGCTTTCTCGGTGCGGTGAAGCTCGTGGCGCGGACGCGCAAAATCAGTCTATCCGACGATACGTCGGTCACGGCGCGCGTCGGCATTGGACCGGTTGCGGTCGGCTATGCGTTGACGGCCGAGCTTCGAATTTCACTGCCGGGGATCGACCGGGCGCTTGCCGAAGAGATTGTCGCCGGGGCGCACGAGCGCTGCCCCTATTCCCATGCGACACGCGGTAACGTGGATGTTGTGCTGACGGTGCTCTAGCCTTTGCCAAAGGCTAGTTCGCGGCTGTTTTTGGGGGAGTGAGCGATGCGCATCTTCTGGCAGAGCTTCGTCGATACGACGATCAACGAGCCGTACATGCGCAAGCTGTCGGCGTATCTCAACGGCATCGCCGCGCCGGGGACTTCGGTCGATGTGTTCGGCATTTCGCCGCCGGATCGCGCGTTCGGACGGCTCGCGGAACTGCGCTGCTCGATCACGGCGATCGACAACGGCATCGCGGCTGAGGAAGCGGGATACGACGCCTATGTGATGGGCCATTTTCAGGATCCGGGCCTTTACGAGCTGCGTTCGGCGTTGAGCATCCCGGTGATTGGGACGGGAGAGGCGACGCTGCTGTGGTCGCTGCAATTGGGCCGCCGCCTCGGTCTCGTCACGCTCGATCCGGTGTTCGAGATCATGCACCACGAGCAGGCCGATCGTTACGGCCTCGCGGGCCGTATCACGCACATCAAAGGTCTCGGTTTGACGCCGAACGACTTTGCCGCGGCCTTCGATGGCGATGCAGCTGCGAAGGCTCATCTGCTGGCGACGTTCCGGTCCATCGCCCAGCCGATGGTCGACGGTGGCGCCGATGTGATCATTCCCGCAGGGGTGCTGCCGGGTCTGCTGGTTGCCGGAGAACATGGCTTGAAGGTCGGTAACGCGCCGGTCGTCAACTGTGCCGCTGTCGCGCTCAAGGCGGCTGAAATGTGGGTGCAGTTACGCGGGCTCAACGGCGTCGATGCGAACCGCGGGCCGGGATTTGCGCTCGCCAATTCTCAGGCACGCGAGGACTTCCGCGCGCTCCTCGCCAAGCGTGCCAAGTTCGACAGCGTGACAGGGTAGTTTCGTCGCGGACTGGCGCTTGTCCGACGCCGGCTCGAGCGAGCTCTTGATCGACGGTCATGCCCCGGCAAAGCCGGAGTGTGCTACCGCGCTGCCTTTGTCATCGCTGCGCGGCGGCGACGCTGCAATTCAAAGGCACGAAGCGTCGACTCGGAAAAGGCGCCACGGCCGATGCGCAGGTGAGTGATGACGTACTGGTAGTGCTTTTGGCTGCCTGCCAGACTTCGTTCGCGGTCAATCTCGCAGCCATGTTCAACTGCGGCTTTCCAAAATGTTTCGGCGGATGGCTTTGCAAAGCCCCGCAACTCGCACCAGAGGGTGCACGCCGCGTGGGCCTCGTCGAACCAGACCGTTGCGTGCGGGAACGCAATCGTCTCCTTCAGAAGCCATGCCGCGATGCCCGCTTCTGCGCGGCGATCTGGGCATAGGACCGCTTCATCGTCTCGAGTATCTGCCGGCGAGATGTCTAGAATGGCGTCGGTCTTCATGGCTGATGGCGCGGTCCAAATGGCTCACGTCGTGGGGCTCTCTTCGTCGCCTTGATGTACAGAGGGCGCGACCGCTTCTGCAAATGCCGGATATGGACACTTTTGGAACGAAGGATGGACGCCGCCGCCATCCGTCGCAGGCGGGGCAGGGTGCGAAAAGTCACAGCGGGCGGCCACGGGCGCCACAGCTGTTGGATACACGCGACCTGGCAGCGCTGCGCGCAGCGTTGAAGTGCCAGGATTGTGCTGACTTCAAGAGTTAGGACTGCGTCTCGATCCAGAGCTTCGGAGACGTCTCCAAGAACTCCTGTTCGCTGATCGGCAGGCTGACCATGTCGAGGATCAGAGGGTGGGCCGCAGTCAGCGAGTGCTTGCGCCAGTTCGGCGGCGTGGAACCTGCAGGAGCATCCTTCGTCACCAAGTGCACGATTCGACCTGGGCCGCCCGATACACTGAGGTCCTTGAAGGTCTCATAGTACTCCGCCAGCATGGCTTTCATTTCTGCGTCCATGAAGCCGGCGATGGAGATGCCGGTGAAGTAGCGGTAAACGCCCCAGCCCTCCCGCGTCGGCTCGCTCATGGCGAATACGATGGCTTGGGGTCCGATCAACAGGGAGCGTTCGCGCTCATCAGCGCGGACGGCTTCGATGAGATCGGGTGGCAGGAGCATGTTGGCGTAGCGGCAAAGGTGCGACGAGTGGCGGTTCACGGCCGACCAGATGACGGATAGGAACGGGTTCAAGTCGGGCAAGGTTGCCCGCTCCCATCGCGATATTGTCTTCGTGCTCACGCCCAACGCCGCGGCCATCGCTTCTTGAGAGCAATCGAAGTGCTCGCGGAACATTTGCAGGTAGTTTTGCAAAGGCGTTTTCTCGTTTGTTCCGCGGCTGGTGTAACCGTGCGGCGTTCTCCCAGTTCATCGGCGCGCGCGGCGTCGATGGGGGGGCGATCGCCTATCAGCGCCGCGTTCGAGATGCGGCTGCAAAATCGGCCGCCCCAGCAGATCACCCGCGGCCTTCGAATGGCATGTTGGTCGCCTTGATGGTCATCGTCAGCACGTTGGCGTCGAGCGGCAGCGACGCCATGTAGCGGATCGCCGAGCCGCAGTGTTCCACGTCCATGACGGGTTCCGGCATGACGTCG
The DNA here is from genome assembly GCA_033812735.1 of Hyphomicrobiaceae bacterium. GTDB lineage: Bacteria > Pseudomonadota > Alphaproteobacteria > Rhizobiales > Hyphomicrobiaceae > JABFRJ01. Next base: position 10,171 of record JAPXTA010000135.1, on the reverse strand, counting down.
CCTCGCGCTTGCGGCACGCCCGCCTTCATGCGGCCGCCCATTGCGGTGTCCGCATTGCCGACGTCGAGTTGGCCGCAGGCGATGTTGAAGGGACGGCCATCGAGCGCGATGCATTTCGTCAGGCCGGTAATGGCGTGCTTAGTCGCGGTGTAGGCGACGGACATCGGGCGAGGTGCGTGAGCGGAGATCGAGCCGTTGTTGACGATACGGCCGCCTTGCGGCGACTGCGCCTTGAACTGGCGGATGGCTTCCTGGGCGCAAAGGAACGAGCCCGTTAGGTTGACGTCTACGACCTGTTGCCACTTCTCGAACGGAATGTTCTCCATCGGCTCGGCGGGCAAGCCCATACCGGCGTTGTTGAAGAGGAAATCGAGACGGCCGAATGTTTTGACGACATCCGCGAAGAGCCTTTTCACTTCCGGCTGCTTGCCGACATCGGCTACGAACGCGACGATCCTGCCGCCGCCTGCTTTGGCGAGGGCGACCGTGCCGTCGAGTTCGCTCTTGCGGCGACCCGTGACGGCGACGTCCCAACCGTCGGCCTGGAGATGGACTGCTGCGGCGCGGCCAATGCCGGTGCCACCGCCCGTGATCAATGCGACTTTACCCTTGCCGGTCATATGCGTTCTCCCGTCGGTTCTTTGGGATCGTTGCTACACCAGGAGCACGGACCTGACCACCGCCTGCGGTGCAGGCTGGACATTCCGGACCACGCGGCGGAAGTTGGCGCATCACTTTATTCGATTTGACGATTGCGGCGGGGGTATCCGTGATGGCAACAGCGACAGGCAGTACCACGGCGCCGGTGACGTGCCGGAAGTGCGGCGCGCCGGTCAGTGGCAGGTTTTGCAGTGACTGCGGGACGGCTCTCGATGCTGCGCCCGAGGAAAGCTGGTCTGCGATTGTCAAACAGGTTGCGAAGGGTGACGGTAGCGCCCTTGCTGCGACGGCATTTGCCATTCTGCGCGAGCCCGTGGCCGCGCCCGTGCGTCTGGCGCTCGATCCTGCCTATGGCGGGCACATGAAATTCTATCTGACCGTCGTCAGCGCCGCGTTCGCCGCCCTGTTCGTTGCACCGCAAGAGCTGTCGCGGCGGTTCTTGGACACTGCGACGGCGGGTGATCATTCGCTGGTGAAGCGGATGATGGTTTTGCAGGCGCTGATCGTTCTCGTTCTTACGCCTACACTTTATTATTTCTTCCGATGGCGGTCGGGGGCAGTGCGCTCGCCGCTGTCATTTTTCAAACTTTCGCTCTTGACGATCGCGGCGTCGAACATCGCCACAGTTGCTGCAATCGCCGTTCTATTCGCGATTTGGCTGGCGGGCGTCTATTTCCTGCCGTTCGACTTCCCAGCGGATGACGAAAGTAGGCGGACAATCATGCAGACGATCCTGACTGCGGGGTCACTGATGGGGCTTGCGTATGTCGTCGCCATCAACGCACGATTCTGGCGCCTGCACTGGATTTGGCCTGCTGTCGTACTCTTGGCCGCGCAACTTTGTCTCGAGTTGGTATCGTGGCCGATCCTGAACGCTCTTGGAGATGGCGCGCTCGGTTCGCTGTTCAAGTGATCGTTCGAAATTGAGACATCATGCCATGCCGCGCTAACGCTCTAGTGCTCCGGAGTTTACGGGGTTCACACCTTCTCGTTGTACTCTGATGTCGGATCATCAAGTGGCGTGGGTGTGTGATGTTCGGGCAGATGGTGAAAGCGATCGGTGTCATGATCGTCGGGCTGATTGCGGTCGGCTGGTTTTTCCTGAGCAATGCGGGGTCGTCGGCTATTGCTTCACCCTCGCCCGATAGCCTGTCGCGCAAGGACGTGTTCGGATCGGCCCGCCTGACTGCGAGCGAACGCGCTAGTGGCGTCGAGGTGTGCAATCGGCGGATCACGGAGTTCTCGTTCGCGACAGTCAGGTTGAAGCGTACCAAGAAGGAAAGCGAACTCGATAAGGCGCGCCGATTCTGTGACTGTTTTGCCAATCAGGTCGAAGACCGGTCGAGCCGCATGCAGTACGCAATGGCGATGACGGTTCTGTCGAAGGGCTATTCAATCCGCGACCATGCCCGGTTTCCAGCGTTCGCCGACTACAAGGCGGCGTCACGCAAACACGGGATGTCGGGCGAAGACTTCGATGCGATGCGGCGGGAACTCGGCCGGTCGATGATACAGTCGGCCGAGCAGTGCGCGCTCAATATGATGGGTGGTTAAACCATCAACGGGTGGGAATGGGTTTCTCGCCGCGGTAGTCGTAGAAGCCGCGCTGGGTCTTGCGGCCGAGCCAGCCTGCTTCGACGTATTTCACGAGCAGCGGGCAGGGGCGATACTTCGAATCCGCGAGGCCCTCGTAGAGCACTTGCATCACAGAGAGGCAGGTGTCGAGGCCGATGAAGTCGGCGAGTTCGAGCGGGCCCATCGGGTGGTTGGCGCCGAGCTTCAGCGCCTTGTCGATGGCTTCCACCGTGCCGACGCCTTCATACAGTGTGTAGACGGCTTCGTTGATCATCGGCAGCAGGATACGGTTGACGATGAAGGCCGGGAAATCTTCCGAGACGGCGATGGTCTTGCCGAGCGATGTCGCGAAGGCGCGGGCGCGTGCGAACGTGCCGTCTTCCGTCGCTATGCCGCGGATCAGCTCGACCAGCTGCATGACCGGCACCGGGTTCATGAAGTGCATGCCGATGAAGTCTTCGGGGCGGTCGGTGCCGGAGGCGAGGCGCGTGATCGAAATCGACGACGTGTTCGATGCGAGGAGCGCGCCCTTCTTCAGCTTCGGGCAGAGGTCCTGGAAGATCTTGCGTTTGATGCTTTCGTCTTCGACGGCCGCCTCGATGACGAGATCGCAGTCGCCGAACGCGCCGAAGTCGGGGGCGTAGCTGATGCGCTTCACGGCGGCGTCGGCAATCGCTTCGGCTACGAGGCCCTTGGAAACCTGACGGTTCAGGTTCTTTTGGATGGTGGCGATCGCCTTGTCGTAGTTCTCGCGCTTGAGGTCGCTCATCGCGACATCGTAGCCGGCGATGGCGACGACATGGGCGATGCCATTGCCCATTTGACCGGCTCCGACGATCCCCACCTTGCGGATGCCGATTGCCTCGGCACTCATTGCGGTGGCGTTCTTGGTCTTCGCGTCCATGACGCTCGCTCCATTTCGCGCGGCTTCATCACCGTCGCACAGTCTAGTTCGTCAAAGTGAGGAAGCTCGGCCTCAGCGGCCGAGCTTCTCAAGTTCCGTCTTCAATTCAGGCAGAGCCTGGAAGAGATCCGCCACGAGGCCATAATCGGCGACCTGAAAGATCGGCGCTTCGCCGTCCTTGTTGATTGCAACGATGACCTTGCTGTCTTTCATGCCGGCGAGGTGCTGGATGGCACCTGAGATGCCGACGGCAATGTAGAGTTCCGGAGCAACCACTTTGCCGGTCTGGCCGACTTGGTAGTCGTTCGGGACGAAGCCTGCGTCGACCGCGGCGCGCGACGCGCCCATGGCCGCGCCGAGCTTGTCCGCCACAGGCTCGATGTAGGTCTTGAAGTTCTCGCCCGACTGCATGCCCCGGCCGCCCGAGATGATGATGCGCGCGGCGGTCAACTCAGGACGGTCGGACTTTTGGATCTCGGCCTTTTCGAAGGTCGAGATGCCGACGGGGCCAGGTGCGGCGACGGATTCGACGGCTGCAGAACCGCTGCTGCCGACTGCCTGGAACGAAGCCGTCCGCACCGTCATGACCTTCTTGGCGTCCGACGATTGAACGGTCTGGATCGCGTTGCCGGCGTAGATCGGGCGTTCGAACGTGTCGGACGAAACGACCTTCATGACGTCGGAGATCTGCATCACGTCGAGCTTGGCGGCGACGCGCGGTAGGATGTTCTTGCCCGACGGGGTCGAGCAGGCGACGAGAGCGTCGTAACCACCCATCATCGGTACGATGAGCGCGGTCATTTCTTCGGCGAGTTGGCGAGCAAGGTGCGGCGCGTCGGCAACGAGCACCTTCGAGACGCCATCGAGCTTCGCGGCGGCGTCTGCGACGGCAGCGCAACCGCTGCCGGCGACGAGGATGTGGATGTCACCACCGAGGCCTTTGGCGGCAGACACGGCTTTCGCCGTCGCTGCGCCGAGCGTGGCGTTGTCATGGTCGGCGAGAAGAAGAACAGCCATGATTAGAGTACCCCCGCCTCGGACTTCAGCTTTTCGATGAGTTCGCCGACCGTCTTGACCTTTACGCCCGCCTTGCGGCCGGCAGGTTCAGTGGTCTTGAGCACTTTCAAGCGCGCGCCAAGCTCGACACCGAGATCAGCGGGCTTCTTCACGTCGAGTGGCTTCTTCTTCGCCTTCATGATGTTCGGAAGCGAGGGATAGCGCGGCTCGTTCAAGCGCAGATCCGTGGTCACGATGCAGGGCATTTTGAGCTTCAGCGTCTCGAGGCCGCCGTCGACCTCGCGCGTCACGGTTGCCGTGCCACCCTCGAGGGCAATCTTCGAGGCGTAGGTTGCTTGCGGCCAATCGAGTAGGGCCGCCAGCATCTGGCCGGTCTGATTGCAATCGTCGTCGATCGCTTGCTTGCCAAGGATGACAATGTCCGGCTTCTCAGCCTCGACGATCGCCTTCAGCGCCTTTGCGACGGCGAGCGGCTCAATTACGTCGTTTTCGCCGGTTTCGACGAGGACGCCGCGGTCTGCGCCCATCGAGAGTGCGGTGCGGATCGTCTCTTGCGACTTCGTCGGGCCGACAGACACGGCGACGATTTCGGTGGCGACGCCCTTTTCCTTCATGCGAACCGCTTCTTCGACGGCAATCTCGTCAAAGGGGTTCATGGACATTTTGACGTTGGCGAGTTCAACGCCCGTGCCGTCTGATTTCACGCGTATTTTGACGTTGTAGTCGACGACCCGTTTGACCGGCACGAGAACTTTCATCTTCACCCGTCTCCGTCACAGCAAATTTTGCCAAGCGCCTATCGGATACCACCGATCGCGGGTTCAACCGGGCACAACAGTTAAGCATGCCAAGGACGGCCTTCGATCGGCGGCGAGCATTTTGCGACACGACTCGCAGCGCCGCGAGCGGATTTCTCCACCGTGGCGTTTTGTCTCGCCATTCTGCAGCGTTCGCATCTGCGAAAGGACCGTAGGGCCGGGCCCGGCCGGTGTCAATTGGGTGTCATTGTGGCGCGAAAATAGGCAACCAGCGTTGCGCCGCCTACGTCCTTGCTGGCCCCGTTATGCGGCCCAGGCGCGACTTAGAAGCGCATTCATGCTGTCCACGGACATGCCGGTCGCGCCCAGATGATCGCTGGTCGTTAGGAGGCGGTGCGCGGCATAAGTGGTTGCAATAGGTGAACCGGCATCGGCGAGCGCGGCTGCCGTTGCAAGCTTTGCCAGCATCTCAGCGATCGAGCGGGCGCGCGCTTCGGCGGCAGGGCTCGTCAGGAGCCCTGTAAGCGTATCGACGATCGGGCGAACGTCGGCAATGGCGGCGGCCGACTTTGCTAGGGCTGCAACGGTCGCGCGGGTTGCGTCCGGGTGGCGGCTGACGGCGCGAAGGATGTCGAGCGCCATGACGTTGCCGGAACCTTCCCAGATCGCATTCAGGGGGGCCTCGCGATAGAGGCGGGCGAGCGGCAGTTCCTCGACGTAGCCGTTGCCGCCCTGGCACTCCATGGCTTCGTAGAGGAACGCGGGCGCGCGCTTGCAGACATGGTACTTGATCGCCGGGGTCATGAGGCGCGCATAGGCTGCTTCAGCCTCGCTCGTCTTCTGGAGGTCGAAGGCGCGGGCGAGCCGCATGACGAGCGCGACGTGGCCCTCCATTTCGAGGGCCATATCCGCGAGCACGGCGCGCATGGCCGGCTGGTCGGCGAGGTGGCGCTGAAACACGGTGCGATGGCGGGTGTGGTGAATCGCCTGAGCGAGACCCATGCGCATCAGGCCTGCCGACGATACCGCGCAATCGAGCCTAGTCCACTGAACCATTTCGATGATGGTCTTCACGCCCGCGCTGGGCTTGCCGACGAGGGTGCCGTAGGCGTCGATGAATTCAACCTCTGACGAGGCGTTTGAGCGGTTGCCGAGCTTGTCCTTCAGGCGAATGAAGTGGAGCCCGTTGAGGCTACCGTTCGGTTCGTGGCGCGGCACGAAATAGCAGGAGAGACCGGCTTCACCCTGGGCGAGGACCAGGAACGCATCGCACATTGGCGCGGACATGAACCACTTGTGGCCGGTGATGCGGACGTGGTCGCCGGCAGGGATCGCTATGGTCGAGTTGGCGCGCACGTCGGTGCCGCCCTGGCGTTCGGTCATGCCCATGCCAATGGTTATGCCGGCTTTTTGGAACCATGGTTTCGGCGCGGGATCGTAGACGCGTGTCCTGATCTTCGGGGCGAGTTGGGCGAGCAGATCGGGTGCGGCCGCGAGTGCGGGCAATGCCGCGTTGGTCATCGTGACGGGGCACATGTGACCGGCCTCGACGCCAACGGCCATATACTGGCGGGCAGCGCGGGCGACGGCCGGCGCGGCGGCATCTTCGGCGTTGCCGTCGAAAGCACTGCAATGGAGGCCGGCTTCGATGCTGCGCTTCATGAAGGCGTGGTAGGCGGGATGGAACTCGACGCGGTCGAGGCGGTTGCCCTTGGGGTCCACCGTCTTGAGGCGCGGCGTGAAGGTATTCGCAGCCTCGGCTTCCGCCATGACTTCGGCGGTGCCCCAGGCGCGGCCGAAGGCGGCGAACGGCGCCTTGGCGAGACCCGATCGCATGACGGTATCGACGAGCGGCTGGTCGAGGGAAAACAGATCGACGTCGGCAAATGCGGGCGACTGGTTGAACGACGCGACTTCAAGCGGGGAGATCGTCTTGCTCATGGTCAGCCTCGTATTTCGCCGTGCGACTCTTGCTCGCGAAGGGGTGCGCCTTTCGGACGGCAACCGCAAGTGCGGGAATAGACGCATAGGGAGGCGAAAGACAGTCAGGTGTCAGTTGCTAGGGTGAGCTGGCGCTCATAGAGTTCCGAGGGGCACTCGTCCAAACGGGTAGAGGTGAAGGTCCCGGATATTTTCGCCTCGGCACCTCGGCGAAAATTCCGGGATACCGACGCTGGTTTCCCGGAATTTTCGTGGAGCACGCGACACGAAAATGTCCGGGATCTTCAGCTGCCCCTAATCGGACCACACTTAACGAGGCAACACATGAGCGCACAATCGGAGAAGGCGCGGGAGTTCGAGGCGCAGCACCGTGCGGCAGGCGGGTTCATTCTGCCGAACCCGTGGGACGCCGGGACGGCGCGGATCATGGCGCATCACGGGTTCAAGGCATTGGCGACGTCGAGTGCGGCGTTCGCGAACGGGATCGGGCGGTCGGACTATCAGGTGACGCGGGATGAGGCGCTGGAGCATTGCCGCGTGATCGCGGCGGCGACGGATCTGCCTGTCACGGCGGATTTGGAGAAGTGCTTCGCGGACAAACCCGATGGCGTCGCCGACACGGTTCTGATTGCGAGCGAGACGGGCATCGTCGGCTGCTCGGTCGAGGACGCGACTGGTGATTCCGGCATTCCGCTGTTTCCGTTCGAGATGGCGGTGGAGCGCGTGCGGCTCGCCGTCGTCGCGGCGCGGCGGCTCAACTTCCCGTTCACGATCACGGCGCGGACGGAGGAGATGCTTGCCGGCAAGAAGGATCTGAGCGAAGCGATCCGGCGCTTGCAGGCGTTCGAGAAGGTTGGCGCGCATTGCGTCTATGCGACGGGGCTGACCTCGGCCGACCAAGTGAAGCAGGTGTGCGCGGGTGTGAAGACGCCGGTCAACGTCATGGCAATGAAGACGCTCGATGCGAACGAACTCATTCAGATCGGCGTCAAGCGCGTGAGCCTTGGGCCGTGGTTCCAGCGCGCGGCGTATGCGGGATTGCTCGAAGCGATTGCGGAGGTGAAGGAAAAGGGCACGTTCACGTTCGCGGCGAAGGCACCGACGGGCGGCGAGATTGCGAAGATGATGAAGTAGGTTTTCGTCACTCCTTTGACTGGTGAAGGTCCCGGATATTCTGGCCTCGCAAGCTCGGCAAGAATTCCGGGAATTCAAGATCGTTGGTGTCCCGGAATTTTCGTGGAGCTTGCGACACGAAAATTCCGGGATCTTCCCGTGTCGCAGAGCTGTTCCAACACTAGCGGGCGGTGTCGACTGCGTGACATCCTGGCCGTCGCGTCCTAAGACACGGGCAACGACAATCTTGGACTTGGAGGACGCGGTATGAGTGGGCGGTTGAAGGGCAAGACGGCATTCTGCACGGCATCGGGTGCGGGGATCGGGCGGGCTTGCGCGGTTGCGTTCGCGCGCGAGGGGGCGAAGGTGATCGCCTCGGACATCAGCCTCGAAGCATTGAAGGGCTTGCGGGACGAGGGCGTCGCGGAGACGCATCTGGTCGATGTGCGCAACACCAAGTCGATCGAGACCGCCGCGAAGGCCATTGGGCCGGTCGACATTTTGTTCAATGCGGCGGGCTTCGTGCATCACGGTACGGTGCTCGAATGCTCTGATGAAGACTGGGAGTTCTCGTTCGACCTCAACGTCAAATCGATGCATCGCACGATCAAGGCGTTCCTGCCGGGCATGCTCGCGAAAGGCAACGGCTCGATCGTCAACATCGCGTCGGGTGCCGGCTCGGTGCGCGGCATTCCGAACCGCTACGTGTACGGCGCAACCAAGGCTGCCGTGATCGGGCTCAGCAAGGCGGTCGCGGCCGACTTCATCCGCAAGGGCGTGCGCTGCAACGCGATCTGTCCGGGTACGGTGCAGTCGCCGTCGCTCGACAGCCGCATCGCTGGCCAAGCGAAGGCGCTCGGCAAGACGGATGCGGAAGTGCGGCAGATGTTCATCGACCGCCAGCCGATGGGCCGGCTCGGGACGGCCGAGGAGATCGCGGCCATTGCCGTCTATCTCGCGGGCGATGAAAGCGCGTTCACGACGGGGCAGACGTTCCTGGTCGACGGTGGGTTCGCGCTCTAAGGGATCCTGGTTTGGTAGATGGGCGCGGCGCGGCGATTTGGCCGCGCCATTATTCTGCCCGATGGAGGCCCGATCTCTCGACAAAGCGGCCGTATTTCAGGCAAGACTCCTCACGGTCGCGGGGGATTGCGGCCGGATGCTAGGGATATCGAAGGTGACGTCTTCCACGGTGCGGTCGTCGGTCTTGCTGGCGCTGAGGGTGGTTCTTGGGCTCGTGGTCGGCGTGATCATAGGGGTTCAAGGATCGTTCGCCCAAAACAAGATCAGCGACGAGGATCTTGCCAAGGCGTTGCGATCCGGCGGTCATACGATCGTCATGCGTCATGTGGCGGCGGACCCCGACAAGGCGGATAGCACCCCGACCAACTTCAAGAACATCCGCACGCAACAACCTCTGACCGAGGAGGGGCGGGCATCGGCGAAGGCTTTCGGCGACTGGCTGCGGGCCATCGGCGTGCCGGTTGGCGAAGTGCTGACGAGCCGGTTCAATCGCTGTGTGCAAACGGCGCTGCTCGCAGGTTTCAAGCAGGCGAGGCCGATTACGGAATTGACCGAGGGCAGCCTCGTCGCTTCGCCGAACGAGCAGCGGCGGCGGGCAAGCGCGCTCAAGCAATTGTTGGCAGCGCCGATCAACGACGGGACGGTGCGGCTGCTGGTAACACACAGGGCGAACATCACGCAGGCGTTCGGCAAGGAGTGGTACGAGGTCCGCGAGGGCGAGGCTTCGATTTTCAAGGTGGCGAACGGGTCGTATTCCCTCGTCGCGCGCGTTCAGATCGACGATTGGGCGCGGATCGCGCAGGCGGCAGCCGGGAAGGCACAAGCGGTACCGGCGGCTGCGGTGCCGGCACAGCCCGCCACGCCTCAGCCCGCCACGCCGCCGCCGGTTCCTGCTCCGGCGCAAGCGCCCGCGGTACCGGCGAAGCAGCCTTGATCAGTTGAAGGCGTCATCCGCCCCAGTCGCAGCGAATCTCGCGGCAGATGCCGCTGCGGGCGCCCGGGAGGGTGCACTTCACGCTGACGGGCCGGCAGTAGCGGCACGAGTAGGATGACAGACAGCCGCGAACGGCGCCGGTGCGGCTGAAATTGCAGGTCCGGATCGTCTGGCAATCGCGGCCTTGATTCTGGGCGCCAGCTTGCTGGGCCATGGCCGACGTGGTGACGGCGGCGACGGCGAGAA
>JAPXTA010000134.1:3562-14228 GCA_033812735.1 Hyphomicrobiaceae bacterium | reverse complement strand
CCTCCATTCTCTACCGTGACGGCAAACCGTTCCTCGTCATCGGCGCGCCCGGCGGCACCTACATCGCCATGGGCATCCTGCAGGCAATCCTCAACGTCGTCGACTTCGGCATGAGCGCACTCGAAGCCGTTTCAGCGCCGCGCTTCTGCACGACATCGGACACCATCCAGCTCACCAACCGCATCCTGCGCAAGACCGAGCAGGACCTCCTGGCGCGCAGCTACCCGGTCAAGCGCTGGCCGTTGAATTATCATTTCGCCGGCGTGCACGCGATCCGCATGACAGGCCGCACACTGGACGGCGGTGCCGATCCCGGCCGCGACGGCATGGCCCTGAGCGTTTGACCGCCGGTATCCAATCCGGCCCTTAAGCAAAGATTTCTGTGTAAAGCGCGCGCGCGTGGCGCGGACGCCTCAGTTGCATCTGCCGCACTCTGTTAAATCTTCCAGATTGTCCTCGCACGAGGGCGCTGCGTTCCGGAGGATCATCATGGCCAGTGCGGCACAGCGAAAGCGCGCAGCGGCGGATGCCTCGCCGTCGGCACAACCACCATTTCTTGGCGTCGACGCGTCTGCCAAGGGGCTTGCCTGGCGCGACCGCCTCACTCCCGCGGCGCAAACCGTCGCCACCACGATCAGCCAGCGGCACCAATTGCCCGAATTGCTCGGCCGCGTCCTCGCCGCACGTGGCGTCACGCCCGACGATGCCGCCCTCTTCCTCGACCCGACGATCAAGGCACTGTTGCCCGACCCGGACATTCTCAAGGATATGCCGGCAGCAGCATCACGTCTGGCCGACGCCATCATGCGGCAGGAACCGGTCGCCATCTTCGGCGACTATGACGTCGATGGCGCTTGCTCGGCCGCGCTCATGGCCCGGTTCTTGGCGCATCATTCAACGCCATCACGCATCTACATCCCCGACCGCCTCTTCGAGGGCTACGGGCCGAACCCCGCCGCAATCGAACATCTCGTCAAGGAAGGCGCCAAGCTCATCGTGACAGTCGACTGCGGGACAACGTCGTTCGAACCGCTCGCTGTCGCCAAGAAACTTGGTGTCGATGTCGTCGTCATCGATCACCATCAGGCGGACGAGCGCCTCCCCGATGTCGCCGCGGTGGTCAATCCGAACCGGCAAGACGACATCTCTGGCCTCGGCCATCTCTGCGCGGCTGGTGTGGTCTTCGTCACGCTCGTTGCAGTGACGCGGGAGTTACGGCGGCGCGACTACTACGGCGGCGAAAAGAAGCCGCACGATCTCTTGAGCTTACTCGACCTCGTAGCGCTCGCAACCGTCTGCGACGTCGTCCCGCTGAAGACACTCAATCGCGCCTATGTCACGAAAGGCCTGCAGGTCCTCAAGTCGCGCGACAATGTCGGTTTGCGTGCCTTGTTCGACGCCGCCGGTCTCGACCAGGCACCGACGCCCTATCATCTCGGCTTCGTCCTTGGGCCCCGCATTAATGCGGGCGGACGCATCGGCGACAGCGCCCTCGGCTCGAAGCTCTTGTCGATCAGCGACGAGATGGAGGCAGCCAGGATCGCCGTCCTGCTCGACAAGCTGAACCGCGAGCGCAAGGACATCGAGACGCGGATGCTGGAAGAGGCGATCGCAGACGCCGACCGTCGCGTCGACGAGAACCCATCCCTTCCGTTGCTGATGGTCGGGTCCGAGACATGGCACAAGGGCGTCGTCGGCCTGGTCGCATCGCGGCTCACTGAACGCTTTCAGCGCCCCTCCTGCGTCATATCTTGGAGCACCGGCGAAGGCGGCACGCCGAAGAACGTCGGCACCGGCTCTCTCAGATCGATCGCCGGCGTCGACATCGGTTCCGCCGTTCGCGGCGCCATTGCAGCCGGCCTTCTCGACAAAGGCGGCGGCCACGCAATGGCAGCCGGTCTTACCGTCAAGCGTGAGGCTTACGAAGCACTCAACGAGTACCTCGTGAAGGCGCTGGCGAACGCCGCAACAGCGGCGCGCGAGGCGGCGGGCCTCGAGATCGACGGCGCGTTGACGGCAACCAGCGTCAATCCCGACTTGATGACACTGATCGAGCGGGCAGGACCCTTTGGCCAGGGCAACCCGACGCCCCGCTTTGCCTTTCCGGCTCATCGGGTGAAATTCGCAAAGATCGTCGGCGAAGCGCACGTTCGATGCGTGCTCGAAGCGGGGGACGGCGCCCGCGTCGATGCGATCGCGTTCCGCGCCGCCGGCCAACCGCTCGGCGACATGCTCCTCGGATCGAATGGGGCGCCGCTCCACATCGCGGGAACTCTAAAGCGCGACACTTGGGGTGGCCGCAACAAGGTCGATTTGACGGTCGATGACGCTGCCGCACCAAAACGCTGACGGGTGGACACGGCAGCCGGCCGCGGCCCTCATCCCGGCCCGGCGAAAAGTCGCTGAAAACGGCTAGCGCGACGGCAAAACTGCCGGCGGGTTAAATGACGATGCCCCGACCGGTGCCGCGTCCATTGTGCTTGCCTGTGTGCTTGCCTGCGATGCCGCCAGCGGCGACGTCTTTCCGCTTGCCGTAAAGTCGAGCGTCTCACCATTGGAGCAGGCGCGAGCCGGAGATGCGAGATCACCGCGGCGGCCCGGACCGATTGGCGCCTCGACCGCGACGCGCGGACGCGCAAACACGTTGCGCCAGCTTGCGACGTAACCCTGCGACTGGGCACGGACGTCGGACGACGAACCACAAAAGACGTTCTGGTAGATGTCTTCGATCCAAATGCGATCGGACGACGCCGCATTGTCACTCGCCATCTTGATGAGGGCGAGCGCTTGCGCCTTGTCCTGCTTCACATAGCGCCCGCGAAACAGAAGGTCGGCAAACACGGCCTGGGCCCCCGGATGCGACTCTCGCGCAAGCTTCTGAAGGAAATGCAGGCCGGTACGGCGCTGCGCCTCGTCACCGATCTGGATCTTGCTCAGTTCGAACTGAGCGTCCATCTCGTTGAACATGGTTGCGGCGTGACGCAAGTACTCGACAGCACGATCAAGATCGGGCTTCAGCGCGATCTCTTTGAGACCGTCCTTGACGTAAAGCGCCACCGACGTCAGAGCCTTCCCGACGAATGGCGCACGGCTCATGTCGTCGGGATCGATATCGGCATTCTCGTCGGCGATACGCTGGTAAAGCATGTACGCCTTGGCGTGATCGGTGTGCGCCGTGGTGCTGTCGGAAAAGATCCGCGCCAAATAGAACTCGGCAAACATCCGTAGGTTCTGATCATTCCGCGCAACAACGAACTCGAGAGCCGGGATCGCGATCTCGTAGTAGCCGTTGCGATAGGCGCCGACACCCTGGTCGAATGCCACCTTCGCACTCGAGAACGAAACGTCACGAGCCTCGGCGGCCGTCATGAAGAATGGCACGAACCGTTCGTGGTCGACCGGCGGCAACCCCGCCGTCATCGCGGAGGCAAAAGCGGCAACGGCGCAAACAGCACGGCCGGATTTCAAGATGATCGACACGACTAGACCTCTCCGCGCGTGCGGGTTTCGACACCGGTCAAAGCGGTGCACGCAGAAAACTTGGAAACGGCGAGAGCCGCCGAACGGGGCGCGGACATACGAGGGCACACGGCAACGAAGCGTGGGTAGAGGACACGCCAGCCATCGAGGCGGCGAAAATCGGACGACTGCACGACAGTAGACATGACGGCCATCACCTCGGTGACAGCCCCCACAAGCACCGGACCGCGAAACGCGCGGCCGATACCACCCACCATCCATGTAAGTTGCGTCGCCAATTCTACAATCCTCTGCTCTAGCGACTTTTCAAACGGCAAGCGATTTAGGCCCTAGAACGAAACCGCGACCAACTGCAGTCTGGTCCACGGCTGCAACGGCCAGGACGATGGTGCCGATTTGTGGCCCAAAGTGGGCGATGCATCCCCAGATTGTTGCAGTCCAGGCACACACAAAGCCTGCCGTTACTGGGAATTGCGGGGCAATCCGACGCTCTCGTTAAGCCTGTTGCAAATCTGCCCCAAGGTCCCAGGCCGTCAGCTCCGTGCGAGGACGATCCAGTTGCCGCCCCATCCACTGGCGTTCCCACCAAGGACACCGACTGCCGCGACCGCACCAATGGCAACAAGCCCCACGGCCGCTACGGCCATGCCGACGCGGCGCTGAATGCCGACCCAAAGGCGCTCCATGACGAGGTAAATCCCCGCGACAAGCGCTGGCAGCGAGAAGGCGAACGCCACCGCTGCCGCCTCACCCAGAAACGATTGCGGCATGAATGTACCTGCAGGCGCTGCCTGGACACCGCCCGCCATCAATAACGACGCCGCCACGATGCTTCCGGATAACCAAACCTTTGCTGCACAGTGCATGACCTACCTCGAACAAGCCAATGGGATGGGTTTTGCCGTTCATGATGTGAGTGGTAACTCACCTTGTCGGCTGCCAAGGGGCGGTGCGACGGCATCTGTGGGGCAATGCTTTGAAAACGGACTGTACGTTCCGCCACAATTCGAGCCATCACACGAGCCATGACGTCTGTGTTTGATACCGCCGAGCGGGAAACTGGCCTGAGCGATGAACAATACACGCGATGACGTGCCACCAACGGGTTCCGGCCCATGGGGAACATCCGTTCCGGTGGTGACCGCACGGCCGGACACCGAGGTAGCGACGGTTGCGCCGTTTCAATGGGCGGACAATCCCTGGCGGCTGACCGGCCTTTGTCTTCTCAACGCGGCGCTGAGCCTCCTCACCATTGGCCTCTACAGCTTCTGGGGACGGACCGAAGTTCGCCGGCGGATGTGGTCCTCGGTTCGTTTCCTTGGCGAGCCGCTCGTCTATCACGGTACCGGACCGGAACTCCTGAAGGGCTTCTTGGGCGTTCTGCTGGTTCTCCTGGTCCCCCTGTTCCTGATCGGCTCTTTCGTCGTGATCTATTTCGGACAGGCGAGCGCGACGTTTGCCATCTATCAGATCGCGCTCTTCGCAGTCGTCTATCCAGTCCTCACGGCAATCGCCTTCTATCGCGCCCGCCGCTACCGGCTCGCACGCACCTCATGGCGCGGCATTAGAGGATCGCTTGACGGCTCATCGACGCCTTACGGCTTCTGGAGCTGGGCACTGACGCTCGCCTATCCGCTCACTCTGTTCTGGATCGCCCCGTACCGTGCCGTACTCCTGCAGCGCATGATCTCAAGCGATACACATCTCGGCGCGGAGCGGTTGCGCTTTGTCGGCGAAGCCCGCCCGATGTACGGCCACTTCGCGCTGCTGTGGTTCGGATCGATAATCCTCTTCGTCGCAATGCTCTGGGGCATAGGCGGCGCGATCGGCCGGGGCATCAACGTCCAGGATCCCTTCTGGTGGATGCTTCTGAAGTCCCGCGACTGGGGCATGATCGCGGCAATCGTGATAGCGACCATCTTCGTGTGGTCGCTGATGAGCAGCTTCTACTATGCCAAGCTCTACAACCACCTCGCACGTTCCACTCAATTCGGCGGCGACGGCAGCCCGCTCCCCCTGCACCGCTTCGAACTCAACGTGCGCGGCTGGCAGATCATGTGGCTGTTCTTCACGAACTCGCTCATTACCTACCTGTCGCTCTACATTCTGCGGCCGGTCGCGACCGCCCGCAGCATGCGGTACTATGCGGAACGGTTGAAGATCGTCGGACCGTTCGAACCCGCGCTATTGTCGCAGAACCGTTCGGCCATGGATCAAACCGGGGAAGGGCTCGCCCAAGCCTTCGATCTCGATGCCTTCTGAACCAACGCGCACTTATGCCGGCAGGCTCACGGACGGCCGCACCGCCCGGTCGATCGAGGTCGATCTCACTCTGACCCTCGACGGCGTGCGCATCTCGGGCCGCCATCACGACCATGCACCAGCCATCTGGCTCTACGACGGTCTGACGACGAATGTGCCGCTGCGGACCGGGGCGAGAGACATCGTTCTTGCGACCCGTGCGATGCCAGGCGCCACACTGTTTGTCGCCGACCCCGGTTTTGCGATCGCATTGAAAGCCGCCGCGCCGCAGCTTGGCGTCGCAGCCAACCGCCTCGAAGGTCTGCGCCCCGGCCTCGCGGCAGGCGCCGCCGTCTTCTCCATCGCGGCAGCCGTCTTCGCCTTCGATCTCTCGCCCTCGAAAGGCATCGCGTCGCTGATGCCACAAAAGGCGCGCCAAACGTTGGGTGAGAGCGTCCTCAGATCGTTGCCGTCGCGAACGGTTTGCGATGCGGAGCCGGGGCGGCGCGCGGTTCAGGCGCTAATGCAGCGGCTGGCACCAGACGACCCTGGGGCAGCGGCCCGGATCGTCGTGCTCGACTGGAATATCGTCAATGCGTTCGCCGTCCCTGGCGGGCGCGTCGTACTTACACGCGCGATTATCCAACGGGCCGCCAACGCAGACGAACTCGCCGGCGTCGTTGCTCACGAACTCGGCCATGGCGCCGAACTGCACCCGGAAGCCGGCCTCGTACGCTCGGTCGGCTTCTGGGCACTCATCCAGATGATCTTCACCGGTACCCCGGGCGCACTCGGCAACGCCGGGCAAATCTTGGCGCAACTGGCCTACTCGAGAACGGCGGAGCGGGAAGCCGACGACTACGCCCTTGCCATGCTGAAGCAAGCAGGCATTTCGCCGAAGCCCTTCGCAGGTCTATTCCGCCGTCTCGAAGGCAACCGCAATCCGGCGCCGAGCAGTCGCAGCCGCTACGCGCCAAGCGACCTCTTTTCGACCCACCCGGCAACGCCCGAGCGTATCGCCAAGATCGAAGGACAGCCGGCCTATCCCACGACCAGCGCCCTCGATGCAACGCAGTGGCAGGCCCTGCGCCAGATTTGCGGCGGCGACCTCGTCGTCCCGCCGCCACTCCCCTCCGCCGGTCGCGAGCCGGATGCAACCCCACAACCGTCCACCGCCAAGCAGGCTGAATTCGAGCGCAAGCTCGATATGGCGAGCGGGCGTGTAGCGGCTCAACCGAACGAGCCGTTCAACTATCGTGCGCGCGCCATGATCTATCTCGATAACAATATGGTCATCGAGGCCTTGGCAGACTTGGATCGCGCCGTCGAACTCGCGCCGCGCCATGCCGGCTATCGCAACGACCGCGGCAATCTGCATTTTCGCAAAGGCGACTACGCCCGCGCGCTGACGGACTACTCAGACTCGATAAGGCTGAACCCGCAAGCGCCGTTGCCCTATGCCGCCCGCGGCGTCGTCCACCGTCTCGAAAAGCGCTACGACGATGCCATGAAGGATTTCGAGGCAGCCCTCGCGATCAGTCCACGCTTCGACTACGCGCAATTGAACCGGGGTCTCGTTCATCGCGATCGAGAACAGTGGCCGCTGGCACTCGCCGACTTCAACGCAATCATCGATCGCAATCCAAGTCATCCCTCCGCGTATACCTATCGGGGCGCGGTACATGAAAAGACCGGCGAGCGGGACAAGGCTATCGCCGACTACCGCAAGGCGATCTCGACACCCGGCAGCACGAACGCGGCCGCCGCACGCGCGCGGCTGACGGCCCTCGGCGCGGCACCGTAACGGTCAAGCTCTGACGATGCGGGCGCCGGCCTTGCGCAGCTGGCTCTCGAGCCTGCCGCGCTTGTCCTCACCGACGCGCAGGCGCAGATAAAGGTCACCGTCGTCGCCGTGGCGGCGGTCGACAACTTCGGTATTCTCATAAAGCCAGCTCAACGTGCGGCCATCGCCCGCACTGATGTGAACGGTCATCAATCGATCGTCGACGCCGAGCCGACGGTCAATCGCAGCCAGCAGTTCCGGGACACCTTCGCCGGTCACGGCCGAGACGAGCACCGGCTTTCGCTCGCGACGTGCCGCATCACGGCGCACCTCCTCGACGCGGTCGGGCGACAGAGTATCGATCTTGTTCCAAACTTCGAGGATCGGGCTTTCAGCGGCATGCGGATCGACGCCGAGTTCTGCAAGCACATGCTCGACGTCCGCGGCCTGTGCGTCGGTCTCGGGATGCGAAATATCGCGAACGTGCAGAATGAGCGACGCCTCAAGTACTTCTTCGAGGGTCGCTTTGAAAGCGGATACGAGACCGGTCGGCAAATCCGAGATGAACCCGACGGTATCCGAGAGGATGATCTTGCGTCCCGGCGACACCCGCACTTCACGCATCGTCGGATCGAGCGTCGCGAAAACCTGATCACGGGCATCGACCCCGGCCCCAGTCAAGCGATTGAAGAGCGTTGATTTGCCAGCATTGGTGTAGCCGGCAATGGCAACGATCTTGTAGGGCACCTTGCGGCGCCCAGCGCGGCCAAGTTCGCGCGTGCGGGCAACCTCCACCAGCTCGCGCTTAAGCTTGTCGATCTTGTCTTGGATGATACGGCGGTCGAGCTCGAGCTGGCGTTCACCGGGACCACCGAGGAAGCCGGCGCCGCCGCGCTGACGTTCAAGGTGTGTCCAGGAGCGGACCATCCGGCTTTTCTGGAACGACAGGTGCGCGAGTTCGACCTGAAGACGGCCTTCCCTCGTCTGCGCGCGCCGTCCGAAGATTTCGAGAATGAGACCGGTGCGGTCGAGCACCTTGGCGTCCCAGGCCTGTTCGAGGTTACGCTGCTGGACCGGCGATAAAGCGTGATCGACGACGACGAGCGTCACTTCGCCTGCTTCGATCTGCTGCTTGATCTCCTCGACCTTCCCCTTGCCGAAGAGTGTTGCAGGCGACGGCTTCGGAAGCGGCACGATAACAGCGTCGACTATCGTCAGGTCGATGGCTTCGGCGAGACCGCGCGCCTCGCTCAATCGATCCTCGGGCGAATGCAGTGAGGCGGGACGCACGGCGTCCGGACCTGGAACGTCGCCGGACTTGAAGCGGCGGCCACCCGGCGGCTGCGGCACAAGCACTAGGGCACGCGTCCCGACGGAGCGTCCTTCAAGCAGATGCGGCGCGCGCCCCGCCGTCTTCCGAGGCCGCTCGATCTGCTCGCTTGAATTGTCGGACTGACCGGTGCCGTTGTCCTCTGGCGCCGGCCCTCCTCGCTTGTCAGCCTTGCGAACCGTCGTTCGTCTCCTGATCCATCAGTTGCACAGGCGCACCCGGCATGATGGTCGAGATGGCATGCTTGTAAACCAACTGCGAATGCCCATCACGGCGCAGCAGAACACAGAAATTGTCGAACCAAGTCACGATGCCCTGCAGCTTGACCCCATTGATGAGGAAAATCGTCAGAGGGGTTTTCTGCTTGCGGACGTAATTCAGAAACGTGTCCTGCAAGCTCTGCGGTTTCTCAGGCATGGGTTCGGTCCCACTCTTTTCTCATTTGTGCCGTCCGGAAGTCGGGCGGCATCAGGCTATAGCCTTGCTAATGGCAGATTTGTCGCGCGACCGACAAGCCCTTTCCTTTGATCCAGGTCAAGAAGGTCGTATACCCTGCGGCGAAAGTCAGCCGGCTTTGGCGCGATTGCGCGCCAGCCAGCCATCGACCCGCGCCACCGTCTGGTCCACGGCGTCGGACTGCATGCCCTTACCCTTGGCAATGATCTGCACCAGCTTGTCGACCCGCTCGATATTGGTGGCGCCCGCGGCAAGGGCACGTGCGGCCGAGGACGGCGAGCCGAGCGACAGCGCCGCGTTAGCGTATTTCTCGAACGGCACCATGTCACCGGCAGCCGCGCCGAGCGACGTGCAGAGTTTGACGACCCATTCGTAGACCGCGCGGGTCTCTTCGATATTCGAATGAACGGCATCCTTGATGGGGCGAACCGTCTCGGCCTCGACGCAGCGGTAATTGCCCGCAAGCAGCATCGCCCACTTCGCGAGTGGCACGAACACGCTGTCATGAACCTTGAGCTTGACCGGCAATTCCACCAGTGCGCCGTCGACGGCGAAGCGTGAAGCATCGACGTCGGCTTCGAGACGGCGGAGGATCGCGGTGTGCGCCGCATCCTGGAATGCCGCGGACTTGAAGTTGGTCGGCAGCCGCACTTGAAGAACGTTGATCTTTTCTTCCGGCGGACGGAACGCCTGCGGGTCGGGGCTGCAGAGCGTCATGAAGGCAGGATCGAAGCTGTCCCACACAGCCGCCTCGGTAAAGGCCGCACGAACGGCCTGCATGTCGAGGCCCGGCAACCGCGCGAGATATGGCAGCGGCGGCATATTCATGATCGACATGCACGGCACCTTCGCCTTGGCGACGGCATCAAGCAATTCGCGCACGCCCGGCGAGCGGTACTGCGGCTCCTGCATCGCAAGCGCGATGAGATCGAATGACTTCGGATTGGCACTCGTCGTACCGCCCGCAGTCAGCTTGCCCTTCAGCGTCTTGGAATTGACCTCGACCAAACCCTGCCGGCCCTTGACCGGCAGACGCACAATCGCGCCTTCGGCGTTGATGAGATCAGCTTCGGCCGGAAGGCAGATGAGATGCACGTCGTGGCCGGCAAGCGCGAGCTTGGTGCCGAGGAGTGAGCCGTACGAGGCCCCCATGATCATGATCTTGAGCGGCGCGGCCATCAACGTACTCCCCTGGGGTTGTTATGATTTTGGCGGGCTTGGCCGCAGATGCGGCCCTGCGAAGTCGGGTGCGCTGCCTTACTCCGACCGAGGGCCGGACTGCAAGGCCTTCAGCTTGTAGAGCGCATCGAGCGCGGCTTTCGGCGTAAGGTTGTCGGGATTGATGGCCCGAAGTGCCTCGTCGACTGCCGAGGGCG
>JAPXTA010000134.1:0-3552 GCA_033812735.1 Hyphomicrobiaceae bacterium | reverse complement strand
CGCCTGGGGCATGACCTTGCGGCCGGGCGGCCGCAAAAAGCGGCAGATCGTCCAGTGCGGTGGCGCCGCCCGAGCGCCGTTCGGTCTTCTCGAGAAGCTTCAACACTTCCCCTGCCCGTTTGATCACCGGACCAGGCAGGCCGGCAAGCTTGGCGACCTGAATGCCGTAGGAGCGGTCGGCTGCGCCTGCCTTGACCTTGTGCAGGAAGACGATGTCGTCGTGCCATTCTTTGACGTCGATGGTGACGTTGGAGACCTCGGAGAGCTTGCCCGCGAGCGCAGTCATCTCGTGGTAGTGCGTGGCGAAGAGAACCCGGCATTTCGACACCGCGTGCAGGAACTCGACTGTCGCCCAGGCGATCGAAAGGCCGTCGAAGGTCGCGGTTCCACGGCCGACCTCGTCGAGGATCACGAGCGAGCGCTCCGTCGCCTGGTTGAGGATCGCGGCCGTCTCGACCATTTCCACCATGAACGTGGAACGCCCCCGGGCGATATCGTCCGAGGCACCGACGCGTGAGAACAGCCGGTCGACAACTCCGATCCGCGCCGACTTCGCAGGCACGAACGAGCCCATCTGCGCCAGCACGACGATGAGGGCGTTCTGGCGCAGGAACGTCGATTTACCAGCCATGTTCGGTCCGGTCACGAGCCAGATCCGGCCGGTAGCAGCGCCATCCTCGAACCCGCCGCGGCCCGCCTCAGCCTCGGTATCGGCCGCGCGCCCGAGGATGCAGTCGTTCTCGATGAATGGTCCCCGCCGCGCGGCCTTGAGCGACTGTTCGACGACGGGGTGGCGGCCGCCTTTGATTTCGAAAGATGTGCCGCTGATCAGTTCGGGACGTACATAATTCTGCTCGACGGCGATTTCAGCGAGAGCCGCGTTGCAGTCGAGCGACGCAAGGGCCGTGGCAACCGACGTCAGGTCGCGCTCGTGCGCCAGCAAGGCATTGACGAGGTCGTTGAACACGTCCTGTTCGAGATTGAGGGCGCGCTCGCCAGCACTTGCGATCTTACCCTCGATCTGGACGAGTTCCTCGGTCGTGAAACGGACGGCACTCGCCATCGTCTGGCGGTGACGGAACGTATCGGAAAGCGGCGGCGACATAAGCGGCTTAGCCGAGACCGCACCAACTTCGATGTAGTAGCCGAGGATGTTGTTGTGGCGGACCTTCAGTGTCTTGATGCCGCTTTGCTCGACGTATTTGAACTCAAGCGCGGCCATGACTTGACGGCTATCCTCCCGCAGCCGGCGCGCCTCGTCGATGTCCTTGGAAAAGCCCTCGCGCACGAACCCGCCGTCACGGCGGAACGGCGGCGGCTCGTCGACGAGCGCGGCCGCGAGACGGCCATAGAGTTTGTCGCCCGCCGCGCCAAGCTGATCCATGCTTTGCTGCAGGGCGGCAGGCAAACCGACCGGCTTCGCCTGTTTGGCAAGCAGCCTCCGGCAATCGTCGGCAACCCTAAGCGCGTCCCGAACGGCGGCGAGATCGCGCGGCCCGCCGCGCTGCAGGGCAAGCCGCGACATCGCACGCGCCAGATCGGGCGAACGGCGCAGTCCATCGCGCAGATCGCCGCGCGTCAAATCAGCCGACATCAACCACGCGACCGCATCGAGCCGAGCGGCAATCTCGGACATATCGGTCGACGGGCTCGCCAACCTCCCGGCGAGTTCGCGCGCGCCGGGTCCCGTCACGGTGCGATCGATCGCTGCAAGCAGGCTCCCACTCTTCTCACCGGAACTCGAGCGCAACAATTCCAGGCTCGCACGGCTTGCAGCGTCGATGACGAGAACGCTCCCTTGCCCCGTCCGTCGCGGCGCACGCACGACGGGACGCTTGCCGATCTGCGTCAGCTCGACATACTTCAGCAGAGCCCCAAGCGCCGCGAGTTCGCCGCGCGTGAAAGCGCCGAACGCTGCCAGATCGCTGACGCCGAGATAGGCTTTCAGGAGTCGTTCGCCGGCCATGCTGTCGAAAGACGCATCCGGGACGGGTGACATTGCCGTACGGTTGTGCGTGGCCCAGGTGGCGATGAGCGGATCGGCAATGCCATCCTCGCTCGCGAGCAGCTCACTCGGCGCGAGGCGCGCAAGTTCGCTTTGCAAATCGCCATCCGAGGCGAGCCCGACCTCACACTCGCCGGTGGAGATGTCGAGCGAGGCGACCGCGTACTCGATCCCCGCCGACGGTGTCTCAGGCCGCTGTAGCTTGAAGACGGCCGTGAGGAAATTGCGAACACGCGCGTCGAGCAGCGTGTCTTCGGTCAGCGTTCCCGGCGTCACGAGGCGGACGACATCGCGGCGCACGACGGCCTTCGAGCCGCGCTTTCTCGCCTCAGCCGGATCCTCCAACTGCTCGCAGACCGCAACCCGCAACCCGCGCCTGATCAGCCGCTGGAGATATTCGTCTGCGCGGTGGATCGGCACGCCGCACATCGGGATATCCTCACCGAGATGCTTGCCGCGCTTCGTAAGCACGATACCGAGCACTTCCGACGCGACGACCGCATCCTGAAAGAACAACTCGTAGAAGTCGCCCATCCGGTACCAGAGGATGCAGTCCGGATTGGCCG
Organism: Hyphomicrobiaceae bacterium; assembly: GCA_033812735.1. Classification (GTDB taxonomy): domain Bacteria; phylum Pseudomonadota; class Alphaproteobacteria; order Rhizobiales; family Hyphomicrobiaceae; genus JABFRJ01. The sequence continues at coordinate 981 of JAPXTA010000134.1, read as the reverse complement.
CCTTGATCTCGAGGAATTGCGCCATCGACGGCGTGACCCCTGCCGGAACGGCGGCGTCAGCACCCGGCGTCGAGGTGGAAAGGTCCTTCATCGCTGCAGACGGCCCTCCCTTGGTCGACCTATAGGCATACTGCCAATACCGCGCGGTCGGCGGAATGCAACCGTGCGACGGGCCTCGATGGAAGGAAATTGACCCGGCAAGCGAGCCATCCACAAGGCAACCGGCCACGAAAGCAGAGGCCAATTTCGGTGTGGACCTCCCGGAAAATGCCGTGTTACGCTTAAGACGTTCGTCTAAGGAAATTTATCTCTTAGACGAGCCAACACGAACAGCCATTTGGCCACGAACGCAACTGAGGCGCGCCCGACCCAATCGGGCGCGTGCTTAAATCGGACCTTGGGGAAAAGAGCTCGGGGGAGCTCGCCGGACCTGACGCGAGGCAACTTGCGGCGGCAGAAGGAGATCTCTCATGTTGTCGAAGCGCTGCCCATTTACCGGAATTATCAACTTCTACAGCGAAGGCGATCCGCATTTTGCCATCGGATCGATCACGTCGTTTCAGACCCGCAGCAATGCCGCCGGCTTCACGTGGCGTTGCTACAGCGATGGCGGCATAACCGGCGGCATTGCCCCGGACCTACAGACCGCCGAACGCCGTCTGGCCAACTTCCTCGCGATCGTGCAACCGCCGCAGCGCCTGAAGGCGGCGCATGTCGCCTGACGGCGAGCCTGGCGTGCTTGGACCGCGGGGTGGCGCGACTATTCGTCCTTCGACGGGGCCATCCATGTAAAACGATCGTCACAATGTTGCCCGCCTTCGGGCCGTGATGCATAGGCAGGGACCACCGAGTCACCGTCTAGGTATCCGGAGTCGATGTTGCGCCGTCAGATAAGCATGAAACCGGAAACAGCCGCGTTCGCGCTCTCAGCGTTCGTCGTGCTCGTTCTGAATGGGGCATTCTGGAAGCGCTTCTACAGCG